>NZ_JACJTJ010000029.1:0-315953 GCF_014698605.1 Synechocystis sp. FACHB-383 | reverse complement strand
TGACCACATGCTCATGACCACATTGAGGACAGTGACAGTCTGTAGACATCTTTCCAAAATCTCATTACTCAATATTCTCTATCATGCCATATCATTATTTACTTGAAACTCTCCGAAATTTTTGGTCAATATGCCACTGTATCCAGATAGTGACAACATTTATAGTTCTGGTTTGGGTTCCCTGCAGTGGTCCTTCAACTCGATAGAATTTGCCATATTCGTTGTTACCGTCAAAGATGGCAGACTCAGTGGAAATAAGTATTCGTATCGCCCGTTCCAAATTTTCGGGAGCATCTAAGGTGAAACCAGCTTGAGCGAGAAATTTTGATTTGTCATCTTGGGGTTTAAAGATCAGTAGATAACAAGTTAGTTTTTCTACTGGAATGATAGCATCACTAGGAATTTTCATTCTCGGGCGCAGTCTCTTTAGTATTACTTACTAGATTATCCATTCCTATTAATAGGAATTTATTAAGAAGACAGTTAAGCAGTTTGTTCAGTGCTATAAAAATCCTGTTTTTCAATGGCTGGTCTGATGTCATTAAGGTCAATATAACGATCGGTGGCATTACGCAATTCCCTGGCAATCATTCCTTCGGTGGAAACTACAGTGATGTGGGTACTTTTCGATCTTAATAGCTCGATCGCCCGTTCAAAATCGCCATCGCCACTGAATAAAACAACCCGATCATATTGATCAACGGTGTTAAACATATCTACAACAATTTCAATGTCTAAATTAGCTTTTTGGGAGTATTTACCAGAAATGTCGTCGTAATATTCCTTCAGAATTTTAGTTCTGACGGTGTACCCTAAACTAATTAAGGCATCCCGAAAACCCCTTTGGTCTTGGGTATCTTTCAGACCAGTGTACCAAAAGGCGTTGACGAGTTTTACGGATGGATCTTCAGTGAAAAAAGATAATACCCTTCTCGGGTCAAAAAACCAGCCATTTTTCTGCTGTGCATAAAACATATTATTCCCATCCACAAAGATAGACAAACGATCCCTGCGGAAAGGAATACCACTATGAATTGACATATAAAGTTAAATCGTAAAAATAAAAATAACTAGCGATAATGCTAAGAAATAGAATAGAAGTTAGAAATAAAAATAATAGCTGAGGTTAGTTTAGCGCAATTGTTAACCCCTAGGGAATTGGAGCAACCATCAATGCCCCCCCAGAATACTTGATTCGGCGGAAAAATGGCTAAATCAGCTCATCTCGGCTCAATGGAGGCGATCGCCGTGGGATAGCGACATTGCTGGAGCCTCTAGGGGGGGGGGATGGTTCCCATCGGCACATTGCCTTTGCCTTACCCATAACCCGACCTTTGGGAAGCTAAGGACTTGCAGGAGGGCTTTTCAAAATCCTTTCAAGAAATGCCCTTTCTCCCTAGGCACAACCGTAACCGTCTGGGTCCTGGAAATCCCAGGCTTCGCAATTCATCAGATCGATGATGTGGTCCCGCAAAAGGTAATCGTGCATTTCCAACTCCCTTTCCACTGCTAACCATTGCCGGGCAGGGATGAATTGACAAAGGGTATAGATGGGCTGTTGGCGATCGAGACGGTTTTGGCGCACCAGTTCACTGGCGGTGGAACGAATGACTTCGAGGGAAAAAACTGTTTCTTGATGGAGCGGCGAGGAAATAACCATGGTGGGTCAACCGGAAATGGACAGTGTATAAAAAGCCAATATCTACGGAACTGGGGATTACAGAAGGGCAGGCTGGGGGCTGGACAAAGCCCCAAATGGTAGTAATTTTGACAGCAGACGCAAAAACCTTTAATAATTTAGGGGCAAAATCTGGTCAAGGGAAGGGGAAAAAACCGTATAACCGTAACAAAAAATACAATCTTCCCTATTTTACGAAGGGCGGACAGGCAATGTCACGCTTTTGACCTTAATCTTTTGTTTATCTTTAGCTTTGGTTTTTGCTGGGGTTGGCCCCCTCTTTTTCGTGGCACTGATAAGGGACTAAGCTAGGCCCAGTCGGTCTTTTTTGCTTATGGTGGTCACAGTCGCCCCGGGCGTTTCGCTCCCGAAGGTTGGGTCAACGCCAGCATTAAAGTCACGGCTTTTTGATACGCTGGAGAAATCCATCACCCTTAGCCCGGCTAATCCATCCCTAGTTATGAGTAAAAGTGAGCGTCGTGTTTTTCTGCTGGATTTTGAGAAGCCCCTCTATGAGTTAGAGGAAAAAATTAATCAAATCCGGGAACTAGCCCAAGAAAAAAATGTGGACGTGTCCGAACAGCTCAGCCAACTAGAAAATCGGGCTGAACAATTGCGCCAGGAAATTTTTAGCAATCTCAATCCTTCTCAGCGGTTGCAGTTAGCCCGCCATCCCCGTCGTCCTAGCACGTTGGACTATATTCAAGCCATTGCAGATGACTGGTTTGAAATGCACGGCGATCGTGGGGGGTACGATGATCCGGCTTTGGTGGGGGGAGTGGCTCGGTTGGGAACTCGGCCTGTGGTGATTATGGGCCATCAAAAGGGAAGGGATACCAAAGATAATGTGGCCCGTAATTTTGGCATGGCGGCCCCCAATGGTTACCGTAAGGCCCTGCGGTTGATGGAACATGCTGATCGCTTTGGCATGCCTATCATCACTTTTATTGATACCCCCGGTGCTTGGGCCGGCATTGATGCAGAAAAGTTGGGTCAAGGAGAGGCGATCGCCGTTAATTTGCGGGAAATGTTTCGGTTAGATGTGCCCATTCTTTGTACCGTCATTGGGGAAGGGGGTTCCGGCGGTGCGTTGGGGATTGGCGTTGGCGATCGGGTATTGATGCTGGAAAATGCGGTCTACACGGTGGCTACTCCAGAGGCCTGTGCGGCCATTCTCTGGAAGGATGCGAAAAAATCGGACAAAGCGGCGATCGCCCTAAAAATTACCGCTGACGATTTAGCCAAGTTACAAATTATTGATGGCATCATTCCCGAACCAAAGGGAGCCGCCCACGCTGATCCATTGGGAGCCGCCGCTAAGTTAAAGGAAGCTTTATTGTTCCACCTCAACACCTTGGCCCAATTGACTGCCCAAGAAAGGAAACAACTACGATATGACAAATTCCGGCACCTAGGTCAATTTTTGGAAACAGCAGTATAGAGCGAATTAGATGATGAAGGGGGCGGGGGAGACGGAGAAACCAGAGCATTCTGCTGCTCAAAGGGACAAAATCAAAAGTCCTTTGCGTTATCCAGGGGGCAAATCCAAAGCCCTGAAGCAAATTTTGCCCCATATTCCCGCTCAAATTAAGGAGTATCGGGAGCCATTTATTGGTGGGGGATCAGTATTTTTAGCTATCAAACAAATTTTTGGCGATAACATTAATAAATATTGGATTAATGACTTAAATTTTGATTTATATTGCTTTTGGAAATATGCCCAAGGGGAAATTGAACGGCTAACGGACGCAGTTACAGAAGTAAAAAATCAACAAACCGATGGCAGAAAACTTTTTGCTAAATTAACTGAAGATGGGCTGGAATTGGATGAATTTACCCGGGCAGTGCGTTTTTTTGTGCTGAATCGCATCACCTTCTCCGGCACAGTTGAATCCGGGGGCTATTCCCAGCAGGCGTTTGAGAAACGTTTCACCAATTCTTCCATTGTCAGGTTGAATGATTTAGGCAAAATGCTTACCAATGTCGCCATTACCAATCTGGATTATCAGCAATTAATTGATTCACCGGGGGAAGGGGTATTTATTTTTCTCGATCCGCCCTACCTGAGCGCCACTAAGTCCAAACTCTATGGCAAAAAGGGAGATTTACACACTTCCTTTGATCATCAGAGATTTGCTGAAATTATGAAAGCCTGTCCCCATAAATGGTTAATTACCTACGATGATTCTGAAGAAATTAGAAAATTATTTAGTTTTGCTCAAATTATTGAATGGGATTTACAATATGGGATGAACAATTACAAGCAAGAAAAAGCTTCTAAAGGGAAAGAGTTAATGATCAAAAATTATTAGGCTCTGTCGTCAAAATTTCAGTCGCCCCCCTAAATCGACTCAATCAAACGACCGCAATAGTGGGGGGCTTGTATCTAGTTTCCCCTCAACTTGGACAGTCAGCAATGACTTGCAAACCTATGCTTGGGCTATTAAGCAGCAAAACATTATGGATCATCCTGAAAATTACGACGTTTGGTCAGAAAAGCCCCGCTGGTGTCAGCCTTGGACAATTTTACTCACTGGGTCAGTGATTATTGCCGCTAGTTGGTTACTGTTCCATCGATGGTGGTTATCCTTACCCGTGGCCGCCGTCATTGCCCTCTGGTGGTGGTACTTTCTCCTGGCCTATCCCCGTTTGGTACGCCAGGCGATCGCCATGGAGCAAGGTTATCCATCCACCTCCCAAGCAAATTCTGATTAGGCTTTATCCGCCCTATCGGGTGAGCATCAACCAAGCCACAAAAAGAGCCGCCACCACCAACTGCACTGCCATCACCGGCAAACCATAGTGTAAAAAACGGTGAAAGGAAATCGGTCGCCCATGTTGTTCGGAAATGCCTGCCGCCACAATATTGGAGGAAGCCCCCACTAAAGTGCCATTGCCCCCCAGGGTAGCGCCAAACATCATGGCGTAAAACAAAGGCAATACTTCCACCGGCAATTGTCCAGCAAAATCAGGGGTCAATATTTCCGGGCCAGCAAAACCAATATTAACCACATATTGTTTGAGCAGGGGAACCATGGCCACCACCAGGGGAATATTGGGCACCACACTGGATAACAATCCCACCGTAAACACTAAAACGATCGCCCCAAAAGCAATATTTTGCCCCACCACCACCGCCAAAAGTTGGGCAAGGGAAGCAGTTACTCCAGTTTTTTCCAAAGAGCCAATAATGACAAAAATGGACATGAAAAAGATGAGGGTGCTCCAATCCACGTCCCGTAAAATATTATGTACAGTGTCAATTTTGCTTTGGTGGGCAAGAAGTAAGGCCAGACAGGCCCCCATTAGGGCTACCGAAGCGGGGGGAATGGGAACAGGTAAATTTTCACCAATAACGAAAAAAATCAGCACTAAGGCAATAATAATTCCCCCGGCCATCAAGATTTTGGGGTGATTAATTTGGGGATGGGGAAGATCTTCTAAATGGGTAAACCGACTGCGCCAAATTTTACGAAATAGTATCGGGGCGATCGCCAAAATACTAATAATGGCCAGAACCCCCATAAAACTCAGTTTGAATAGGTACTCATTAAAACTGATATTAATGGCGTCTCCAACGATAAAAGTAGCGGGATCTCCCACCAGCGTTAACAGCCCAGCACTGTTGGCCACAAACACCATTAAGATCAATAGGGGGACAAAATCCACACCAATTTCCTGGGCCAAGGGAGGAATCAGAGGGGCAAAAAGCATCACTGTGGTGGCATTGGGTAACACAGCACAGATGGGAGTTGTGATGGCAATTACCCCCAGCACGAGGAGTTTGCCACTACCTTTGGCTAGCAATACCATTTGAGTGGCTAAATACTGAAAAATGTTGGTGGGCTCGAAGGATCTTACCAACACCATCACCCCAAAAAATAGTGCTAGGGTGGCATAACTTTGACTGATGTAATCAATGCCCTCCTTGAGGGTAATCACATGGGTGAAAACTAGAATTAACGCCCCCAAAAAGGCGGCAATGGTTAGGTGCATTTTCTCCGACATAATCAGGAGAATAACCCCGATAAAAACCCCAAGGGAAAGCAAAGCAGGTATATTGGCCGCCATAAAACCTCCGGACGATTAGAGTAAGCCGTAATTAGTCGAAAACAACCAAAGCAGACAGAAAATGAGCCAAAAAGCACATCATCATCACCTCTTTGAATGAGGGTATCAAAGGAATGGCCACGCCATGGCAGGATGGATCAAAACCAGAACAAGGCCAGGGACATAAATTCTCCCAACCTTGAATGGAATAGACGAACAAAAACTAATGACAAAACTCTTGCATCATCAATCTCAACTTTATTTAGAACAGGATGAAATAACAGTCGCGTCCCTGGCTGAGTTCCTCAATAAAGTCAAAACATCGGTGAACAATGATGATTTATTAGTCCTCCCTCAATGCCTACGGGGTTAGCTGACGGGCTAGAAATGAGAGTTTTTCCTTCCTAATATTTTTAGGAATAAGCCCCTAGGTTGGTTCCCCCGCTTTCCGTTCCCCCCACGCCACAGCTAAGAAAATTTAGGGCGTATTCAGGGAATAAAAATTAGGCTGACTTGATACTGTTATCTATTGACGTTTGATTCTAGCACAAGCGCCAATCATCTCCCCTATAGTGCCCGTAGCTATGGTTAAACCAGTTAATTTGCCTGATTGTTACCCCTGGGGCTGTTGCCCACCAAACCATACCCTCCCCCGTCGCCATTTTCTGCGGGGTCTGGTGGCTGCTGGTTTGTTGGTTGGCTTACCCTCCATGGATAGCCCGGCTGACCTAGGGAATTCATCCCAAGCCAAGGCATTGGTGCTTAGTTGCATTGATTTCCGTTTTCTTGAATATCAGCATTCCTTTCTGGGGCAACAGGGTTTGGCCCAAGCCTATGACTGGGTAGCTTTAGCCGGAGCTTCCCTGGCCCTGACTGGTTTTCCCCATCCTGCTGAAGTGGAAACTTTCTGGGATCAACTAGCCCTTTCCAAACAGTTGCATAACATCGGTAGGGTGATTATTTTTGATCACCAAGATTGTGGCGCCTACGCTCAGGCTAACCCTTTACCCTTTGGCGATCGCCAGGGGGAGGAAAATTTCCATGCCAGTTATCTAAAGCAAGCTGGGGCAAAAATTCGGGAGCGCTATCCTGATTTGATAGTGGAATTATACTTTATTGAGCTTACGGGACAAGTTAATGCCGTGGCCTCTTTGGGTTAGGCTGGGTCAGAGAAAAAACATTCCCACAGTCCGCCAGCGGCGTAACCATGGGAAAAATTAATCTTGAATAGCAAAACTGAGGAAGTTTAGACAATCACAAGCAACAATCTAATCCGAAGAACCCGTTTGCAAAATTTTAGTTTGCCCCTAAAAATTTCAGGTTATAACGGGGGGCTTTTAAAACACTCCCTAAGAATGTTTGGGGCCTAGGCCAATTTTAGGAGCATAAACGGCCCGATCGCCAAGCTCATCTTCAATGCGGAGTAAACGGTTATATTTAGCAACCCGCTCAGAACGACAAAGGGAACCAGTTTTAATTTGCCCCACCCTGGTGGCCACAGCTAAGTCGGCGATCGTCGTGTCTTCCGTCTCCCCAGAACGGTGGGAAATAACCGAACGGTAACTATGGCGGGTGGCGAGGGAAATGGTTTCTAGGGTTTCACTCAACGTACCAATCTGATTGAGTTTGATCAAAATGGCGTTGGCAACTCCCAAATCAATGGATTTTTGCAGACGTACAGGATTCGTTACCATCAAGTCATCCCCCACCAATTGGGTTTTGGTGCCCAGGGAAGCGGTTAAACTTTTCCAACTTTCCCAATCGTCTTCGTGTAAACCATCTTCGATGGAGACAATGGGATATTGGCTCACTAGCTTAGCTTGGTAGTCGATGAATTCCTGGGGAGAATGGGAACCACCGTCGTATTCATACTGGCCATTTTTGAAAAATTCACTGGCGGCAATGTCCATGGCCAAGGCAATTTGACTGCCGGGTTTGTAACCAGCTTGTTCGATCGCCTCAATGAGAATATCCAACGCTTCCTGGTTAGATTTGAGGTTAGGAGCATAGCCCCCTTCATCCCCTACTCCGCCAGAGAGTAGTTTCCGTTCCTTCAACACTTTGCCCAACACGGCGAACACTTCTGCTCCCCAACGTAGAGCTTCTTTGAAGGTTTCTGCCCCCACTGGCATGATCATAAATTCTTGAAAATCAACGTTATTGTCGGCATGGGCCCCACCGTTAATCACGTTCATCATCGGCACCGGCAGCACGTTAGCCAAGGGGCCTCCTAAGTAGCGGTAGAGGGGAATGGCTAGTTCAGCGGCGGCGGCCTTAGCAGTGGCTAAGGAAACCCCCAAAATGGCATTGGCCCCCAATTCTTTTTTATTGTCCGTTCCATCCCGGTCAATCATGGCCTGATCCACCGCCATTTGATCGAAGGCATCCAGACCTTCCACCACCGGGGCAATTTTTTCCGTCACGTTCCGTACTGCTTTTTCCACCCCTTTCCCGTCATAGCGCTTGGGGTCTCCGTCCCGCAATTCATGAGCTTCAAAACTGCCTGTGGAAGCACCACTGGGCACCTGGGCAATGCCGTGGGCCCCACTTTCCAGCCGGACTTCCGCTTCGATGGTGGGGCGACCCCTGGAGTCTAAAATTTCCCGGGCGGCGATTTCTTCAATGGTGGCGGGGACTTTACTTAACATCGGTGTGTAATGCTCCAAACACAGTTGACAGCCATAATTATAGGGGTATCCCCTTCCCCTCTCCGGTATTTCTGCCCTGGATACTAAGGGAAAGTTGTGGCCCTGTGACCTACGCTGGCAAAAGTTATAGGCCCAACTCACTCATTTGATCCAGAGCTTCGAGGTAACCAAGGCGATCGCCACGGTTGAGGTAAGCCTGGGCAGAAAACAGCAGATCTTGACGGGAATTGTCTAGTTGTCCGGCTTGGAAGTGGGCCAAACCCCGGTTATAAATGGCGTTGATGTAGTCCGGCCTGAGCACCAGCACCCGGTTGTAGTCGGCGATCGCCTGGGCGTATTGTCCCAGTTGGAAATAACTATTGGCTCGGTTGTAGTAGGCCTTATAGCGGTTCGGATCGTAGGTGATGGCCTGGGTAAAATCCTGGATAGCTGTGTGGTGGTCCTGCTGTTGGCTATAGAGGTTACCCCGGTTGATGTAGGGGGGAATGTAATAACGGTCTAGGGCAATACTGCGGCCATAGTCGCCGATCGCCTGGTCCACATTGCCGAGCCTCTCCCAAGCCAGACCACGGTTATAGTGAGTTTCCGGCGAGTCTGGACTCAGCTTGAGTACGGCCGAAAATAACTGCACTGCTTCAGCGTAATTGCCCGCTTCCCCAGCCTTGACCCCCCTGGCAAAAATGGCCTCCGGTGTCATAGCCGATTCCAGCACCACTACTTCCTGGGTTGCTCCGGTCTGACCTAGGGCCATATTCATCCCCACGGCGATCGCCAGAGCCAAAGGAATATTGACCAATGCGCCAGCCAAGGACGACAGAAAACTTCTTCCGCTTAAACCAGGGCAAAAGTAATTGCTTAAATCAGCTTTCATTGGGGACTAGCGAGATTATGCTAGAAGGTATTACAACATACACAGCCGGTAAATGAATAAAGGGAAAATGAACCGGAAACTGTGCCGAAGATATCAAAGATAGCAAAAGTGATCAAGCAAAGCTATGGAATTTACTTTTTTACTGCCACTAACTATTGGCTTAATGGTTGGATATAAAGCCTGGGGCTCCCGCCATGATATTGCCCATCTAGCAGTGATTTTTGCCGTTGCCAACCTACTGGCAAGTTTACTCTTAGCGCCCTGGGAAGTCAAAGTTGTTTTGCTAATACTAACGGCTATAGTCGTTGGCCCTTTATGGCAAAGCTTTGAGAACAAAAATACTCTTGCAAATACTCAAACTATTGACAGTAAAGAGACAGAGCTTCATTATCGTGGCATTAGCTACGAATCTTCAAAATCAGCAGCTCCCATCGAAAAAACTGAGAAAATCAGTAAATGTTACCGGGGCATCGACTATGAATCTTCTGAAACATGTACTCCCCAAAATAATGAGGTAAAGGGAAAAGTAATTAAATATCGCGGCGTTGATATAGGAACTAAAAAACAAGACTAATCACCTTTTTGAGCAATAGCTACAATCGTTGAAAAAAGAAACCCATTGCCCCTGGCGATCGCCGTTCGACCTACCGAGACAATGGGGTTATTTGTTTGTAAAACAGTTCAGCCTAAAGGCGATCGGAATCTAAACCTGAGCAGGCACATCTTTGGCAATTAACTTATCCCAGCCCAATTCCCCTAGTTGGGAGTTACGCCGCAGGGGACGGGTAGCTAATTCCAAAATATCCCGAGCATTGGTAAAGCCATGGATTTGGGCAAAGGTAAATTCCACCGACCATTTAGTATTGATTCCCTGGGCTTCCAAAGGATTAGCATGGGCCATGCCGGTGATCACTAAATCTGGTTGCAGGGCTTTAATCCGTTGAATTTGATTGTAGTTATCCGGTTTTTCCACAATATTTGGCAAGGGAACCCCCATGTCAGCACAGGTTTTTTCCAGTAGAGCTAATTCCGCCGCTTGATAACGTTTATCCATATAGGGAATGCCAATTTCAGGGCAGGTCATGCCACAACGAATCAGGAAACGGGCCAGGGAAACTTCCAGCAGATTGTCCCCCATAAAGAATACTGATTTTCCCCGAATTAACTTAATGTAATCCTCCAAACTTTCCCAAATTTGAGCTTCCCGTTCCTCCAGTCCTTGGGGTTCAATGCCCAACACAGAGCAAATTTTTTCAATCCAGGCCCTGGTACCATCGGGACCAATGGGAAATGGAGCGCCAATTAATTTACATTTACGCCGACGCATCAATGTGGTGGCGGTACGACTGAGGAAAGGATTAACCCCGGCCACATAGTAACCTTCGTCAATTACAGGTAATTCCGTATAACGTTTGGCGGGTAACCAACCAGATACTTTAACTCCCTGTTTTTTTAACTCTAACGTTAAATTAGTCACCACCGGATCGGGCAGGGAACCAAACAAAACTAACGGCTGATGATCCACATATTCCGACTCAACTTTTTCCGCATCAGCTTTGCGACCAAAGGTTAACAACTTTTGAATAGCATTACGTTCTTCCTTGTCTTCCCCTTGCACTTGAGCAGAGGTGGGACATTTGTGGGCCATGGAAGCCAGCACTGTATCTTCCCCTTGGGTAAAAGCATAATCCAAGCCATTGGCCCGGGCCGTAACGATGGGGATGCCAATTTCTGCTTCCAGTTGGGGAGCCAAACCTTCGAGATCCATTTTGATAATTTCGGTGGTGCAGGTGCCAATCCAGACAATCACACTGGGGTTACGATCCCGCTTAATTTGCAAACAAAGTCTTTTAAGTTCTTCATAATCTTTTAACTGGGCAGAAATATCCCCTTCTTCCAACTCTGCCATGGCATAGCGGGGTTCGGCAAAAATCATTACCCCCATGGCATTTTGTAGAAAATATCCACAGGTTTTAGTACCGATGACAAGGAAAAAGCTATCTTCAATTTTTTGATAGAGCCAAGATACACAACTGATGGGACAAAAGGTGTGGTAATTGCCGGTTTCACAATCAAAATTTAAAGCGGAAGGGGCTTGTTGGGCAACGGTCATAATTAGGTTCTCCTAAGATAGTTTGATTAATAAAATTAGTTGATGGCTAAAATTTCTTGTTTCAATTTTTGAATTTCCTCGGTTGTGCCATGACGTAAAGGAATTAAGATTGATTGATCTAATTCATCTGAGTTTGCAATCGCCAACTCTTCCGATTGAGTAACTTCTTGGACCCAATTAAAAAAGTAATGATTTTGTTTGACATCAATGACGAGCATCAAGACGGGAATGTTAGCATTCTTGAGCCTGTTCAATTCTGATACTTTGACTGGATAGACTCCCTTAATTTCCTCCTCCGTTGGCTTAACCGTCATGGCGATCGTTACGGGACTACCATCGGATTTTAAATAAAGAATCATATAATCGAAGAAGTGCTCAGGGTGATCGCCTGTGTAGACTAAATCATTAGGATCAAGCTCAAATAAAAACTGCTTAGCTAGCAATTCACCTCTTTTAGTAACATACCAGGGAACTTCGGTAGTAGTAGTCATAAAAAATAAGAATTAGAAGGTTTATAAGGTGTATTTCTCCAAAAATCACAAACTTCTTGGTGAAGAATCCTTAAATTAGTTGGAGTTAATTCATATTTTAGCGGAATTCTATAGATACCCTGGGAAAGTTTGGTATGAACGGAAAGAATGAAAGCCCTTTGAGTTGGTTCATGAACACCGACAATATAGGTCGGGGCCGACATTTTAAAGAGCTCTTCACATTGTTCTTTGCTGGTACTAATACTTAGTGTTTCGGTTTCATTATTGATGTTATTGCTAGTGGACTTGATTTGAACAAAAAAGAAGGGTGTTATATCCTCAACTTGAGATAGTTGTACGTAATAATCAATAGTCGGCCATTTTTCTCCCAAAAATACTGTTTTGAAAAGAGGATAGCCGAAGGTTTGATAGTGGGTTACAGCTAGCTCAAAAATAATTTCCCCACGGTCTCCAATGATGTTGGCAATATGATCGGACATATCAGTCGATAATCAAGAACTAAGCTTGAAGCTTTTTCGACAACTAAGGAGCCTAAACCATCATCAAGTCCAATTCTTTGGTTTGGTTAGCGGGCTGGGCAGGATTGAGATAGAAATCAGATAGAAGACTGAATAAATCCCGATCCTGGGCATCCTTGGGCACCACCCCTTCCGGTTGGGACAAAATTTGATCGGCAATGTTCAGATAATAATCACAAACATATTCTAGGGAAGGGTCAGATTCCGCCATTTCAAACAGGGTTTTGCCTTTCACCCGAGAAACTCGAATATCTTCAATCAAGGGCAAAATTTCCAACACCGGCATAGGCACGGCTTCAATGTATTTATCAATCAAGTCCCGTTTGGAGGTGCGATTACCAATTAAACCGGCCAGACGGAGGCTATGGGTACGAGCTTTTTCTCGCACAGAAGCAGCGATGCGGTTAGCAGCAAAGAGGGCATCAAAACCGTTATCGGTGACGATTAAACAATAATCAGCATAGTTCAACGGGGCGGCGAAACCACCGCAAACTACGTCCCCCAGCACATCAAACAAAATAACGTCGTATTCATCAAAGGCATTGAGTTCTTTGAGTAGTTTTACCGTTTCTCCCACCACGTAACCGCCACAACCAGCTCCAGCGGGGGGGCCACCGGCTTCGACGCAATCCACCCCGGCATAACCCTTATAAATCACATCCTCGGGCCAGATGTCTTCGTAGTGGAAATCTTTTTCTTGCAGGGTATCGATGATGGTGGGAATGAGAAAACCGGTCAGGGTAAAGGTGCTGTCATGTTTAGGATCACAGCCAATTTGGAGAACTTTTTTGCCTCGTTTTGCCAATGCCGTGGAGATGTTGCAACTGGTGGTGGATTTACCAATGCCGCCTTTGCCATATACCGCAAGTGTCAGTGTCAAGGGAGTTGCTCCTAAAGAAGTGCTCTGGGGGAATGCTCAGGGTTATTTGTTCACCGCTGGGCTGATCGCATTATTAGCGAGGTTTGGGGTCTTGGGGAAATAGCCTGGGGTATTAATGTGGCTTAAATAGTATTTTGAAGTCTTAAATTCCTTTTCATTGCCTTTAAAACTTATTCAAACTATTAAAACCCTTATAAAAAGATTTTGTGTTTTTAATTTTATTAAAGCGAGACAAAAATAAAATAATTTGCCTGGGTATAGTTACCCATGGCGATCGCCAAAGATGGGGCCAAGATAAAAATGAGGTTTGTACTAAAAAGAATTAGATTTTAAAAGCTTGTTAGCAAAGCTATACAGCAATTAACAGACGAAAATAGAGAGCCAGTGAACTAAGTAAATCCTGTCCGATCCCCGTGGTCAGCACCGGAGTTTCAATCGAAGAAACAGTCCATTGACCAGAAAAGACCAATGAAAGATAAATAAATGTGAATTTTTGTCCGACAGCCGGAAACTAGCCCAATTGCGTAACCAAACTTAACGAAATCGGCCAGAGGCACCCAGGGATGGAGACCGACGACGACGGGGAGATGAAGAGCCGAACTGATTGCTAATGTCGCGAAAAATATCCCGACGAACCACTGGATAGTCCCCTACCCAAAGGTCTAATTGGGGTAGATAGAGGTCACTTAATTTGCCAACCCGCTCCAACTCAGCATTTTTAGAGAACAACAACATTTCCGCCACCATGCCCGGCCGAATTGCTTTGTATGTTTTCTGTACGGGAGCCTGCACCACCGCCGAAAATCCCTGGCGATCGCCGACCTCCAGGTTAATGCGCCGCTCAATATTTTCCACCAGCACCAACTGCCCAAACTGATCCGCCTGCTGGGTTTGACTAATTAATTCTTCGGTGATGAAAATGTCCAGTACTTCCCCCCGCCAAAAACCCACATAGGGAAAACGACGGTATTGATTATTCCTCACACTGGCCACATAAACTGGACACCAAAGCCAATACATGCCGCCGATAATGAAACAGACCAATTCCACTCCCTGGGCTCCGTGGCCAAAAATTAAGCCCACAATCCAAATAGAAACCACAATTAAGAGGGAGATCAGTAATCTGGCTAAAAGGTTATAGACCTTACCCCAGGCATAGGAATACTGGGCACCAGTAGCAATAACAGGTACCACTTGGTCAAAGGTTTCTTTAGTAAGGGGAATGAGCATGGTAGGGGAAGCAATGGGCTATGGGGTGTATTATATCGAGCTTGGCTAAATGATTCCCCCCGATCCCCGCCATCTGAGGCAAAGTTTTCCCGGGCCATATTTTGATAAGATTGGCTACAAGTTAGCCACTAACTTTGTACTATCCCGCATCAGGTGCGTAACTCCTATGGCTCTTGGCTATGTTGCCCTTGTCCTCCACGCCCATCTTCCCTTCGTTCGGCACCCAGAAAGCGATTATGTTTTGGAGGAGGAATGGTTATACGAAGCCATCACAGAGACCTATATTCCCCTTATCCATGTATTTGAAGGTTTGAAGCGGGATGGGGTAGATTTTAAAATTACCATGAGCATGACGCCGCCGTTGGTTTCTATGCTCCGGGATCCCCTGTTGCAAAGGCGTTACGAAGCCCATTTATCTTTGTTGCAGGAATTATTAGAAAAAGAAATTGTTCGTAATGAACATAACGGCCATCTACAGTATTTAGCTAATTTCTACGCCCAGGAATTTGCCACCATTCGGGAAACCTGGGAGCGTTACGACGGGGATTTAGTTACAGCTTTTAAACAGTTTCAAGACGGCAATAATCTGGAAATTATTACCTGTGGTGCCACCCACGGGTATTTTCCTTTGATGAAAATGTATCCCCAAGCGGTGTGGTCCCAAATTAAGGTAGCTTGCGAACATTATGAAGAAAACTTTGGGCGATCGCCAAAGGGCATTTGGCTGCCGGAGTGTGCCTATTACGAAGGGGTGGAAAGAATGCTGGCCGATGCGGGTCTGCGGTACTTTCTGGTAGATGGCCATGGCATTTTATACGCCCGTCCCCGACCCCGGTTTGGCACCTATGCCCCCATCTTTACTGAAACTGGGGTGGCCGCCTTTGGCCGGGACCATGAATCTTCCCAACAGGTGTGGTCTTCCCAGGTGGGTTATCCAGGGGATCCGGTTTATCGGGAATTTTATAAAGATTTGGGCTGGGAAGCGGAATATGAGTACATTAAGCCCTACATCATGCCCAACGGTCAGCGGAAAAATATTGGCATCAAATATCACAAAATCACCAGTCGGGATGGGGGACTGTCGGAAAAGGCTTGGTACGATCCCTACTGGGCCAAGGAAAAGTCCGCTGAACACGCCGCCAACTTTATGTACAACCGCCAGCAACAGGTGGGTCACCTAGCGGGTATTATGGGGCGTCCTCCCCTGGTCGTGTCCCCCTACGATGCGGAACTGTTTGGTCATTGGTGGTACGAAGGCCCGTGGTTTATTGACTATCTATTCCGCAAATCCTGGTTTGATCAAGACACGTTTGAGATGACCCATTTGGCGGACTATCTGCGGGGGAATCCCAACCAACAGGTTTGTCGTCCTTCCCAATCCAGTTGGGGTTATAAAGGTTTCCATGAATATTGGCTTAATGAAACCAATGCTTGGATTTATCCCCATCTACATAAAGCCGCCGAGCGTATGATTGACTTGAGTTATCGAGAGGCGGTGGATGAGCTGGAAGAACGGGCTTTAAACCAAGCGGCGCGGGAATTGTTGCTGGCCCAATCCTCCGACTGGGCGTTTATTATGCGGACGGGAACCATGGTGCCCTATGCGGTACGCCGTACCCGTTCCCATCTGTTGCGCTTTGATAAATTGTTTGATGATATTCGGGCTGGCAAGGTGGATGCGGGTTGGCTAGAAAAGGTAGAAGTTATGGACAATATTTTTCCTAGCATTAACTATCGAGTTTATCGACCGATTTAAACTTAAATTATGTAATGTTTAAGTTTTGTTCTCGAAAATTCTTGCGGGGTTTAGGATTATTCTTACTGACAGTTAGCCTCATGGTTGGCACAGTTTTGCTGTGGGAAAATTCCCTCGCTTCCCCCACTAAAGTTCGGGGAGTTTGGTTGACCAATGTCGATAGCAATGTGCTTTATGATTCCGCTCAACTAAAAACGGCGATCGCCGACTTGAAAAGCACCAATTTCAATACCCTGTACCCAACGGTGTGGAACGATGGCCATACCCTCTATCCCAGTGCCGTGGCCCAACAATGGTTAGGGCAAAACCAAGATCCCAAACTAGGCGATCGGGACATGTTGGCGGAGGTAATTAGCTTAGGCAAAGAAAAATCTTTGCGGGTTATTCCTTGGTTTGAATTTGGCTTTATGGCCCCGGCGGAGAGTGAGTGGATCAAAAACCATCCCCATTGGTTGACCGCCAATGCTCAGGGGGAAACTATTTGGCTCGAAGGGGGCGTTATCCCTCGGGTGTGGTTAAATCCTCTCCATCCCGAAGTACAACAGCTAATTACTGCTTTATTGGTGGATTTAGTCCTTCGGTACGATGTCGATGGCATTCAATTGGACGATCATTTTGGTTATCCCTACAATTTTGGTTATGACCCCATCACTGTTGAGTTATACCGCCAAGAGACAGGCAATGAACCGCCCCCGGCCCCTGAGTTAAACTTGAATCAAAACTGCGTTAGCTCCGACCCCGTTTGGCAACAATGGACCGATTGGCGATCGGCTAAAATTAGTCGCTACGTGCAGATTTTAGTGCCCATTTTAAAAGCAGTAAAACCGGATTTGACCATTTCCATTTCCCCCAATCCCCAAACCTTTTCCAAAAATTGCTTTCTGTTAGATTGGCAAACTTGGCATCAAGCCGGAGTGGTGGATGAGTTGGTTCTACAGATTTACCGAGAAAAACAAGCCTCTTTTACCGGGGAATTACAACAATCTTTAGTACAACAAACTAAAATGGAAATCCCCGTAGTAGTGGGCATCCTAAGCGGCTTAAAAAATCGTCCCATTCCTCCCCAAAGAATTCAACAGCAAGCCCAATGGGTTGATGATCAAGGTTTTGCTGGCACTTCTTTCTTTTTCTATGAAAGTTTATGGAATCTGGAAACGGAAACCAGCCCTAATCCCTTCGGTTTACGGCAACAGTGGCAAAGATTGTATCGACAGCTCAACCGTTAACTTGATCGCTCATTGGGTAACAACTGGGAAGATTTAGAAAAGTGACTAACCCTTTGAGAAAGTGCTTGAAAAGCTCTCCTGACTACCCACGCTTGGGGATAGATTGGATACAAATCCTCCAGCCCCAGGTAATTTAGGGGAAAACTAAAGCTTCGCCAACAAATTCTAAGTAATCGCCGTTTCCATTTCCCGATCAAAGTAGTAAAAGCGGTGAGCATCAACCACAAACTTAACTGAGTCTTTTTGTTTAATATTTACCCTGGGGTCAATGCGGGCCACAAATTCTGTGCCGGCGGCGGTTTGGGCATAAACAATCAATTCATTACCCATCATTTCCACTAGGTTAATGGTAGCGGGTAATTCCAGTGGCTCAATTTCTAGCGGTAAGTACTGGGGATGATAAATATTTTCAGGGCGAATACCGAGGGTAACGGCACGATCGCCGTTTTTAGCTACGGTTTCTGGTGATGGTAGGGCCACACCATCTAAATTAAGTTTTTCTTCCCCTGCTTGACTTGATCTTTCTACCTGAAAGAAGTTCATGGCGGGACTGCCAATGAAACCAGCCACAAATAGGTTAGCGGGCTGATTATATAAATTAGCGGGGCTATCCACCTGTTGTAGAATGCCATCCTTCATCACGGCAATCCGATCGCCCATGGTCATGGCTTCCACCTGGTCGTGGGTAACGTAAATGAAGGTGGTGGTCAGATCGCTATGGAGTTTGCTGATTTCTTTGCGGGCCTGCACCCGGAGCATGGCATCCAAATTGGAAAGGGGCTCGTCCATCAAAAATACGGAGGGTTTACGCACAATGGCCCTACCCACTGCCACCCGTTGCCGTTGCCCCCCAGACAATTCTTTCGGTTTACGGTGTAGTAGTTTTTCAATACCCAATTGTTCAGCGGCACCATACACCCGTTGCTTAATTTCTTCTTTGGACTTGCCCTGTAAATCGAGGCTAAAGGCCATATTGTCATAGACGCTCATGTGGGGATAGAGGGCATAGGACTGGAACACCATGGCAATGTCCCGATCTTTGGGGGATAGTTCATTCACCCGGCGATCGCCAATGCAGATTTGTCCTTGACTAACGGTTTCCAGCCCGGCCAAAAGTCGTAGGGAAGTGGTTTTGCCACAACCGGACGGCCCCACAAACACTAAAAACTCCCCGTCTGCAATCTCCAAATTCAAATTATTAACGGCGACATAATCATCAAACTGTTTAGTTACCTGTTCAAAACTGACACTAGCCATAGGCAAAAATTACGATACAACAAAAAAATCAAACGGTGAAAACTGACTGGTGCTACCCCGTTCATAACTCCCCAGCAATGGGGAACCCGGGGCGACCACAGAGGACGGCTCAACCACTTTAACTACTAGGAAAAATGGGCTCGTCGGCGCTGGGCCGCCTGTTTAAATGCCGCTACATATTGGTCATGGCCACCAGGAAAAGCCACATTGATCTGCAATGGATCTTCCCGATCCCGCATATCCCCAGGGCCGGCCACCACTTGGGTTTGCCCTGCCACGGTTTCTAGTTGTAGGGGTTGACGGTTTTTCACCTCCCCTTGGGAACTGTCCACATACACCACTAAGTTACCCTGATTTCCCAAATCTCCCAAGTCTTGGATCAATTGCAAAAATTGGCGATCGCTTCCGCCGCGTCGAATTTCCCCGGTAGTTTCATCCACCTGGCTAGTGATCGTATCCCCGACCCCAATGATCAGGGGCATCAAGTCCAAATCAAATTTCGTTTTCACCAAATGCAACAAATCCTGGTGGGATGGGGGGGCTTGGCGAGCACTAAAACTTTCCCCCAAAGGATATTGCCCCGTCCGACTGTGGTAGTAACGGTTCAACAAGGCCAAAACCCCCGCTTCTTTCACTCCCCCCCGCAACATAAACTGAAAGTCAGTGGTGCCGGAATCCCCAGCCTTGGCCCAACGAATAATTTCCTTACCCTGTTCATCCCGGCCCAAATTAGGCGCATAGTGGACGAAAAAACTGTTACCCAAACCCTGACCCACTGCTTCTGCCATTAGTTGGTCCAATAATTGGGCCATGGTTTCCTGTAAATCCCGGTAAATTTGCGGAGTGTCCTGTAACAAATTAGCCAAGGTATTTAAATTCGCTGTGGGGGAAGCCACATTATCCAAAACCGAAGCATCGATGCCCATTTGCAACTGCTCCGGGGACAAGGAATGGTGGCGATCGCCAAAAAAAGTCTGTAAGCAATTGGTAATTCTCTGGGGCACTGCCGCTAAAAACTCCAGCTCCGTTTGCCCCACTCCGGGATGACTTACCTTGCCATGACGATCCTGCCACTGCACTCCCCCGGCCGCCAAGCCAGGTAAATATAAACCCTCTTGTTGCACAAAAGGTACATCCCCAAAGGCCCGTTCCACAATGCCCTGTACTCCTCTTTTCCCCACATGCTCCCCATTGGTCAACACATAAAAATGGTCAGCAAAGAGAGTGGTGGCCCGGACATAATCAGCATCAATCCGACGGCTGAGGGGGTCTTGCACTAACTCCATGCAAACCCCATCCAGGTCTTGGACAATGAGTAAATTTTCAGTTTGGACTAAGGTTTGACAAAAAGCTCCATGGTCGAGGGAGAAACGTTGTTGGTGTAATACCATTATTGATTTGATTAATTTTTCGCATCTTGACTGGACTATCAGCGGCGTAGGGGCAAAATAGGACTGTCCGTGCCCCGGCTTAACAACTCGGTAAAATCCGCCACTGGCAGAGGACGACTAAAAAGATAGCCTTGCAACTCGTCACACCTCATGTCCGCAATGGTATCGTATTCTGCCCAGGTTTCCACCCCTTCGGCAATGACCCGCAACTCCAGTTCGTGGGCCAGGTTGATAATCGAGGCGGTGATAGTTTTGTTTTTGGCGTTTTGATCAATGTGACGAATAAAGCTTTGATCTATTTTCAGAACGTCAAAGGGGAACTGCTGCAAATAACTCAGGGAAGAATAACCAGTGCCAAAGTCGTCGATCGCCACGCTGAAGCCCCCAGCCCGGAGCCCATTCAACTGGTCAATGGAATCCTGGACATTTTTCACCAAGAGGGTTTCGGTTAATTCCACTTCCAATTGTTGGGGACTAACATCATATTTTTGGGTGCCGAGCCGCAAAATAGAAATCAGATCTTCTCCATGGAATTGTTGGGCAGAAATATTGATCGCTACTTGCACCGGATCCAGCCCTAGGCAGTGCCATTGCTGGCATTGACGCAAAGCCGTTTCAATCACCCATTCCCCCACCACGCTGATAAAGCCTGTTTTTTCGGCGATCGGGATGAAAATTCCTGGGGAAACAAAGCCTTTATGGGGATGATGCCAACGGATGAGCGCTTCACAGCCGATCAGACAATGGTTATGAATGGCTACTTTCGGTTGGTAAAAAAGACAAACTTGTCCGGTGTTTAAACCCACTTCCAAATCCCGCCAAATTTCTGCCTCATCGGGGGTTAAGGTCGGTGTGCCTGTGCTACTGGAGCGTCGGCGCCTATCGCTGGACGAAAGGGGCAGATTTCTCTGATAAAAGGCTGATAACTTGGCTTGTTTTTGCAAGCGGCTATTAACTGCATTCAGCAAATCTTCTTGTTTAAAAGGCTTGATTAAATAATCATCTGCTCCGGAATTCATCCCCTTGCGAAAATCTTGCATAGTCCCCAGGGCCGTCAGAAAAATGAAGGGAATGGCCGCTGTTTTAGGGTTTTGTTGTAGGGCTGTAATCAAGCCGTGGCCGTCCATTTCCGGCATCATCACATCACAGATGATTAAGTCGGGCATCACCTCCAGAGAGTTGAGCAGCCCCATGGCCATAACCCCATTTTCCGCTTCTAGAATCCTGTAGTTTTCCAAACTCAGAGTTTCCCCAATCAACTCCCGGGTAATACTTTCATCCTCGACAACTAAAATAGTACTCATAGGGATTAATCAATCAAATCTTTGTCGGGGGTGCCAGGGCAGTTTTTCGGGCGGGCTCTGCTTGTCATCCTAGCCTAATTTCCCCGATTTCAAGACCAAATTAACTTGATTTTTCTCCTTTACTGTCCCTAGGTGCAGGTTGTCAGGTCAGGCTAAGATGGTGATAGTTACTACGACTACCCCATCCTCCATTCATTTTCCCTCGGCGATCGCCCTGTCTAGACTTCCACTATGAGCGCAAGAACCTTATTTGACAAAGTTTGGGATCTCCACACCATCAGTGTTTTGCCATCGGGTCAAACCCAACTCTTCATCGGGTTGCACCTGATTCACGAAGTCACCAGTCCCCAGGCTTTTGCCATGCTGAAGGAGCGGGGATTGCGGGTCATGTATCCAGAAAGAACAGTGGCCACGGTGGACCACATTGTGCCGACGGAAAATCAACAACGGCCCTTCCAGGATTCCCTGGCCGAAGAAATGATGCAGGCGTTGGAGACCAATACCAAGGCCCATAATATTCGCTTCCACCCCATTGGCTCCGGCAATCAGGGCATTGTCCACGTCATTGCCCCGGAACAGGGCCTAACTCAACCGGGTATGACCATTGCCTGTGGCGACTCCCACACTTCGACCCACGGAGCCTTCGGGGCGATCGCCTTTGGCATTGGTACTTCCCAAGTGCGGGACGTATTAGCGGCCCAGAGTTTGAGCTTAAACAAGTTAAAGGTGAGAAAAATTGAGGTTAATGGTGATTTAGCACCTGGGGTCTATGCCAAGGATGTTATTCTCCACATTATCCGCAAATTGGGTGTTAAGGGCGGTGTCGGCTATGCCTACGAATATGCCGGGTCAACCTTTACCGCAATGGACATGGAAGAACGCATGACCGTTTGCAATATGTCCATTGAAGGGGGGGCTCGTTGTGGTTATATCAACCCAGATGAAGTGACCTTTGCATACCTGAAGGGGCGGGAGTTTGCTCCCCAAGGGGAAGATTGGGACAAGGCTGTGCAATGGTGGCGCAGTATCGCCAGCGACCCCGATGCAGTCTATGACGATGTGGTCTCCTTCCGGGCAGAGGACATTGAGCCCACCATTACCTGGGGCATTACCCCCGGCCAAGGCATTGGTATTAGTGAACCCGTTCCCACCCTCGACAGCCTCGACCCCGATGACCAGGCGATCGCCAGCGAAGCCTACAAATATATGCAATTCCAGCCGGGACAACCGCTGAAAGGCACCAAGGTCGATGTTTGTTTCATTGGTAGTTGTACCAACGGCCGCCTGAGTGATTTGGAAGAAGCAGCTAAGGTGGCCAAGGGTCATCAGGTAGCAGCGGGGGTAAAAGCCTTTGTGGTACCTGGTTCCGAACAAGTGAAACAACAGGCCGAAGCGGCGGGATTAGATCAAATTTTTCAAGCGGCGGGCTTTGAATGGCGGGAAGCAGGCTGTTCCATGTGTTTGGCCATGAACCCCGATAAACTCCAGGGTGATCAACTGAGTGCTTCTTCCTCCAATCGCAACTTTAAGGGGCGTCAGGGTTCTGCCTCTGGTCGCACTTTGTTAATGAGTCCAGCTATGGTGGCGGCGGCGGCCATTACGGGGCAAGTGGCCGATGTGCGGGAACTAGTCAGCTAAGTGAATTAGAAGGGGGAACTGCCTGCCAGAACTGGCCGAAAAAGAATCTGACCGGCCATCTCGCCGCTGCCATAGTATCTGTTATCCTCGATTACCACTAAAAATCTGTTTTAACAACTTCCCGCCCCTTAAATTTGGAGCAAATTTAGATAAAAGTCCCTTTATTGCCTTTGCTTTAGTGGATCGATTGAGGGGAAAAACTAAAACTTTGTCAACAGGCCCTAGGGGTTTGCCAATTTTTCCAGATTGCCTGAACGCACCCATCCCTCGGTGCCCCCCACTCGTAACTTCGACCACTCCCCCTCGGTGGCCAACACCACCACTTCATCGTTGTAGTTAATGGTGGCGAGGGAATCAGAATCCCGATCCGGCTCGGTACGCACATTTAAGCCCCCATTCCAAATGACCTTAGCTTTATAAGCCCCAGGGGGAAGCTCTTCTGTGGGGGAAGGGGAAGGACTCGGTTGCGGTGATGCTTGGGGCGATGCTGTCTCCGTAGGGGAGGGCTTGTCATTTTTGGGCTGACTTTGTTCTTCAGGAAATAAGGGCTTTTCTGGATTAGCCGCAAAACGGTTGAAAATCAAATAGCCCGCCAGGGAAATCCCCCCCACAAACAGGGTCACCCCCAGAATAAAGCCGATGAAAAACTGTAACAGCCCGGACAAACCTTTCATACTGGTCAACGAATTTGCACAATAATGCTGGGTTATTTTAGCGAATAGACAATCTTCACCAAGGGAACCTCTGCCTTCGTATCGATGGATTTGGCCCAGATTAGGTTCCGTTCCCCATTGCTCAATCCGCGTAACTATAGGGATCCGCAGGAGTTGGCACCACTTCCACCGACTGGGCTTCCACCACCACCTGGCGCTTTTCTCCCCCTTGCCTACCTTGGTCTGGTGAACTGGGTAAGGTTGCGGCTACCATTTGCCCTTGAATGGTCAACCAAGTATCGGGAGGGTACTGGCTACGGGAACCTTCTAAACGGACAGTCAAAGCCACAGGGTAGGCATCCACTGCACAGCAGGTCAGAATAAAGCGGCTGATGAGGAGATAATTGTCTGGCAAATAGTCAGGGTGAACGACAAAGCCCGTTACATTAACCTTTTGACCGGCGTAAACGTCCGGCTCTGGATAGGCGCTGATGGTGCGGACCCAATCCACCAGGGTGCGGTCTTCCGGCTTGATCTGGGAGGCAAAGCTGGATATCTGGGTTTGGGTAGGGGGCAAAGTGGTACTAATACCCCGTTGGATGGCCAATTGGCTGCTGAAGACAGAGGGAGTGATAAAAAGCCCCATCACGGCGGTAACCAACAACAGAGCGGTGCCCATGCCCAGAGGTAAAACCGCTACGTGGGTGACACTATTTTGGTTGCCATTACCACTGCGACGGGCCCTTTTTAACCAACGTCTTCCGGTTTGGAACAACCTTAGACCGCCCAAAAACAGCAGGACAAAGCCCGTTACTGTCACCAGTCCAAAGTAGTTGGGGTGAATTAATAGCCTCAGTTCCCCAGAGACAGAGTACTTGAGCATCAACACCCCCCAGGCAAGAATGCCCAGGCCGTCCAATTGGTCTAGGACAGACCGGAGGGGGGCAAACTTCTGGGTTAGGGATTTTACTGCTTTAACAGGAGCGGTCATGGCCATAGTGCGAGGAAAGGAACTGGCCCTAGATTACCGTGCCATCGGCGATCGTCACATTTTTGATCACCACCACAATGCCGTTGCGGATGTAAAAGCCCAACTCTTCCCGGTTAGCTTCTTGGACATTTTCTTTGTTGACAATCATGACGTTTTTGCCGATGCGGGCATTTTTGTCGATAATCGCCCGTCGAATGGTGGTGTTGGGCCCAATGCCGGCGGGACATTTGCCGTTACTTTCCAAAGATTCCCGTTCCGGGGAAGATTCATAAAAGTCATTGCCCATTAAGAGGGTATCTTCAATGGTGCAACCGGACTCAATGCGGCTACGGATGCCTAAAACTGAGTGGTGAATGCGGCAATCTTTGACAATACAGCCTTCCCCAATCATGGATTCCGTTACGGTGGCGTTCAGCATTTTGGTGGGGGGCAAATAGCGGCCCCTGGTGTAGATGGGAGCATCTTCGTTGTAGAAGCTGAAGTCGGGATGGGGCTGTTTCGTGAGTGCTAGGTTAGCTTCGTAAAAAGCTTCAATGGTACCGATATCTTCCCAGTAATCATCAAACAAATAGGCTTGGAGATTATAGTCCTTGGCGGAATCGGGAATGATTTCTTTGCCAAAGTCAGTGGCGCTTTCGTATTTCTCCAGTAGATTGTGCAGTACTTCTTTTTTGAAGACGTAAATGCCCATGGAGGCAATGTAGGGATTGAGCTTAGCCTTTTCTGGGCTCAGACCGAGGAGGGTGGTGTCCACCTGCATTTGGCGCAGGGCATCTCCTTTGGGTTTTTCGGAAAAATCGACTACCCTGCCTTGGGCATCTATTTTCATCAGACCTAATTCGGGGGCTTTCTTGTCATCTACGGGGACAACGGAAAGGGTGATGTCGGCGTTAGTTTCCCGGTGGCGTCGAACAAATTGGGCATAGTCCATGCGATAAAGATGATCGCCGGAGAGAATGAGATACTCATCCACGTCCCATTCCCCCAGCAACCAAAGATATTGACGCACCGCATCAGCCGTACCTTGGAACCATTCGGGACTGTCCTTGGTTTGTTGGGCGGCTAGCACCTCCACAAAGCCTTCCTGGAAACCGGCAAAATTGTATGCCCTAGTCAAATGGCGGTTTAGGGAAGCGGAATTAAATTGGGTGAGGACGTAAATTTTAACGATTTCTGAGTTGATGCAATTACTGACGGGGATATCAATGAGGCGATACTTTCCGGCCAAGGGGACTGCGGGTTTGGCTCTGAGTTTGGTTAAAGGATAGAGGCGGGTCCCGGCCCCACCGCCCAGGATAATCGCTAAGACACGTTTCACAAGCAGACCTCTCGATTGCCAACAACACACTTCGAAGTCAAGTGTAGAACCGACGGGGACATCTGGAAAGGGAATCTGGACGGAAATTCCGGCTAGCCAGCGGGTTTTAATACCCCAGGTAGCAATGGCGATCGCCGTTGGGATTCGGGGCCAAGTTGGGGGATCACTTTTGGGGTACGGATAACCGAAACAGCAAAGATCGGAAACTGCCGCTGAGTAAACTGTCCCTGGCTTCGTATGATGATGGGGTTACCCCCATTGCTGGGGAACTGGGCAAATCTGGGGAGCTGATCGGGTTCCTGGAAGTTTTGCCAGTCTACTAAATTTCCTAAACATCCTAAACATTAAATCTAAAGACCTATGGCAGTACTCGAAAAAGGCAATATCACGATCCACACCGAGAATATTTTCCCGATTATTAAAAAGTCTCTCTACACTGACCATGAAATCTTTTTGCGGGAACTGATCTCCAACGCCGTTGATGCCATCAGCAAACGGAAAATGGCCGCCTTCGCCAGCGACGGGGCCCAGGAAGTGCCGGATCCCCAAATCACTTTGGTGGTAGACAAGGCTAATAAGACCCTTTCCATTACCGATAACGGCATTGGCATGACCGTCGATGAGGTGAAAAAATATATTAACCAAGTAGCCTTTTCCAGTGCGGAGGAGTTCATCGAAAAGTTCCAAAAGTCCGCCAATGATCTGATCGGTCACTTTGGTTTGGGCTTTTACTCCGCTTTCATGGTGTCCCAAAAAGTGGAAATTGATACCCTTTCCTATCAAGAAGGGGCCCAGGCGGTGCATTGGAGTTGTGATGGTTCACCGGAGTTTGAACTAACCGATTCCGATCGCCAACAGGTGGGGACCACCGTCACCCTAACCCTATTAGATGATGAACAGGAATATTTAGAAGCCGGTCGCATTCGCCAACTGGTAAAAACCTACTCTGATTTTATGGCGGTGCCCATCCGCTTTGAAGGGGAAACATTAAATAAGCAACGGGCCATCTGGAAGGAATCCCCCCAGAATCTAACCAAGGAAGATTACCTGGAGTTTTACCGCTACCTGTACCCTTTCCAGGAAGATCCGCTGCTGTGGGTACACCTCAACACCGATTACCCATTTTTGCTCAACGGTATTCTTTATTTCCCCAAATTACGTCCCGATGTGGATGTGTCCAAGGGGCAAATAAAACTTTTCTGCAACCAGGTTTTTGTCAGTGACCATTGTGAGGAAGTCATTCCCGAATTTTTGATGCCGCTCCGGGGGGTAATTGATAGTCCGGATATTCCCCTCAACGTTTCCCGCAGTGCCCTCACCAACCATCGCACCGTGCGCCGCATTGCCGACTACATTGCCAAAAAAGTAGGCGATCGCCTCAAATCTTTGTATGACGAAAATCCCGAAGAATATTTGAAATGTTGGGAAGACATTGGCACCTTTGTCAAATTTGGCTCCCTGCGAGAAGATAAGTTCAAACAACAGGTGGAAGACCTGTTACTCTACCGCACCACCTACAAAGCCGAAGTTACCGAGCCTAAAGTGGAAGTTTTAACAGAAGATGGTGATGCCTGGTCCGATGCCCAACAGGATGATGGCGTTAATCCCTACGAAAAAGAGGGCTACACCAGCTTAAAGCGTTACTTGGCCAGGAATAAGGAACGCCACGAAAATCGGGTTTTCTACTGCACCGATCAGAGTACCCAAGCGACCTATGTGGAACTGTATAAAAATCAGGGCATTGAAGTCCTATTTATGGATTCCTTCATTGACACCAATTACTTCATTCCCTTCCTGGAAAAAGAGTACAGTGACGTCAAATTTTCCCGGGTCGATTCAGAACTGGATCAAAGCTTGATTGAGGAAGACAAAGCCAGCGACATTGTCGATCCGGCCACCAACAAATCCCGCAGTGAGCAAATTAAGGAAATTTTTGAAAAGGCCCTCAACAATCCCAACATCAACATCAAAACCCAATCCCTAAAATCTGACGATCCCCAATCTACGCCCCCGGCCATAGTGTTATTGCCGGAAGCAATGCGCCGCCTCCAGGAAATGACCGCCATGATGCAACAGCAAGCCATGGCCTTCCCGGAGCAACATGTGCTGGCGATCAACACCAATCATCCTCTGATTCAAAACATTCTTTCCCTCAGCCAAGGTAGTATTGTCACCGGCAGTGGAGAATCTCCTTCAGCGGAGTTGGCCAAGTCCCTTTGTCAACACGTTTATGACCTGGCATTAATGGCCCAAAAAGGTTTTGATGCGGAGGGCATGAAGGGTTTCATTGAACGCTCTAATGCGGTGTTAACCCGTCTGACTAAACAGTAAATTGTCCATCAATTGCAAGACATCCAAGCAATAGTTGTCTTGTAGTGATAGTTCTTTGATCTACAAATATTCGTCCCCTAAAGATACTGTGGCTCTTGGGGGACTTTTTATTTGTAGTAGCTGAAGAAATTCAATAATTTTTTAATCAGCTAACCATCGCAAATAATTCCTCAAAGGACTGTACGGGAATATCCGGTTTACTAATAATTTCAACAATTTTATTTTTAGCGCTGGGGCTAAAGAGAGATTCCACACAAACCTCTGCTACTTTTTGTCGGGGAATACTACCATCAAATAATGTATCCGCCCCGGCCATAACAATGGCATTGTCGTTGTCCTCATTTTTGAGTCCTCCTGGCCGCACAATGGTGTAGGGCACGCCGCTCTGACGGAGATAATTTTCGCCCCACTGTTTCCACACCAAAATTAGACCGAACAAGTTGAGGGGATGGAAGAGATTGGATACACAGAGGGAAGAGACCAGCACCAATTGTTCAATCTCACTGGCCTTGGCCACATCCACTAGGTTGCGGGTACCCAAATAATCCACTTTAAATGGCCCGGTCAAATCCACACTCGGCCTGGCTCCGGCCGCACTAATCACCGCAGTGCAATCGGCGATCGCCGCTTTGATAGTTTCCGGTTCCAACAAATCCCCCACCATAATTTCCGTCCCTGGGGGCAATACCGCCTTAGCACTGTCATAGTTTCGCACCAAAGCCCGCACTGCAATTTGGCGATCGACTAGGGTGTGGACAACCCGTTTGCCCGTTTCTCCGGTGGCACCGACAACTAAAACTTTCATAGGTAAATTTGATGGATTCTGGAGTAATGTAATCGCCCTCAACCTAGGGCTAGAAAGCAATTTCCGCCAAGCGGCGTTGCAACATTTGGGGAAATTGGCCGTAGTACCGCTTATTTAACGGTGAAGGATGGGGTAAAGGCATTAATCTAACAATTTTTTGACTACTTTTGCCCGCTCCTGTGTTGGCTTTGATCAACACATCTAAGGAAGATTCATAGCGATCGCCACCCCGGAAAAATTCATCCAACTGTCCCTTAGCACCATAGGGGGCGAACCATTTAAAAGCTTCCGTTCCCAGGGTAATAATTTGTTTGCCCTGCCAATGGAACACCAATAACTGCTCCACAAAAGGACGAAACCGCTCCTTCACCTTAACGGAATAGGCCTTATTCTCCGGGGGCTTATAAGGCACTGTATTGGTGAGCAAAATCCTTTGGCAAACAGTTTGCAGATCGTCTTGACCTTTGGGCGTCCGACCCTGCCAAGCTTCAAAAAAGCCCTTCCTCACTAAGCGGCCCGCCGCTCCGATCAAGGGTTGCCCTTGGCGTACCTCATCCGCTCCCAGATCTCGACCAAAAAAACAAAGCTGACTGCCCAGATTCCCTCCGAACAAAATCGGCTCCAGGGCATCCTTGCCGGCCTGCTGGTAAATGGGAGAATCCAAGGGAAAAGGCTCCCGTTCTGCTTCTTGACGAATACTACGGATCAGGGTTTGAAGCTCTGACATGGAAAAACTGAATAACTGATTGGCAAGAGAATTGGCAAAGGAAACTAGGGACCCAGGGCCCAATTTAGGGAGAAATGTCCCAGGGCCACAGACAGCTAAATGTTAAAGACTGTTGCAGAAGCGTGCGTCTCCGCTAATGCCATGGTAGTTTTTATAGGGATCCCAAGTCCCTCGGTTGGATACTTTTCAGTTATTTTTTTAGTTAACAGCATTGCTCAAGGAGGAAAAAGGACAGTGTCAGCGACCCCGGTAGATCTTCCCCAGCCCCAAGAAGCCATCAGTGATTACGTGGCGGAATTGCAACTGCACATGACTCTCCAGGCCCGTAACCTGGTGCCTACCCTAACCCAAGCCCCCGGGCCATGCCATAGCCTTGTGCATGAAAGCCAAGCCATGGTGGAAAAAATTATCTCCCGCCAGCGTCGTTAGGAAGTTTTCTTAGTACTTCCTGATATTCTCTGCAGCAGAGTCAAGCCAAGAAGTTTTCATTTCGTCCTGAATAATGGTTTCCCCGATCGCCTACCAATGGTTGTCGACGATGGTGGTATAATCCTGACTTTGCTGCATCAAAAATGGTGCGTCACAAAAAAGCCCAAACCTAGAGATGGAAGGTAGCAGTGCCTGTGTGGTTGGACCAAGGTCAGACCTGAAGCAATCTGCTCCCCCATGGTTCGCGGTTCTGAACTTTATTGGAAGCCCATGATCAAAAATCGTTTTCCCTGGCTAAAAGTTGGCGCCCTTGCCACCAGCGCTGCCCTGTTAAGCACCACCCCGGCCTTAGCCGACCAGCCAGAAACCTTTGCCAGCGTTGACTATTTTCAGGGTAGGCAGTCAGTTCCTATCGAAGTGGAAATGCCAACGGGGGGATTTGGCAACATTGGTTCCCCTATTTACCAAGGGGCTTGCCCTGCCACCTTTGAACCCATTGTGCAGCGCATTGTGGGGGCCAAGGCCATGCCCAACTGGGGGGTGTTGGTGGAACGATTGGACGATCGCCGGGTGCTATATAGCCATAACGAAAATAAGTTCTTTATTCCCGCTTCCAACGCGAAGATTTTCACCACAGCGGCGGCTCTACAACGGTTGGGTCCCAATGCCACAGTGCGTTCCCAGCCTCTACGGAACTGGGTAATGACCACCAATAAACGCTCCAACAACAGCTATGCAGAACTGTTGCTCAACACCGTGGGGGGGCCAGGTGCCGTTAAAGCAGCGGTGGCAGAATTGGGGGTTAATCCCCAGGGTTTTCGAGTGGCAGACGGTTCTGGTTTGTCTCGCAATAATGCGGCTACGCCCCGTTCCTTAGTGGATACCCTCCAGGCCATGTACCGCAGCAATAACAGCAGTTTGTTTGTTTCTTCCATGCCGATCGCCGGTCAGGATGGTACTTTAGCCCGGCGTATGAAAGCCACCACGGCCCAAAATAACGTCTTTGCTAAAACAGGAACCCTGCGGGGGGTACGGGCCTTGTCCGGCTATGCCAACACCCCTGCCCACGGCACTGTGGTTTTCAGCATTTTGGCCAACGATTGGAGCCGCTCCGGAGATAACCTCGTGCGGGCCATTGACCAGTTAGTGGTGCAAATTAATAATATGGGGGACTGCGACTAATCCAGAGTTAGTAAGGGATCACAGCAATGGACTGGTCAGCAATTGCGGCATTATTGGCGGCCGAGGGTTTGGAGGTGATTCAAGACCCCCAGCAGAGGCAGAAACTATCCACCGATTACGCCCATTTCAGCCCCATTTTGACTGAGCAGTTACGGGGTAAACAGGCGGATCTGGTGGTGTTGGCCCGCTCAGAAGCGGAGGCGATCGCCGTGATCCGTTGCTGTGTAGCCAATCAAATTCCCCTCACAGTGCGGGGGGCCGGCACGGGCAATTACGGCCAATGTGTTCCCCTCCAGGGGGGGATTGTGTTGGATTTGTCCCCTATGCAAAGGATCATTAGCCTGGAAGCGGGGCGAGCAGTGGTGGAACCGGGGGTAAAGTTAGGCAAGCTAGAACAGCAGGCTAAACAAATAGGCTGGGAATTGCGGCTCTTACCTTCCACCTACCAAACGGCGACGGCGGGGGGCTTTGTCAGCGGCGGCAGTACCGGCATGGGGGCAGTGAACTATGGCACCCTATTTGACCCCGGCAATGTCCAGAGCCTCACAGTGTTGACCATGGAGGCAGAACCCCAGCGTCTGGTTCTAGCTGGTGAGGCCGCCCAACCGGTCATCCACGGCTATGGCACCAATGGCATTATCACTGAAATTACTTTGCCCCTGGCCCCGGCCTTACCCTGGCGGGAAGCCATTGTTAGTTTTGCAGATCTATCAGCGGCGATCGCCTTTGCCCAGAATTTAGCTAACCAGGACGGCATTGTTAGCAAAGAAATTTCCATTCAAGGTCATCCCATTCCGCAATATTTCAGCGGTTTAAAAAATTATTATCAGCCCGGTGACCACTGGGTAATGGTGATTGTTTCCGCCCTAGATTGGCTAGCTTTTACGGAATTAGCCAAGTCAAATAAAGGGCAAATTATTTTTGAACAAAATCCCCAAGCCCCTGGCAAAAAAGTTAATTTAATTGAATTTAATTGGAACCACACTACCCTGTTAGCTAGGGCCATGGATTCCAGCCTCACCTATCTCCAGGTATTTTTCTATCAAGATTTAGAACAAATTCTTACCCTAGAAAAACTCTTTCAAGATGAGATTATGTTCCACATCGAAATGATGCGCATCCAAGGGGCAATGTGTTTAGCTGGTTTTCCTTTGGTTAAATTTACCGACGGCGATCGCCTAGAAGAGATTATGGCAGCCCACCAAAATTTAGGGGCCAGAATCGCCAATCCCCACACTTACAGTTTAGCTGGCGGGTCAGTACAACCCCTGCCAGAATCCCAATTAATGTTTAAACGACAAGTAGATCCTTTTAATTTACTCAACCCAGGTAAATTGACCGATTGATCTGGTAATTCAGCTATTTTTAGCAAAAAAAATTGGCTAGGAAATCAGTCGTAAATCCTAACCAAAGTCTTGTCTCACCACACACAATAGTGAGAGAAATTCAGTTGACAAATAAAACTAGGGGTGGAAAAGAAGATCGGGGTAAAAACGATTAAACTCGATCAAAATGCCAGCGGTGAAAGTCAACAAAGCCATAATCATGACCGGAGCTGTTGACAAAAAGGATTTCAAACCGTCCATAAATTGAGTCTCCAGAATTGACAAAGATAAACAAAAAATAAGTTCAGAATTAAAGGGGGCTAGATATGGGGCAATAACACCAATCTTTCCCCGTCCCTAACTAGCGGGGGGAGGTGGGGATTTCTGAATCCTTCATCACCAGTTTGCCAGAAGTATATTCTCCAGCAGCGGCCAGGGGCCAGAGGAATCCACCCAACATTTTTTTGATGGCGAGGGGGACATTGATGACCACTTCCTGCATTTCAGGATTTTTGCTTTCCCGAATTTCAATTAGGTAGGAACGACCAACCCAACCGATCCAGCCAGCAATGTAAAGGAACAAAATGCTAGGAATCAGAAAATCACCGGCATGGGTGAAACGGCCGTCCACGATCAGGTGGGGATAGCCTTCGGGACCACAGAGGGCGGAAGCATAACGTTCGGCCCGGATTTTGCCGGAGTTGGGATCGTCGGTGGTGTTGAGATAGTTCTGGGACTTAGCTTGGAAAGCGGGATTTTCGCTACAGGGGGTCAAATTGGCAAAATCGTCCGCCGAAGCGGTCGGGGCGAAATTAAACCAGAGTGTAAAGGCTAGGAGCAACGCCAACAAATGTTTCATAAAAATCGTTTCCTTGGTTAAACAAAAGACTAAAAAGGCGGCTATTGACAACTCCCTCACCCAGAGGCGTGGGATTCTTGCTTCCTTGGGTTTGTCTAGTTCCAGCTCATTTTTGTTCTGAAACCTTGGCCAGATTCCCCTCCGCAAGCATTTACTTTAACGTCCACGATGTGCCCCACCGCAGACAAAACGGATCATAAACAAGCCAGTTGAGCAACCTGTTACCGTGATCCGGAGATCGTTAGCCGATAATAGGAAAGACAGGGCTAATAAACCGTCGTCTTTTGGATCAAACTCAAACTAGCAGAGAATGGCAATCATTTTAGCAATTGAAACAAGTTGTGATGAAACCGCGGTGGCAATTGTAAATAATCGTAACGTTTGCAGTAATGTGGTTTCTTCCCAGATACAAACCCATCAAGTTTTTGGGGGGGTAGTACCGGAGGTGGCCTCCCGTCAGCATTTGCTTTTAATTAATGCCTGTCTCGACCAAGCTTTGCAAGGGGCTGGTTTGGGGTGGCCAGACATTGAGGCGATCGCCGTGACGGTGGCTCCGGGGTTGGCCGGGGCGTTGATGGTGGGAGTAACGACGGCCAAAACATTGGCCATGGTGCACCAAAAGCCCTTTCTGGGGGTACATCATTTGGAAGGCCATATCTATGCCAGCTATCTGAGTCAGCCGGAGTTGCAGCCACCCTTTTTATGCCTATTGGTATCCGGTGGCCATACCAGTTTGATCCACGTTAAGGGCTGTGGCGATTACCGACAATTGGGCACCACCAGGGATGATGCAGCGGGGGAAGCGTTTGACAAGGTAGCTCGTCTGCTGGATTTAGGTTACCCAGGGGGGCCGGCCATTGACCGAGCGGCTAAAAATGGCGATGCGGCCGCTTTTAAGTTACCCGAGGGAAAAATTTCCCTACCCCAGGGGGGATACCATCCCTACGACTCCAGTTTTAGTGGCTTGAAAACCGCCATGTTGCGCCTTACCCAGAAACTAAAGCAAAGCCCAGAACCTTTCCCTGTAGATGATTTAGCAGCCAGTTTCCAAGATACGGTGGCCCGTTCCCTGACCAAGAAAACTATTCGTTGTGCATTGGACCATGGCTTAACCACCATTACTGTGGGAGGAGGGGTGGCCGCCAATAGCCGCCTACGCTATCATCTCCAAGCCGCCGCCGAGGAAAATCAATTGCAGGTTTTTTTCCCACCCTTAAAATTTTGTACTGATAATGCCGCCATGATTGCCTGTGCCGCCGCTGACCATTTCCACAACGGCGATCGCTCCCCTTTGACCTTGGGTATTCAGTCCCGCCTTGCGGTGGAGCAGGTAGGTCAGCTTTACGTCACCAATTAGCTATTTCCCAGTGGACAATAGGTTTCTGTTTAAAAAGCCTTTGGTCCCCCTAAGTTTCGGGGAAAACTAGAGAAAAGCCTCCCAGTATTGGGGGGTTTAGAAGCCAAACTAAAACCTTGTCAACAGTCCCCCAAAAGACGAACGATGGTGGAGTCAGAGAAATTTTAACGAAAACATCAAAAAAATATGATCCAAACCATGGAAATGGAAAATTGGCTAGAAATTGGTACCATTGTTGCACCCCAGGGCATTCAGGGGGAAGTGCGAGTTCTTTCAGCCTCAGATTTCCCCGAAAGATTTTTAACCAAGGGTCAGCGGTGGATTAGAAAAACAGCTCAGGACACCCCCCAACCCCTCACGCTCAAAAAGGGCAAACAAATTCCTGGCAAAAACCTTTATATTCTTCGTTTCGCTGAAATTACCGACCGCAATCAGGCGGAAGCCTTGGTCAATTACCAACTATTGGTGCCCGCCACCGATCGCCTACCGTTGGAGCAGGGGGAATTCCATGTCACTGATTTATTGGGGTTGATTGTTTACGACCACAACAATGGCGATCGCCTAGGGATAGTGACAGATTTCTATAGCGCCGGCAACGATTTGTTAGGGATAACTTTGGATAAAAGCCCGGACAAAGAAGTGCTCATCCCCTTCGTTGAAGCCATTGTACCTACCGTGGAACTAACGGAAAAAAGGCTGGAAATTAAAACCATTCCAGGACTATTGGATTGATCGCAAACCTTTCCTCTGTGGGGGGTAGACATATTGAATTTCATTGCTGTCTAGGCATTTGGCAAATGCTAAAATGACGCCATTTGTACAAGTTGGGGTAAAGATGCGGATTTTGGTCACAGGGGGAGCAGGCTTCATTGGTTCCCATCTTATCGATCGCCTGATGGCCCAGGGCCACGAAGTTTTATGCCTGGATAACTTTTACACCGGCACGAAGCGGAACATTATCCAATGGTTAGATAATCCCAATTTTGAACTCATTCGCCACGACGTTACCGAACCCATTCGCTTGGAAGTCGACCAGGTTTACCATCTAGCCTGCCCAGCCTCCCCCGTCCATTACCAATTCAATCCCGTTAAAACCATCAAAACAAATGTGATGGGGACTTTGTATATGTTGGGTTTAGCTAAACGGGTTGGCGCAAGGTTTTTATTGGCATCCACCTCGGAAGTGTATGGCGATCCAGACGTTCATCCCCAACCGGAAAGCTATCGGGGCAATGTTAATACAATTGGTCCAAGAGCCTGTTACGACGAAGGGAAGCGGGTGGCAGAAACCCTAGCTTTTGAATATTATCGAGAGCACAAAGTTGACATTAGAGTGGCAAGAATATTCAACACCTACGGACCACGCATGTTGGAAAACGATGGCCGGGTGGTGAGTAACTTTATTGTGCAGGCGCTACAGGGTAAACCCCTCACAGTTTTTGGCGATGGTTCCCAAACCCGCAGCTTCTGCTACGTATCCGACTTGGTGGAAGGTCTAATGCGCCTAATGAATGGGGATTACATTGGCCCGGTTAATTTGGGTAATCCGGGGGAATATACCATTTTGCAACTGGCAGAAAAAATCCAGACCGCCATTAATCCTGATGCGGAGTTAATTTACCAACCCCTACCGGAGGATGACCCCAAACAGCGGCAACCGGATATTACCTTGGCAAAAAACTATTTAGATTGGCAACCAACCATTCCCCTAGATCAGGGTTTGGCCATGACTATTGAAGATTTCAAATCTCGCCATCAAGAATGATTGACCACGATCGCCTCTTCAAGGAACTTTTGACAACTTTCTTTCTAGAGTTTCTTGATTTGTTTTTTCCCCAGGTCTTGGATTACTTAGACCAAGATTACTTAATTTTTCTCGACAAGGAAATTTTCACGGACGTAACCTTTGGCGAAAGACATGAGAGCGATCTGATCGTCCAAGCCAAATTTAAGGGACAAGATGCCTATTTCCTCATCCATGTGGAAGCCCAGGCTACCAACCAGTCCCAGTTTAATCAGCGGATGTTTCATTACTTTGCCCGTCTCCATGCTAAATTTTCTTTGCCAGTTTATCCCATCGTAATTTTTTCCTACGATCGTCCTTTAAAGCCAGCTGCCCAGGAATACTGTGTTAATTTTCCCGACTTACTAGTACTAGATTTTAAATATAGAGTTCTTCAACTTAACCAACTCCACTGGCGGGATTTTTTGTATCAACCTAATCCCATTGCTTCGGCGTTAATGGCCAAAATGCAGATTGCTCCCCCCGACCGTGCCAAAGTTAAGGCTGAATGTTTGCGACTATTGGTAACCCTCAAGCTTGATCCGGCTAGAATGCAATTAATCTCTGGCTTTGTGGACACCTATCTCACTCTCAATCAAGCGGAAGAGACAATTTTCAAAGAAACCATCGCCGAATTTTCCCCCCCAGAACAGGAGGACGTTATGCAGTTAACAACCAGTTGGATGCTTCAAGGTATTGAACAGGGCATCGAACGTGGACAAAAATCTCTGCTACTCAAACAAATTAAGCATCGTTTTGGCGAGTTGGATGAAGTTAATCTGACGAGAATTGACACTCTAACTGTGCCCCAATTGGAGCAGTTGGGGGAAGTGCTGTTGGACTGCTCTGATTTCACAGAATTAAAACAATGGCTAGCGGCCCAAGCTGGAACTCCTGAGCGAAAAATTTAGTGAATTTCCAGAGGTGGGTTTTGCCATGGAGGCTGGCCAAGAATCGGGTTTCAGCTATCAGCTTCTATTTCCAAACTGAGTTGATAAAGTTGCCGACGGGGCAGTTTCGCTGCTTCGGCCAATTGTCGACTGGCCTGGGAGCGAGTTAATCCTTTAGCCATAAGGCTTCTCAGTTCGTGCCGTAGATTTTCTTCGGAGAAGTTAGCCCTCTCCTGCGGTGGTGCCCCGGCAATTACCAGGCAAAATTCCCCTTTCGGTGTGTTTTCCGTGAAATAGGCGATCGCCGTTTGCAGATTTCCCCGCCAAAATTGTTCATGGTATTTGGTCAATTCCCGGGCCACAGTTAAGTTCCGTTCGGGGCCGAAAACAGTCTGCAGATCAGTCAAGGTGGTCAATAAACGGTGAGGCGCTTCGTAGAGGATAATCGTTCGCGGCTCCTGCACCAGACTCTGTAACAACTGTTCTCGGGGCTGATTTTTCGTGGGTAAAAAACCTTCAAAAACAAAACGTTCCGTGGCTAAACCGGAGCTAATCAAGGCCGCAATTAAAGCCGTGGCCCCGGGGATGGGCACCACCTCGATCGCCAACTCACCACAGGCGGCCACCAACTCCTGCCCTGGATCGGAAATGCCTGGGGTCCCCGCATCACTCACCAAAGCAATGTTTTGTCCCCCTTGTAATTTGGCCAATAGCTCCTGGGTGCGGCCATGGCGATTATGGTCATGGTAACTAATCTGGGGCGTGGTGATTTGGAAATGTTGTAATAATTTGCCCGTGTGCCTGGTATCCTCCGCTGCAATTAAATCAACTTCCTGCAGGGTTTCCACCGCCCGGGGAGTCATATCGCCCAAATTGCCAATGGGGGTCGCCACCAGATAAAGAATGCCCATTAAAGCCCCAAGTTTTCCTGTTTTCTGGCCTTAAAAGAAGCCCGTAACCAAATGGTGCCGGAAACTAGGGAAGGGGCTAAGACGAAAATAGTGCCAGTGATAATGGGGTGTTGTCGGGCCGTTTCTGAGGAAAGCATCACTGCCAAAATAAATGCACAGTAGAGCACCCCCAAAAGGGGGACTCCCATTACCAATAGGGCAAATTTCGTATCCTTATCCATGGCCATAAGCGTGAAAATCCTGAGGGAAAACTAGCAATAATGCCATTTTAAGAACTATTTCAGCCGGCAATACTTAAAACATTCCTCTGTTTTTCTGGACTTGCAACAATTTTATCGCTGACTCTAGTAAGTTTTCCTGGTTAGGATCAAGCCACTGGATGGACGGGTCTTTGCGGAACCATGTGCGCTGGCGTTTGGCAAATTGTCTGGTGTGGACAATGATTTGCTCCGTAGCTTGGGCCAGCGATATTTTGCCCTGGAGGTATTGTTTAATTTCAGCATAGCCAAGGGTATGGAGCAGGGGTAAGTTTTCACCGTACTGATGGATTAAACTTTCCACTTCCCCCACTAAGCCGGCCTCAATCATGGCGTGGGTGCGGCGGACAATTCTCGGTTGGAGTTGATCCGGTTCCAATCCTAGGCCAATTTGCACAATGGGATAGTCCGGGGGATTTTCCCCTTGGAGAGCAGAAATGGCTTTGCCAGTGGTGTAGAAAACTTCCAAGGCCCTGAGGGTGCGCACCACGTCAGCGGGTTCAATTTTGCTTTGGGCCATGGGGTCAACGTGACCCAACAGTTGATAACAAAAAATTTGTCCTAAATTAGCCAACTGTTTCCGTAGCTCTGCCTGGGGGGGAACGGCGGGAATTTTTAACCCCCGCACGATCGCCTGGATGTATAGACCAGTACCTCCCACTAACAAAATCGGTTGGTTTAAATCCTCAATCAATGCTTGGGCTTGCCGTTGATACTCCGCTAGGGTGAAGTTTTCCGTCGGTTCGCAAATGTCAATCAGGTAATGGGGCACCCGTTGGCGATCGCCAAGACTGGGTTTAGCGGTGCCAATGTCCAATTGTCGGTAAATTTGTCGGGAATCGGCCCCCAAAATAACTGCGTTTAACCTCTGGGCCAGGGCCAGGGCCAGTTGGGACTTACCGCTGGCAGTGGCTCCACAAACAACAATCAGGGGCGGAACTTTGGCCATGGAAAATTATCGGGCCAACAGGCGATCGAGATCCGGCACAGGCACCCATTGCTGTTTTTGATGGGCTTGGTGAGTCAAATCCATTAATAGTTGGGAGTAAACCCCATGGCGCAAAGATGGTGTAGGAGTTCTCTTTTGGAAAATACTCTGTGCCCATTCATCCACCACCCGTACCACCGGAGCAAGGCGACCATCGGCAAATACCTTGGGAAAATCCAAACGGGTTGGTACTTTTAGTTTCTGCATTGGTTCCCCGGCAGGATGGTGGAAAATTTTGAAACCATGGACATAATCCTTGAGGTTTTCACTGCCCAACACCAAACTACCTTTTTCGCCGTAAATCTCTAACCAATGGCCCCGACCACCATGGGCGACGGAGGTGATATTTACTTGGCAGGGAATATCATTGTCCAAGGTTAAACTGATTAGCGCTGTATCCTCTGCTGTCACTGGCTTCAAACGATTATTGTCGAGGGGATCGGGGCGTTCGGCGATCGCCACACTCAAATTAGCGGACAAACTGTGGGCCGGGCCAAATAACCAATGTAAATAATCGAACGTGTGGGAGGCTAGGGCCCCTAAGGCTCCCCCGCCTTTTTCTCGTTGGGCATACCAATTCCAAGCTCGTTCAGCATTGGCCCGACTGCCCACCAGCCAATCCACTTTAATTAACCTTAGTTTGCCCAAAATTTCCCTTTGCAAAAGTTCCGCCACGTATTGCCAAGCGGGCACAAAACGAAATTCAAAATCCGGCATCACCGTTACCCCCCGTTGCTGAGCCAAGTGATAAAGTTCAATTGTTTCCTCTACCCGCAACGTCATGGGTTTTTCCAGTAACACATGTTTGCCTGCTAAAATCGCGTCCCTAGCCATCTCAAAATGGAGGAAGGGGGGACTAGCAACGGTCACCGCTTTGATATTTGGATTAGCCAGTAATTCAGGCAAATTGTCATAACTGTGGGGTAAACCCTGGGATTGGGCTACTTCTTTGGCCTTGGTCAAATCTCGATGGTAAATGGCGATCGCCTGGGTTTGATCGTGGTATTGCAGAGCCGGCAAATGGACAGCCTGGCCAAAACCGGTACCAATGACGGCCACGGTTAGGGTTGAGGAATTAGTCATGGAAAATTGTTGGGAGCAACAGACTTATACTCTCCCACACAGGGTTAGCCGGAAACAAGAAGAGGCAAGACTTGGGGCCTGTTGGCAAAATTCTAGTTTGTCTTTCCAATCAACCGAATAAAGCTACCACAATGATGCAGCTACTTTTTCTCTACTCGCCGCTCAAAGTCGGAGGGACATAGAGGCTTTTCAAACAACCTTTTACCAAACATTAGCTAAGCCCCAACCAGGGTTTTGGTCAGGGCAAGCAACCTTAGGCAAAGTTTGGCTAGATGGGATAGTTAAAAATTATTTAATCGCCGCCAAATCAGCTTTATCCTGCTCAATTACCGATTTCAAGCGGGAAACTGCGGTGGAACGGGAATCTTCCCCAGCCCGACGGTAGAAGTATAAAGCCGGTGCAACGCCCAACAAAAAGCCGAGGAAAATGGGGGGATAAATATGGGCGCCAATGCTCATCACCATGGCGAAGCCAAAATTGCCAAGGTACATGGCCAAGGGAAGGGAGTAGTCAACTTCGGGAATTTCAACTTTACTAACTCGCCAAATAATGGTCGCCACGATCATAAATATGGCCCCAGTGCAGAACCAGCCAGCGAAATTTTGATAGGGCATACCGAAAAATCCCCCCGGCACATCCCAGACCCAAAAGGGCATAGTCGTTTGGCTCATGGCGGGGTCTAAAACAAAGTCCCAGGACATTAACAAAGTTGCCCCCACGGCGATCGCCGTCAATTCTTGGCCAAAGCGGGGCAAATTACTGTGACGCAGCCCTGCCCGTACTAGGAGGTAGGAGCAGAATCCGAGGTAAAACCAGGAAAGGGGAATGGTGAAGGGCACTAGACCGGCAATTTTATAACCCAAGCCCGATAGATAGCGGTAGTAGCCAAAGGGAAAACCAGTGCTGGTTCCCAACAGTTCGGCGGAAACGGAAATGCTGAGGGCGGGAATCAAAAATCCGAGGGTAGGCAACAGCCCCAAGGTGCGGAAGGCATAAACAGCCACAGCGGCAAAGCCCAGGATCATGTAAGCCACGCCACCACCGGCCATGGACCACTGGAAGGCTGTCTGGCCAATGGGAGGTAACTGGGCCACGAATTCTGGGTGGGGTAACACCAGCAATAGTCCGGCTAGGCCAAAACCCATGGAGGCAATGTGCCCAATTAGTAACAACCGCTCAATCCGCATTAGTTTTTCCATTCAGTCCCTACCGCTAAAACTACATTCAAATTCTAAGTCATTATAGTTTACAAATCTTTACTACCAGCGGTTGATTGCTGGCCCAGGATGACAACCTATTTCCAGTCCTTATTTACGAATTGCAGGGGAAACGGTGGGCCAACCACTTTTGAGAGGGGTACCAGGGGCTTGGTTGAATTCATCCAGAGCTGGATTGGGTAATTGCCCTGGGGCAAGGGATTTTTGACTTTCTAGCCAGGCTTGGTAATCGGACACAGATTGCACCACCACCGGGGCCGTCATGACGGCAAAGTAGGTGCCACTAAATTGGGAGTCGTGGAGTTTGTATTCCCCCAGGCGATTGGGGGTAAAGCTAAATTCAATTTCTCGGTTGGGCACAATGTCCTGCTTAATGCGGAAATTAGGCACGTAAAACCCATGGAGCACGTCTGCCGAAGTCATATTCAACGTTACGCGGCGATCGAGGGGCAGATGCAATTCATGGCTAGTAACCCCGGCATTGGTATAGGTAAAAGTCCACAGCCATTGTTTCACTTCCACGCCAATTTTTTCGGGGTTGATATTGCTCCCCTGGGCCATGGCCAATGTTGCAGGAGGGTCGGCGGCGATCGCCTTTTCCCCCAGTAATTGAGGCACTTCCACCACGGGTAGGGGGCCGAGCACATTCATGCGTTGATAGGTAACGTAGTTATACCAAGCAATCCAAGTAACAAGGATGAGGGGCACCACCGTCCAAAAAGTTTCCAAACGAGCGTTACCCCGGATGGGGGCACCCTGGGGGTTTTTCAGGGTAAAGCGATAAAAAATAATTGAGTAAACCAGAACGCCGGTCACCCCCAAGAAAACCACACTGCCAAGGCTGACCAAAAAGCTAAATAAATCTCCCACTGGTTGAGCTTCCTGGGCGGCGGCGGCGGGTAGCCATTGGTAGGACTGTTGCCCTAACCACAGACTAATTCCCAGGGTAAAAGCAACGTAAACCACCAATAGGATGAGATTTTTGCGACTCATAGTTAATCACTCTGGTTAGTCGTGGTCTAATGGGAAAGCTGGATTAGCTCAGCCTGCCGAGGGCAGGTATTTGGTTACCGTGGAAACATTGAAGCCGGGTTTTGGTTTGGCTCCGGATCATGACAAGCAAAAACCTTGGTTAGCCCTTATGATAGGCAACTCCCGTTTGCACTGGGCATATTGTAGCGGCAATACTCCCCTCGCAACCTGGGTCACAGATTACAGCCCCGCTTTGGACCAGTTGCCGGTTTCGTTGGGAGAAGTGCCCTTCCTATTGGCGTCGGTGGTGCCGGAACAAACCGAAGTTTGGCAAGCATATCAACCCAGAATATTGACCCTAGAAGATATTCCCCTAGGTAATACTTACCCCAGCTTTGGCATTGACCGGGCTTTGGCTGGCTTGGGGGCGGGGTTGATCTATGGCTTTCCCTGTTTAATCATCGATGGGGGCACTGCCTTGACCATTACTGGTTTTGACCAAGATAAAAAACTGGTGGGGGGAGCGATCCTGCCCGGTTTGGGATTGCAGTTACAAGTCCTTGGCGATCGCCTGGCGGCCCTACCCAAGTTGGAGTTAGATTCGTTGACCCAGTTACCTGACCGTTGGGCTCTGGATACCCCCAGCGCCATTCTGAGCGGTGTTACCTATGGCATGTTGGGGGCATTGCAAGATTATCTCCAGGCTTGGCAAGCACAATTTCCCGGTGCCGCCATGGTTATGACCGGAGGAGATGGCAAGATACTGCATGTTCTATTGGGACAGCATTCCCCTAATCTGGCGGTGGCCCTGAATGACAATTTAATTTTTTTAGGTATGGCCGCCATACAACACGGCGATCGCCCCATCTGCTAGGGTTAGGGGTCGGCATTGTTCTAGCGACGGAGATTGGATCGGGGTGAATGTGGGCCAAGGCCAATGGTGGGAAATTTTTTCCTGGTTATGTTTATTGCCCATAGCCGGGGGCATTGTGTATAACCTGCTGACGGTGGCTACCACCAAGATTTTTCTGGGAAGATCCCTGCCTAAACAGGATTTCCAACCAGGGGTATCGGTGTTGAAGCCAGTACGGGGTCTGGAAAAAAACTTAGAAGCTAATTTACGCACCATTGCCCAGCAGAATTATCCGGCCTATGAAGTAATTTACTGTGTGCAAGATCCCCAGGATCCGGCCCTGGCCCTGGTCAAAAAGCTGCAAGCAGAATTCGGTCCAGAAAAAATCATTGTCGCCGTGGATGAGGTTGAACAGGGGGCCAACGGTAAAGTTAATAATCTCCTAGGGGGATTAAAACAGGCTAAATATGACATTTTGGTGATTAGCGACAGTGACACCCATCTGTGCCCCGATTACCTGGCAACCATAGTCAGTCCCCTGGTCGACCCCCTAGTGGGTTGCGTCACTACTCCCTTCAAATTGACCCAAGCCCAAACCTGGTACGAAGCTTTAGAACTACTGACTATCAATGCTGACTTTATACCCAGTGTGCTGTTTGCGGAAGTAACCGGAGCCTCCAAAGCTTGTTTAGGCCCTTCCATTGCCATTCGGCGATCGACTCTGACCCAATTGGGGGGATTAACCGCCTTGGCGGACTATTTGGTGGAAGACTTTGAACTGGGCAGGAGGGTTTGGACCAGCGGCTTAAAAATGGTGTTGTTGCCCTATGTGATTGACGCGGTGGTGGATTTAGAACAATGGCAAAGTTGGTGGAGCCATCAAATTTATTGGGATCAAAATACCTATCTAGCCCGTCCCGCCCCGTTTTTAGCCACCGTTATCATCCGTGCCGTGCCCTTTGCCCTTTTATTCAGCCTTTGTCACTGGTCTGAGTCTTGGGCTTGGCTAATTCTGTTTATAACCCTAGCTATTCGTTATGGAACGGCAGCCACAGTTGCACGGCAACTAGAAGATGGGGAAAGCCTCCGCTATTTGGCGTTATTGCCGCTGAGGGACTGCTGTGGCCTAATTTTTTGGGCCCTATCCTTTTCCCAACGGCAAGTGCTATGGCGGGGTATCCCCTATCGTCTTACCAAGGGAGGCAAAATGGTACTGGCTTCCCCTACCCCTAAAAATTAAAGCGGGATGATTTGAGTCGGTGCTGATTGGCATTAGTCTTAGTGTATTGACTGACGGAAGGATTTCCCTTGGGATCAATTACTCCGGTGGCAGTTTGCCAAAGACTACGGGGCGCCGGGGTAACAACGTAAATATTGGCTTCCTTGCTTACATAGTACCATTGCTTGCTTTGACATTCCGGGCACCAAAATTCTTCTAGCCATTCTCCGGTGAGACTGACAGTAGGGCGATCGCCAAGCACGAGACTAGCTTTTTTATGGGTGTAGCCCCGGCTCCGTAGTTGGACAATTTGATCAGCATAGAGTCCATGTTTTTGGCTGACGCTATCTAGGTAACAACCGTGGATCGGGCAATGGATGGGGCGACGTTTAGACCTTTTACGATGGCGGGGACGCTTAGCTTGTCTAGTAGGGAGAAAAGTGACATTGGTGGCAAAATCTGGGCAACCCATGGCTTTAATGAATAAAAATAACGGCTAAAGTAAAGTTCTGATTATCTTCATTGAGTGGGAGCCTACCACAATTTAAGTGAGACCCTTCAACAATTACTCTCCAGACTGGGAAGTATTTTTTGAGAGGGCAAAACTCAAAAACTGAATTGTCGGAGAACTTGGAGTAAAGCGTTGTTCTGGCATGGCTAAGGAGAGGGGAACTTTTGGCACGTCCAGCCCTATCTATAGGCCCAGCTTACTCACCCTACTCCGGGCGATTTGTAAACTGAATGTTACAAATTGACTTATCCGGTATAGGATGTTAAGCATATTTGCCTAGACAATTGGTTTTGCACAGTTCTTGCTGAACAATCCCATTGAATGCTAAAAACACATTGGTTGATAAACATAATTTGTTGATCTTGTCTGGGTTGTCCTGGGATAGACGTTGGTGGGGTGTGGGCAACAATGGGTTGACAATTCCCCTGACGACGAAACCAAAGGACTGGTGTTAACTTTTTTCCCCTTTTGTTGGAGGTTGTGAAAACCCGTGCTCCAAGTTGCTACCCCTACTGCTACCGAAGAAACCCAGACGGTTATTGAAATTGAAGGCCGGGCCTCCCTACGGGGGGAAGTCCGCATTAGTGGGGCTAAAAATTCCGCTTTGGCGATCATGGCCGGTACCATCCTTTGTTCCGATGATTGTCGCCTCAGTAATCTGCCTGCCCTGGCCGATATTGACAAAATGTGCCAAATTTTGGCTGCCATTGGGGTCAAGCTCAAACGGGATGGCGATCGCCTGGTGGTGGATGCCAGTCACGTGGGCCATGGCCCTGCTCCCTATGATTTGGTCTCCCAACTGCGGGCCAGCTTTTTCGTCATTGGCCCCCTACTATCCCGTTTGGGTATGACCAAGGTGCCTTTACCAGGGGGGTGTGCCATTGGCACCAGGCCGGTGGACCTCCATGTGCGGGGTTTACAGGCCATGGGTGCTGACGTCCACATTGAGCACGGGGTAGTCAATGCCAGCATTAAGGGTAATGGTCGTCGTTTGACCGGGGCGAAAATTTACTTGGATTATCCCAGTGTGGGGGCAACGGAAACTATATTGATGGCCGCCACCCTAGCAGAAGGGGAAACAGTCATTGATAACGCCGCCCGGGAACCGGAAATTGTTGATTTAGCTAACTTCTGCCGTTCCATGGGGGCCCAGATCCGGGGGGATGGCTCCAGTCGTATTATTATCAACGGGGTAGAAAAACTCCACAGCACCGACTTTCCCATTATTCCCGATCGCATTGAGGCGGCCACATTTCTCTGTGCCGGGGCCATCACCCATTCCGAAATTAGTCTTTTCCCTGTGGTGCCGGATCACCTGGCCTCCGCCATTGCTAAATTGCGGGAGATTGGCCCAGAAGTGGCGATCGATGCCCCGGATCGGGTGCGTTTGATTCCCCGGGATCTGCGGGGCACAGATATCGAAACCCTACCCTACCCAGGTTTTCCCACCGATATGCAGGCCCAATTCATGGCCTTGCTGGCGGTAAGTGAAGGTAACAGTGTGGTCACGGAAACTGTGTTTGAAAACCGCCTCCAACATGTGGCGGAGTTACAACGTATGGGGGCTAATATCAAGCTCAAAGGTAATGCGGCCTTTATTCAAGGGGTGCCCTTCCTCTCCGGTGCGCCGGTGATGTCCACCGATTTGCGAGCTTCCGCCGCGTTGGTAATTGCCGGGTTGGCCGCCGAAGGTAAAACCATTGTCCAAGGTCTGCGCCATTTAGACCGGGGTTACGAAGACATTGAAGGTAAATTGCGTAAGCTGGGGGCTAAGTTAACCAGGATTGAACAGCCCGTCAGTCTTTAAAGGTTCCGTTGATTTGATGGGGGGACTAATGGGCGATCGCCTGTTAGTCCTTTTTGCTGATTGTTGGTCACCGCGTTGCCACTAGAAAAACATTTGCAAATTTCGCCATGGTAAATTCCCACCGCCTTGAAACCGACAGCATGGGTCCCTTGGAAGTACCAGCCGATCGCCTGTGGGGAGCCCAAACCCAGCGTTCCCTAATGTTTTTTGACATTGGTAGTGACGTGATGCCCCCGGATTTAATTCGGGCTTTCGGTATTCTTAAAAAAGCGGCCGCAATTACCAACCGGGATTTGGGTAAATTGCCAGGGGACAAGGCAGAGTTAATTATTCAGGCAGCGGACGAAATTATCGCCGGGCAGTGGTTAGACCATTTTCCTTTACGCATTTGGCAGACCGGCAGTGGCACCCAAACCAATATGAACGTTAACGAAGTGATTGCCAATCGGGCGATCGCCATGGCGGGGGGAGAATTGGGTAGTAAAAATCCGATCCATCCCAATGACCATGTCAATATGTCCCAGTCCTCCAACGACACGTTCCCTACGGCGATGCACATTGCGGCGGTGGAAGGTCTGCAAACTAAATTAATTCCCAGTTTGCAAGCTCTGCGGGATAGTCTCGAGGAAAAAGCAGACAGCTTTGCTACCATCACCAAAATTGGCCGTACCCATCTGATGGATGCGGTGCCCCTAACTTTAGGGCAGGAATTTTCTGGTTATGTCGCTCAGTTAGAACAGGGGTTAACCCAGCTCAATCATTGCCTACCAGGATTGTTAGAACTGGCCCTGGGGGGAACCGCGGTGGGCACCGGCTTAAATAGCCATCCCCAATTTGCAGAAAAAGTAGCCCAGGAAATTGCCCAGTTAACCGGCTATCCTTTTGTTTCCGCCCCCAACAAATTCGCTGCCCTGGCCGGCCACGAGGCGATCGCCTTTGTCAGTGGAGTGCTGAAAAGCATTGCTACTTCCCTAATGAAAATTGCCAATGATCTGCGCTGGATGGGTTCTGGGCCCCGCTGTGGCCTGGGGGAATTGATGCTACCGGCCAATGAACCGGGGTCTTCCATCATGCCGGGGAAAGTTAACCCCACCCAATGTGAAGCTCTGACCATGGTCTGTGTGCAGGTAATGGGGAACGATGCCACCATCGGTTTTGCCGCCAGCCAAGGCAACTTTGAACTGAACGTGTTTAAACCGGTCATCATCCACAACTTGCTCCAATCCATTCATTTGCTCAGTGATAGCTGTGCCAGTTTCCAGCAAAATTTGGTCACAGGATTAGAAGTAAACAAAAGCAAAGTCAAAGAATTTTTAGACAATTCCTTAATGCTCGTCACCGCCCTCAATCCCCACATTGGTTACGACAATGCCGCCCAAGTAGCCAAAACCGCCTTTAGCCAAGGCATTACCCTTAAACAAGCCGCTGTGAATTTGGGTTTGTTGACCCCAGAACAGTTCGACGCTTGGGTAATTCCGGAGCAAATGATTGCCCCGATCGCCGATTAGGCATTTTGCAAAAAAACGTAGAATGTTGGCATTTATCGTCTATAGACACTGAAAGACAACTGTTATTATTGCTTTTTGCCGCACTCTAATCTAACCAACACATTTTTGGGAATGATGGTCCGAAATTTTCTTGCGATCGCTCCAAAATGGTGTGATGCACCAAATTTTTCCGCATATTGTGACTGTGGAGGGTTTTATACGGAAATTTTCTGCATAATCAATAGTTATGCAGAAATAAAGCCGCTCTACCGGATAGCCTACAATGTTGAAGGGAAATAAGCCTTAGCTTAAAGAGAAGACGGGTATGACAAGTGAATCTTTTGAAAAAATGCTTACAGGAGGGCATCCCAACTCTCTTGGTAGAACAATTGAGGTGGTTGATATAGTATTAGCCAATTCCGCAAGACTTTCGGATTTATACAATTGTTATTTCAGTGCCGATGAAATTGTTCGACTTCGCACATCTAATGCCATCAAGAGAATATCCTTAGAAAATCCTGAATGGCTTGTTCCGTATATTGATAAATTTATTTCTGAAATATCAAAGATTAATCAGCCCTCGGCACAATGGACTTTAGCAAATTTATTTCAGACTCTTTCGATCTTTATGTCGGAGGCGCAGAAAACCAGTGCAAAGAAGATTCTTCAAGATAATCTTGAAAACTACACAGATTGGATCGTCTTAAACAATACAATGGATACCCTAAGTAAATGGGCAATAAAGGACTCGATATTAAAAGAGTGGTTGCTACCGCATTTGGAGATATTAGCTCGCGATCCCAGGAAATCGGTTGCAGGAAGAGCTAAGAAAATCAAGACAGATCTGATGTGAGCTAAATCATGTACTTATGATGAAAGCTTTTTGCAATCTATATAATGGGAACGTTAAGCATCAACTAGCCCGAAGGAGACAAAGAGTGTCTGAATATTACGCTTCAGTGAAATGGACTCGCAGAAGAGATGAACCATATATCGATAATAAATATAGTCGTGGACATGTTTGGGAGTTTGATGGAGGAGTTAGCGTATCGGCTTCGTCATCACCTCATGTTGTACCTCTACCGTATTCAGTCGAAGCGAATGTTGATCCTGAAGAGGCATTTGTCGCTTCGTTATCAAGTTGTCATATGCTCTTTTTCTTATCAATCGCTGCCAAAAAAAGATTTGTAGTTGAAAGCTATATTGATGATGCTATAGGCATCGTGGAGAATGACCAATCAGGTAGAATATCCATGACTAAAGTTACTCTTCGTCCAAAAACTGTGTTTACCGGTGACAGAACTCCTTCAAGAGAAGATCTTGAAAAAATGCATCATCTGTCCCATGAACAATGTTTTATTGCCAACTCGGTAAAAACAGTGGTAACCACTGAAATAAATGCTTAATAAGGCGCTGCTACGGAAAATTTGCTCGCCGATTAACCCATTACCGAGGCAACCCTGGGTGCAAAGCTAGAAATTACCTGCCAAAACCCCTCCGGATTCGTTAGGCTAGGGGGAGGTATTGAAAGTACTTTTATTTCAAATAGCTCACACAGCTAGGGGAACTAGGCACCACCATGGGGGAAATGAACACTGCAGACCTATTGGTTCAATGTCTGGAAAATGAAGATGTTGAATACATTTTTGGCGTACCCGGAGAGGAAAATCTCCACATCCTCGAAGCGCTGAAAAACTCACCCATCCGCTTTATTACCACCCGCCACGAGCAGGGAGCGGCCTTTATGGCCGACGTTTACGGCCGTTTAACCGGCAAAGCAGGGGTTTGTCTTTCCACCCTTGGGCCTGGAGCTACCAACCTTATGACTGGGGTAGCGGATGCCAATTTGGACGGTGCTCCCCTGGTCGCCATCACAGGCCAGGTGGGCACTGACCGGATGCACATTGAGTCCCACCAATATTTGGATTTAGTGGCCATGTTTGCCCCGGTGACCAAATGGACTAGGCAAATTGTCCGACCCAGTATTACCCCCGAAGTGGTACGCAAAGCTTTTAAACTGGCCCAGAGCGAAAAACCGGGGGCCACCCACATTGATTTGCCGGAAAATATTGCTGCCATGCCGGTGGATGGTAAACCCCTGCGACGGGACAGCCGGGAAAAGGTTTATGCAGCTTTTCGGACCTTGGGCACAGCGGCCACGGCCATTTCCAAGGCCAAAAACCCCATTATTTTGGCCGGCAATGGCACGATCCGGGCTGAAGCCAGTGAAGCTCTGACGGAATTTGCCACTAGTTTGAATATTCCGGTGGCCAACACCTTCATGGGCAAAGGCACCATCCCTTACACCCATCCCCTTTCCCTCTGGACGGTGGGTTTACAACAGCGGGATCACATCACCTGTGCCTTTGAAAAAAGTGATTTGGTCATTGCGGTGGGCTACGACCTGATCGAATATTCCCCCAAAAAATGGAACCCCACTGGAGATTTGCCCATTGTGCACATTGGCTCCACCCCAGCGGAAATCGACAGCAGTTACATTCCCCAAGTGGAAGTGGTGGGGGACATTACCGACTCCCTGATGGATTTACTCAAACGATGTGATCGCCAAGGGAAACCCACTCCCTACGGCGCTTCCCTGCGGGGGGATATCCGGGCCGAGTATGAATGCTATGCCAATGATGATGGTTTTCCTGTCAAACCCCAAAAAATTATTTATGACCTGCGCCAAGTGATGGGCCCCGATGACGTGGTTATTTCCGATGTGGGGGCCCACAAGATGTGGATGGCCCGCCATTACCACTGTGACAGCCCCAATACCTGTTTAATCTCCAATGGTTTTGCCGCCATGGGCATTGCCATTCCTGGGGCGATCGCCGCTAAGTTGGTCTATCCTGAGCGCAATATTGTCGCAGTGACAGGGGACGGTGGTTTTATGATGAACTGTCAAGAACTGGAAACGGCCATGCGGGTGGGCACTCCCTTCGTCACGTTAATCTTTAACGACAACGGCTACGGACTGATTGAATGGAAACAGATCAACCAATTTGGCGAATCCAGTTTTATTAAGTTTGGCAATCCAGACTTTGTCAAGTTTGCCGAAAGTATGGGACTGAAGGGTTACCGGGTGGAAGCAGCCGCGGATCTAATCCCCATTCTTAAGGAAGCCTTGGCCCAACCTGTACCCACCGTCATTGATTGCCCAGTGGACTACCGGGAAAACATCCGTTTCTCCCAAAAAGCGGGGGAACTGGCCTGCGAAATTTGGGAGTAGATAGGGATCTACCAAATCGGCGCTAACTCTAAAACAAATTCTGGCAATATAGCTTCACCACTGAGGCTTTCAGGATTTTCTAAAACTTCCACCGCCTGACCAGGACGATAAATTTCTACGGTGCGAGTTTGGCGATCAATTAACCAACCCAATTGAGCACCATTTTCTTGATACTCTTGCATTTTTTCCCGCAGGGGTTTTAGGTCATCACTGGGCGATCTTAATTCAACGACAAAGTCCGGGCAGAGGGGCACAAATCTCTGTTGTTGTTCCGGGGTTAAGCTTTCCCATCGTTCCCGTTTTAACCAGGCTGCATCCGGCGATCGGTCGGCCCCATTAGGTAAGCGAAAGCCCCCAGAAGAATCGAAAAAAATTCCGGTGCCATCCCGTTCTGCCCAAAGACCTAGACGTAGTATCAAAATGCCGTTACGGTTACTGGTTTCGCCTCCGATAGGTGACATAATCACTAAATCTCCCTGGGAATTACGCTCAAAACGTAGCTCTCGATTAGCCAAACAGAGTTGATAAAATTGCTCATCAGAAAAGGATAGGCTATCAAGTTTAATGGTTAGGGCGGCGGGCATTGACTTTATCCCAGAGACATTGATGTGGCGTTGGTTTCCATTCTAAAGGAAGCGACAATCTAGCTGGAACGATTTTTTTGTTGAGGAAATATTCGTTTCTCCCAAAAAGTAGGGGAATAGGCCTAAATAATTTGGGAGTAGCGTCTGGGCTACGAACTACTAAGCCACGTCGTCGTGGGCAAAGCGATTTATAGAGGAAGTCCAAAGCGTAGTTACGAAACTGGTAATAGGTGAGGGATGTAGGGATGTGGGGGATTCTATAATTCGGTTTCGATCCCTGTGGCGAGAAAAGGGAGCAGTCATAATTACCCCAATGTTGGCGTGGGGCCGGTCATCATCACCAGGCGATTAAGGCAAAAAACTAGACGTCGGAATCGGGTTAACTGGCCAAACTTTTACCACTGCGGACTTAATTGGTGCGGATTCTAAGCTCCATAGGGGAGAAATGTGGGTCATGTCGTTTTTGAGAACCCATAATTATTTTAATTGCATTATTAACCCAAGGGAAAAACCAGATCCAAGGCAGTGGCAGTAAATTGACGGATGGATGTGTGGACAATCTCGATCGCCGTTCTAACCTACACTTGAAAAATCTTCAAAAGTTATCCCATTTCTAGGTTCTATGCCGTCTTCACCGACCCATGAACATCCTGTTTCATCACATCCTTGGTGGCAGGTGATGTGTTTAACCGGAGTGGATTATTTTTCGACTTTGGGTTATCAACCTGGGATTGCTGTCCTTGCCGCTGGGGACATGGCTCCCATTGCGACCCTGATTTTAGTGCTGGTCACCTTATTTGGGGCATTACCCGTATATCGGAATGTGGCTAGACTCAGCCCCCACGGAGAAGGATCGATCGCCATGTTGGAACATTCTCTACCTTGGTGGCATGGCAAATTTTTAGTACTGATTTTGCTGGGGTTTGCCGGGACGGATTTTATTATTACTATTACTCTCTCCGCCGCCGATGCCACAGCTCATTTGGTTGAAAATCCCCTATTAGTTCGCTGGTTGCACGGTCAAGAAATCCCCCTCACCCTGATATTGATTGCCTTGCTGGGAGCATTGTTTTTGAAGGGCTTTCGGGAGGTGATTGGTTTTGCGGTGGTCATTGTTGTTGTTTATTTAGGCTTAAATTTGGTCGTCATTGCCATGGGTATCTATCAAATCAGTCTAAACCCCATGGTCTTTCCCCAATGGCAAGCTGGTCTGAGTGCCCATCACCATAATCCTTGGATAGTTTTAGGAATTAGCGCCCTATTATTTCCCAAACTGGCTTTGGGACTATCGGGGTTTGAAACGGGGGTTGTGGTTATGCCCCTGGTAAAGGGTGACCCTACGGATCAAGAAAGTAACCCTGTGGGAAGGATTCGTAATACCCATCATTTACTAGTGACTGCCGCCGTCATTATGAGCCTATTTCTGCTGGCCAGTATTTGGGTGACGACGTTATTAATTCCCACTGCCGCTTTTCAACCAGGAGGGCAAGCCAATGGTCGAGCGTTAGCCTACTTAGCCCATCGCTATTTAGGGGAAATTTTTGGGACGGTTTATGATCTCAGCACGATCACCATTTTGTGGTTTGCTGGGGCATCAGCCTTGGCGGGATTATTAAATTTAGTTCCCCGTTATTTACCTCGGTATGGCATGGCCCCGGAATGGACTCGGGCGGTTAAACCTTTGGTAATCATTTTTATGGCGATCACCTTTGCGATAACGTTAATTTTTCGCGCTAACGTAGATGCCCAAGGGGCAGCCTATGCCACAGGAGTTTTGGTGCTAATGAGTTCGGCAGCAATTGCGGTGGCTCTCTTTTTTCATCGTCAACGTTCCCGTTGGAGCACGGGCATTTTTGCGGCGATCGCCCTTGTATTTATTTACACCACCATTGTCAACATCATCGAACGACCAGATGGGATTCGTCTCGCCATTTTCTTTATCACTACCATTGTCACCACCTCGTTAATTTCTCGGGTGTTTCGCTCCACCGAACTGCGGGTCACATCCATTGAATTAGATGACTCAGCCCAAGAAATTTTGTCTAAATACCAACATCAAAGCATTCACCTGATTGCCCATCGTCCTTTTAAAAAGGAATTCCAGGAATATCGGCAAAAGGAACAATCTGCACGCCATAATAACCACATTAGCAAAAGTGACCCCTTGATTTTCTTGGAAGTGGACGTAGTAGACGCTTCCGTGTTTGTGGATGCCATCCATGTACGGGGCATTTATCTGGATAAATATCAAATTCTGCGGGTTCAAAGTTCAGCGGTTCCCAATGCGATCGCCGCTTTATTACTCTATTTACGGGATCAAACTGGCCATTTACCCTCTGTGTATTTTGGTTGGACGGAGGGCAATCCCTTGGAATATTTACTAAGATTTCTCTTGTTTGGGGAAGGAGATATTCCTATTCTGACCCGCGAAGTATTGCGAAAAGCCGAACCCAATCCCCAAAATCGCCCCCGTATTCATGTTAGTGGTTAGGCTCTTGATACTGAATTGTAATCTTTGTAAAAACATTTGAGCTTAGCGCGGTTCGCTAATTATTCATAACTAGGAACCCTTTTGAAAACTTGAGAAATTTCAATCTCAAGCCACGTCGTCGTGGGCAAAGCGGTTATCGAGGAAGTCGAGGGCGTAGTTACGCAACTGTTAATAGATGGGGTCTTCCATAATCCGGTCTTGATCGCGGGGCCGGGCAAAGGGGATAGTCATAATTTCCCCAATGTTGGCGTGGGGCCCATTGGCCATCGTCACCAGGCGATCGGCGCCAAGGATGAAGCAAAAGTAGTAGTGATTTCGATCGCCCCTCGGAATTAACCCTTGTCCTAAGTCTATCCGAGCCTAAACCTCCGGGGGCAATTCCAACGGTAGGGGGCCTAGTAACCCTTTGCGAAAATCGTTCAGCAATTGCACTGCGGCCCTTTCCCGATCGCCATTATGGCGGGCATCGGCTAGGGCAATTAAATACAAATCCCCGTTCATAGTTTCCGGCGGTACTTGATAACGGTGCGTCAACGCCTCCCCCAGGGACAAATCCAGCAACAGATCCACCATGGCGATCGCCACCGCCTGATTTTCGTACGCTGCTTCACCAATGTCTTCACAGATAGCCAATTTCAGGGCATTGGCCTGATTTTCCAGCTTGAGGGGAATCACCCCAGGGGAATCGAGCAGTTCTAAACTATCGGAAATACGAATCCACCTTAACTGCCTAGTTACCCCCGCCCGCCGGGCACTTTCCACCACCTTGCGCCCCAACAATCGATTAATTAATGCAGATTTACCTACGTTAGGAAAACCCATCACCACCGCCCGCACTGGCCGAGGTTGCATGCCCCGCCGTTTTCTTCTTTCATTAACCGCTTTGCCGGCTTGCTGGGCCGCTTTACTGATGGCCTTCACCCCGGTGCCCTGCTTGGCATTGGCATAATATACCGTTTGATTTTGCTGACGAAACCACGTTAACCACTGCTCCTGCAACTCCGGTGTGATCATATCCACCCGGTTGAGAATAATTAATTTCGGCTTTTCTCCCACCCAGAGGGGCACATCGGGGTGTTGGGATGCCAAGGGAATGCGAGCATCAATTACTTCCAGCACCACGTCAACTTTGTTTAACTGCTCCCGGAGTTGTCTTTCCGCTTTGGCAATATGCCCGGGATACCATTGGATTAAGGCCATGAGTTGTTCACTTTTTTACTGACGAGGGCTTCTGGGGGCCACGCTCCCACCCATAACAGCTTGCCACATCCCCGCCGGAAGTTACCTTACCCCTAGGCGATCGCCAAAAATCAGCATATATACACCAAGTTAAAAGTAAATCTTTTACACCATTACTGTAATCAACTTCACCGATAAAATTTTCCTCTACCATTCCTGGGGTCAAATCCATACCTGGCCATGACTCCCGCTCAACTTAATATTTCTTAATATTTTTAGTTGCTATAAATTCTCATTTATGCCCCTATAATAATTCGGGGGTAAGTGCTAAAGATTCTTAACTGCTTCATCGGTGGTTTGAGTTTAGTCCTAGGGAAAGATTGGCGATCGCCGCTGTGGTCAAGCCAGAATGGGTCTCGGGTGGACAGAGAACGCTTTATTCTTTGCCTCCATGGCGGCATCCCCCCTAGGGTTCCCAGCACTTATTGCCATAATTTATTATTTGTCGTCTCATTAAGGAGGCAATTCTGTGCAAACCTATAGCAACGACACCGTTCAATACGAATGGTGGGCCGGCAACGCCCGTTTCGCCGATCAGTCTGGGCTTTTTATTGCGGCCCATGTGGCCCAAGCAGCCCTCACCGCCTTCTGGGCTGGAGCTTTTACCCTGTTTGAAATTTCCCGTTTTGATCCCACCCAGGCCATGGGGGACCAGGGATTAATTTTACTGCCCCATTTAGCCACCCTCGGTTGGGGTGTGGGCGATGGCGGACAAATTGTGGATACCTATCCCTACTTTGTCATTGGTAGTATTCACCTGATTGCTTCAGCGGTACTGGGGGCTGGGGCTTTGTTTCATGCCCTGCGGGCCCCCGCTGACCTTAGTACCCTTAAGGGCCAGGGCAGAAAATTCCATTTCACCTGGGAAAACCCCCAACAACTGGGCATGATTTTGGGTCACCATCTCCTGTTCCTGGGGGCTGGGGCCCTACTGTTGGCAGGCAAAGCCATGTATTGGGGGGGATTGTACGACGCCACCACCCAAACGGTGCGGCTTGTGAACGAACCAACGTTGGATCCCTTCGTTATTTATGGTTATCAAACCCATTTTGCCAGCATCAGTAGCCTGGAAGATCTGGTGGGGGGACATATTTTTGTTGGTGTTCTGCTCATTGGTGGAGGCATTTGGCACATTCTGGTGCCCCCTTTCAGTTGGGCTAAAAAAGTTCTGCTCTTTTCCGGGGAAGCCATTTTGTCCTATTCCCTGGGGGGCATTGCCCTCGCCGGATTTGTGGCAGCCTACTTTTGTGCCGTTAATACCCTGGCCTATCCGCCGGAATTTTACGGCCCGCCTTTGGCAATTAAATTGGGCATTTTTCCCTATTTTGCGGACACCGTGGAACTGCCCATGCATGCCCACACCAGTAGGGCTTGGTTGGCCAATGCTCACTTTTTCCTGGCCTTTTTCTTTCTGCAAGGTCACCTCTGGCACGCACTGCGGGCTTTAGGCTTCGACTTCAAACGGGTCGAACAGGCGTTGGATTCCCTGCAAACCTAGTCATTAGCCATTAGCTTTTCCTCTCTTAAGCAAGCATCGGGGTTTACTTTGCCTAGCCATGCCAGCCTGAAATTAAGACTCCATTGCTGGGTAATGGTAAACCTCTTTTTTTAATTCCCTTGCTTGAGTCAATTGATGTTTACTCTCCCATTGCCTAAAAAATTATGGGTCACCCTCACACTTGTTTGTGCTGTTCCCACTGTCTTTTGCGGCATTTACACCAAGGAAATTTAGTTTGGTATTGCTGTCAGTGTCGCCAAATGCAGGCGATCGCCAACGATAGCACTAGCCCCCTTTATTTCAACACCTCGGAACTGTTAAACCAAGCTCTACTTAATGCTTAACGGCTTCCCCAGATTATTTCTACAAAAAAATTAAGCTCATTAACTTTTCAGGAACCATGACAAAAATTGGACTCTTTTACGGTACCCAAACCGGCAACACGGAAACCATTGCTGAGCTCATCCAAAAGGAAATGGGCGGTGATAGTGTGGTCGAGATGATGGATATTTCCCAAGCTGATGTTGATGATTTTCAGCAATACAATTCCCTCATTATTGGTTGTCCTACTTGGAATGTGGGGGAACTCCAGAGTGATTGGGAAGGCTTTTACGACCAACTAGAAGAAATTGATTTTAATGGTAAAAAAGTAGCCTATTTCGGTGCAGGCGATCAGGTTGGTTACGCTGACAACTTTCAAGATGCCATGGGTATTTTAGAAGAAAAAATTAGTGGATTAGGAGGAAAAACAGTGGGATTTTGGCCCACCACTGGTTACGACTTCGATGATTCAAAAGCGGTAAAAAATAACCAATTTGTTGGTTTGGCTTTGGATGAGGACAATCAACCGGAATTAACTGAAGGCAGGATCAAAAAATGGGTTAGTGAAATTAAACCCATTTTGCAATCCTAGGTATTCTCAATCTGGGGGTGTACAGCCATCAATTCTCCAATAATTGATCGACTCCGCCAGTAGTTCATGTTGCTTGAGCTTATCTTAAACATCTGGTCATTTACCACAGTTGCTTTGAGCTTTAACTAACTTTAATTAACCAGTAAATACTTTAGGTTCGACTGAGTTATTTTCTACTCCTCACTTCATTTAAATCCTTACCTAACCTTTTTTACCCCTAGTTGGACTCCTACCATGAAAAACCAGAATATGCCCCCAGAAACCCCCATTGTCTGGCTCAACTTTAGCCCAGCATTAAGACGTTTTGATCGTCCTTTACTGCGGCAATTAAGCAAAAGCCAACCCATTTTACAATGGGATTACCATCAAACCGCCGATGAACCCAACTGTTTAACAACAGGACTAAATTTAGTTGGGGAATATCTGGAAAATTTTGAGCAGCCTGTCCATTTAATTGGCCACAGCACCAGTGGTTTGTTGGCGTTATTGTACGCTCGTCAATGTCCCGAAAAAGTTCGTTCCCTCTCCCTACTTTCTGTGGGGGTATATCCCGCCCTGGATTGGCAAGCCTATTATTACAATCAATTTGATGCTCTGCGCTACAGCCGTCATTTGCTCCTTGGTCAAATGGCCCACCATTTATTTAACTGCTGTTCCCTGCGTCAGACCCAAACCATTGTTAATATTCTGGAAAATGATCTATTAACTTCCATTTCTCCCCACAGTTTGTATAAACAATTAATCATTTTGCCCAACCACATTGCTGTGCCTCTCTTGGTGGCAGTGGGGGAAGCAGACGGCATTATCGACACCAGTTTATTCAATGGCTGGCAACGATGGAAAAAACCTGGCGATCGCCTCTGGTTATGTCCTGAAGGAAAATATTTTTTTCAGTTTGAGCACCCAGAAATAACTGCATTCCAACTACAACAATTTTGGCGATCGCTCCAAGGACAGGAAGCCCCCTCTTCCACCTCTCTACTGGCCTAGGTTGGCCGCGAGTCTAACCCTAACTTAGCCGATTCGCTTGGTTGCAACCACCGCAGAGACTATAAAATATGAGGTGCCGACGGTTGTCAACTTCAGGAGCATTGCCCATGTCAGTCCAAAACCTGAGTAAACAAGATGTAGCCGCCCTCACTGCCGAGGATGTGGCCCAATTGGCCCAACGCCTGGAAAATGACGATTACACCGATGCTTTTGAAGGGCTGAAGGATTGGCATCTCCTGCGGGCGATCGCCTTTCAACGGGAAGACTTGGCGGAACCCTATCTTTACCTGTTGGACAATGAAACCTATGACGAAGCTTAAATCTAGCCACCCATGGTGAAGGGGAAACGCATCCTAATTGGGGTGGGTGGCGGCATTGCGGCCTATAAAATTTGTGAGGTGGTGTCCCAACTATTTCAGCAGGGGGCAGAAGTAAAGGTCATTCTCACGGCCGGAGGTGAGAAGTTCGTCACGCCCCTAACTTTTACCACCCTGGCCCGCCATCCCGCCTACTGTGACGCCGATTTTTGGCAACCCATACACCACCGTCCCCTCCACATTGATTTGGGGGAATGGGCGGATATTTTCTTGATCGCTCCCCTTACCGCCCACACTTTGGCCAAACTGAGCCATGGTTTTGCGGACGATTTACTGAGCAATACGGTACTAGCTTCCCGTTGTCCGATTCTTTTGGCCCCCGCCATGAATACGGATATGTGGGAACAGGAGGCAGTGCAAAGGAATTTACAACAGTTGCTGACCGATCGCCGTTACCATTTGTTAGCGCCCAATGGGGGGCTGTTGGCCTGTGACCGTAGAGGGATGGGACGTTTGGCCGAGCCAACGCAAATTATTAACCGACTGCAGGCCCTGCTGTTTACCCAGGGGCAAGAAGATTTACGAGGTAAAAGGATTCTTATCACCGCCGGGGGCACCCAGGAATACCTTGATGCGGTGCGTTTTATCGGTAATCCGTCCACAGGCAAAATGGGTTTAGCTCTGGCTCAATCCGCCGGCGATCGGGGGGCAACGGTGACTCTCATCCATGGTCCCCTAGGGGATTTGTCCATACCCATGGGAGTAACCAGTGTGGCAGTAGTTAATGCAGAGCAAATGCAACAAGCTCTGATGGCCCAAGCTCCCCTGGCGGATTGGATTGTGATGGCCGCCGCCGTAGCCGACGTTAAACCCGCCCAAATAGTAATGGGCAAAATGGCGAAACAGGATTTACCCGCTAGCTTACCGTTGGCCCCAGTGCCGGATTTAATTGCCCAGGTTGGCAAACAAAAACAGCCCCATCAATTGCTAGTGGGTTTTGCGGCCCAAACGGGAGATATTATTACCCCAGCCCAGGAAAAGTTACAGAGAAAAAATCTGGATGTAATTGTCGCCAATCCCATTGACCAACCCCAGGCGGGTTTTGGCAGTGACAGTAATCAGGCGGTAATTATTGACAGGAACGGTTCCCAAACGGCGATCGCCCCTTGTACGAAATTGGCCATGGCCCACCAGATTTGGCAATATTTGTTGGAAAGAGTGGGAAGTTGATTAATCCGCTCTAACTTCTCCTAGCTTCCCCTTATTGACATGGTGATTAATCCCCCCTAGCCCCCCTTAATAAGGGGGGGAGTTTTATGAAGGGGGGGAGTTTTGATGATCCAACCAATCTAGGGTGCGGTGGATGGCCCAATTTTCGTCGGGGTCATTGTTTTTCCTTTGACAACGGGCATTGGCAATGTAGCCCACATGGCCGCCCTTGGGGGTTAACTGTAAATCCACACCGGTAAGTTGGCTTTGCAAGCTGGCCAATTCCTCTGCTATGGCGGGATGGAACATGGGATCATCGGCGGCGTAGAGCAATAGGGTTGGTTTAACAATTTTGCTTAATAGGGGTAGGGCACTACTGGCTTCGTAATAATCTGCCACCGAAGCAAATCCCAGGCGATCGATTACCAAATTGTGGTCAAAACCCCAAATGGTATTGGCCCGTTCAATAGCTTGGGGATCAAACTCCCCTGGATGGTGGCGATGTAACTGCCAGGCCAATTCCTTAAGCTTGTTGGCGATCGCCTTTTCCAAATACCGTCCCACAGGATGGCTAGTTAAATAATTGAGGGAGCGCTGGGAATCAAGGCTAGGGCAAACAGCCATAGCTCCCCCAATGTCCGTGGGCGAAAGGTTAGCTAAAATTGCGTCATTGTTAGCCCAATCCGTCAGGGTTTGCCCCTTATACACTCCCCACAGGGCAAGCTGACCCCCCAGGGAATAACCCCCAAACCAAAAGGGGCCAGGATAACCCAAAGCCTTAGCTTGGGCCGCTAAATAGACAAAATCCTCCCCTTCATACAAGCCATCGGAGGTGAGGGTAGGGGAGAGTTCCGCCGATTTACCGTGGGCCCGCCAGTCAAATAAAATTACGCCATAGTTCCGTTCATGGGCCCAGCGTCCCCATTGTCGCAAAAAGCCCTGATCTTCCAGGGATCCGGTGATGCCATAGGTGGCAATTAAGGTCCCCTGGGCTTGGGGAGGAATGGGCGATCGCCATGTTTGTAGGGGCACGGCCCGGGAGCCGGTCATTACTTGGGCAATATATTCAGGTTCCCCGGCCTGGGCTGAGTTTAAGCAACGCTGATTGGCCACAAAGGCTGTGTAGATAGTCATGGCCAAGCCCGACGATAAATACCAAGGGGGGGTAAATCGGGGTAACACTTGACGTTTTTCGGACGGAGCCAACAGAGGCGATCGCATAAATTGATTGGAATTTCAGTGGAATCTAGCTAGCTAGGGAATAGGAATAGCATCAATCTGCAATTTAACCTTTTCATCGGGATAGCTGGCTAAACGGATTGACACACTACGCACCGAATCCGGCAACGGCCCAAATAATTCAATGGTGCCGTTATACACCTGGCGATCGCCGGGTAAAGTGGGGGGCAAAGAATCGGCAAAGGAGCTCAACAGATTATTATCCTGGTCCCTGACTTCCAAAAAACTGTACAGAAACTCCACTTCTTCCGGGCCATTATTCTGCAAACTTACTGCCAACTTGAGGCGACGGCGATCGTGGACAACATTTTCTACCCGCATCAATACCCCTTGATTTTCGCCGCTAACTGGGGGATTGGGCGCATCAGCATCTAAGACTTTTTTTCCGTATCCGTCTCCGCCTGGTCAGCATTAGTGGAGTTAGCTTCCCCCTTAGGCATTTTCTGTTGTTTTTTGATATATCCCCTAGTTTCCTTCGCCACCTGTTGAATATTCACTGGCTTGAACTTCGCACCGGAATCTGACTCATCTTTGGCCTTTTCCTCTTCCGTGGGCGGGATCACAAACTGCTCCATGGGGTTACTGGGCGGTTGCACAACCCCCTCCAGAGCCGCATCCCCCAATTTATAGCTAATAAGGGCCGTGCCCCCCATACAAGCCACCACCGCTAGGAATAGGGCTAGGGGACTGAAGACAAAATCACCAAAATTAGATTTAGAGCGATGCTTCGCTTTAACGACCTTATTAGCCATGGAAAAAGGGAGAAAAACTTAATTAGAACTGGGCAACCCCACCTAGCGGTCCACCGATCCCATGATAATGTCGATGCTACCGAGGATTGCCATAATGTCCGCCACCTTTACCCCCTTAAGGATGTGGGGCAGAATTTGCAGGTTGTTAAAGTCCGCAGAACGGATTTTCCAACGCCAGGGGAACACATCGTCATTACCTTGGATAAAGATGCCCAACTCTCCTTTGCCGCTCTCCAAGCGCACGTAATGTTCGCCAGCGGGGATTTTAAAGGTGGGGGCAACTTTTTTGGCAATGTACTGGTATTGGAAATCATTCCACTCCGACTTTTTGCCTTCCTGGAGTCGCTTGGCTTCCAGATTTTCGTAGGGGCCACCGGGCATGGCTTTGAGGGCCTGACGAATGATTTTGACTGATTCCCGCATTTCCCGGATACGCACCAAGTAACGGGCAAAACAATCCCCAGCGGTTTCGTACTGCACTTCCCAATCAAGCTCGTCGTAGCACTCGTAATGGTCCACCTTGCGCAGATCCCATTTCACCCCAGAACCGCGGAGCATGGGGCCGGATAAGCCCCAGTTAATGGCCTCTTCCCTGGTCACAGTGCCCACCCCTTCTACCCGACGACGGAAAATGGGGTTGTTGGTAATTAATTTTTCGTACTCGTCAACCTTGGGCAAAAAGTAGTCACAAAAGTCCTCGCATTTGTCATTCCAACCGTAGGGCAGATCCACTGCAACCCCACCAACGCGGAAATAATTATTGTTGATTAACCGCATACCAGAAGCAGCTTCCCACAGGTCATAAATCATTTCCCGTTCCCGGAAAATATAAAAGAAGGGAGTTTGGGCGCCCACATCCGCCATAAAGGGGCCAAGCCAGAGTAAATGGTTGGCGATGCGGTTCAGTTCCAGCATGATCACCCGGATATACTGGGCCCGCTTGGGCACTTCAATATCGGCTAGTTTTTCCGGTGCATTGACAGTGATGGCTTCGTTGAACATACCGGCGGCGTAGTCCCAACGGCTAACGTAGGGAACGTACATAATATTGGTACGACTTTCAGCAATTTTTTCCATGCCTCGGTGCAAATAACCAATCACTGGTTCACAGTCCACCACGTCTTCCCCATCTAGGGTCACAATCAGGCGTAACACCCCGTGCATAGATGGGTGATGGGGCCCCATGTTGAGCACCATTGGTTCGGTTCTGGTTTCAATCTTGGTCATACCCGGTAAACTGCGATCGGCAGGGATGTGGTGTGGTTGAACGAGAAGATCTCTTTAGCAAATGATATGGCATGGCCCTTGGGGAGGCAAGGCATTACTAGCGGATTGATCCCCGGCGGCCGTTTGGGGGAAACCGGCCTACAATATTCAAAGTTTTGTTGTTTTGCTTCCAATGTGCTGGAGCGGGGTGTGGTTTGAAAAATTTTTCCGGTGGCATGAAAAAAATAACTGCCTTTCCCTTCCCTTTATTCAAATTTCTTAAGTCTTCTAAAAGTTTTTCTTTTCAGGCGATCGCCGGCCGTTGGCGGGTTTCCCGTAAATGGGGGTTGATGCTGATTCCCCTCGCTTCTGTTGGCAGTATTCCCCTGTTATTGGCCTGGAGTGGCTATGGAGAGGGACCCAATGCCAAAACAGATAATGGCACCGAAGTAAGGGCCGACATGGCCGGCGAAGAACTAATTAAGACGTTACCACCCCTGAGTCAAATTCCTGCCCCTCCCCAGGATTCCGCTTCGGGCTTGAAAAGTCCCCGTCCCATCACGGCGGCAAACTTGGCGAAAAGCTCTCCAGGGACAACTGCTGGGGTAACAGATAATGCCCCCAATGCCACTGTGCAGTCCGGTAACAGCAATAATTCCTCCGTTCAAAATAGTGCTCCATCCCCGTCGGCCCGTCCTACCGCCGCTACACCCCAAACTGCGGCTGCTGCTCCCCCCATGGCCGCCCCGGTGGACTACACTCCCCCACCGCTGGAAATCCGAGTCGGCATTCAGAGGGATGTGCCAAGCGTGGCGATCGCCGTTTCTAGCCAAGGATATCTACAGAATCGTCAAGGGCAAGGGCTGATGAGCCTCAATGCGGGCCAAAGTCTTAACGTCACTGCCCAGGGCAATAGTCTGCTGATCAACGGTCGTTCGGTTCCCGGCGTAGTCTGGTTTACCGCTGACGCCAATGGCTATTTGGCCGTAGGCGATCGTTGGTACCGAGGAAGGGTGCTGTTGGTGCCCAGGGGGGATAAGGTCTTAGCGGTTAACTATGTCAATTTGGAGCATTATCTAACCAGTGTGGTCGGTAGCGAAATGCACTCCACTGCCCCCACCGAAGCCCTCAAAGCCCAGGCGATCGCCGCCCGTTCCTATGCCTTAGTCCATATGGTGCGGCCCGCCAGCCAGTGGTTTGACCTAGGGGACACCCAACGGTGGCAAGTGTACAAAGGCATCGGTAGTGAACAAGGCCCTTCCCATAATGCCGTTACTTCCACCCTCGGGCAGGTGTTGAGCCATAACGGGGGAGTGGTGGAATCCCTCTACGCATCCACGGATGAAATTGTGGCCCGGGTGCATAAAGGTAAAGGCATGAGTCAGTATGGGGCCTACGACTTAGCTCGTCAGGGTTACAACTATCAGCAAATTCTCAGCCGTTACTATCCTGGGGTGGAAGTGGCCCGGGTAGTGTTAAAAAATTGAGTCGTTTTGACTGATTGCTTGCCCGGCCTTCCCCAGTTTTTCGATAAAGTATAAGAAGTTACCAGTTAACTAAAGCAAACTCCTTTTCACCGGAAATAAAACCATGAGTACCCAAGATAAAGCCAGGGAACTGCTGGCCAAGGATCGTCAGAACGAAAGTCAATTGCAGGAAAACATGGCGGCTCGGGCGGCAGAAACAGAATTGACCGTAGCGGAAGACCTGGACGAGAAAGCCAGGGAATTGTTAGCCGAAGAACGACAACAGGAAAAACATGTGGAAGAAACCATGCTCAGTCGTTCCACCGAGGAATTGAGCTAATTGTAATTATACCGATCTTATAGCCAAACCCTTTTCCCACAAGCCTTGCCAAGGGTTTAGGGCATATCCTTCCCGTAGGGGGACTAAAACTCAATGCCTGGTTGAGCCTTAACATTTTGCTCCCGGAAAGGGTGCTTGACCAGGGTCATTTCTGTGACTAAATCGGCCCGGTCGATCAATGGCTGGGGTGCTCCCCGGCCCGTCAAAATAACGTGATGAGATTCCGGTTTTTCTTCTAGTCCCGCTAGTACAGTTTCCACGTCCAGATAGCCCAGTTTTAACGCCACATTTACCTCATCCAGTAGGACTAGCTGGTAATCAGGATTGCGGATATACTCCAGCGCTTTTTGCCACGCTGCATGGGCGATCGCCTGGTCCCGCTGCCGGTCTTGGGTTTCCCACGTAAAACCTTCCCCCAGGGCCAAAAAAGTTAATTGGTCTTGCCAAGGAGCAAAGGCCGCCTTTTCGGCCGGTTCCCAAGCCCCTTTGATGAACTGAATAATGGCCACCTGATAACCATGACCCAGGGACCGCAACACCATCCCCAGGGCAGCGGTGGTTTTGCCCTTGCCGTTGCCAGTGTGAACAATTACCAGACCCTTCTCTGCCTTGGCCGCCGCAATGCGCTCATCCTGTAAAGCTTTGCGCTTTTGCATCTTAATTTTGTACTGCTCATCGGACAGGGAATTGGCCATGGTAACTGTTAAGAATTTCTGCAAAAATTGTAACTCTTGCAGGGGACAAATGTTAAGAGTTTGTTGTGAAAACTGCGATGATCTCCATTTTTATTTACGATAATAATAGATTAAAAACCTAATCTTTTAGAAAAATCTCTAGCAATAGAGGGGGTATAAAAATGGATATCAATCAATATTTTGCCAATTGTAGCGACGATTATCTCGATTCTGAACAGAATAGCTCTGAGCAACTTTTGCTCGCAGACCTGACGGGATCAGATGAAGATGACATTTTTTTTGATGGCTTAATTGACCGGGATACGGGTTTTGGTCATGTGGTCAGACTGATGAGAATGCCCCACCTAGACAATGGCAACCTCAGCGGCGGTGATCCCGATGACAACTGGTATCAAGCAGAAGTGGTGGGGGAAGAAGCCGTGGGCGGCGACAATCCTACCCCCGATCAGAATGTGACGGAAGGATTACTGCAATCCATGGGCATTGCCAGTGTGGACGGTCGGCCCGTAGCCACGGTAAGAAACTTTGGGGCTAGGGATCAACGTCGTTGGGAACTGGACCCCGATTCTGCTGAAGACCATCAAAATCCCCAGGACGAAGACTGAATTCAAATTAAGTTTTGGGTAGAAAGTTTGGGGGCAGAGCGATTAGAATCAGGGCTGAACTATTTACCGCTCCGCTAGCTGTAACTTTTAGCGTCTGCCTTTTGCATGACTGAATTACCCCCCAATCCTAATTCCATAGCTGTTTCCCGTCGCACTGCGCTAAAACTTTTGGGGGTGGGTACCCTGGGAGGGGCCATTGGTTATTCCCGCTTAGCTAAGCCCCAACCCGCTCGATACCATAGCGATCGCCTAGATTTACCGCAATATTTATCCCAACCCAAGTCCGTGGTGGTGGTGGGGGCCGGTTTGGCTGGTTTAGCTTCAGCCTATGAACTGAGCAAGCGGGGCTTTAAGGTTACCCTGTTGGAGAAATCACCCAATTTGGGCGGTAAGGTGGCGGGCTGGCCCATCCAGGTGGGGGAAGAAACCTTTCAGATGGAACACGGTTTCCACGGCTTTTTTCCCCAGTATTACAACCTCAAAGGCATTGTTAATGAGTTGGCGATCGCCGATAATTTCCGTTCCCTGGATTTCTACTCTTTGGTGTTTAAGGAAGGCTACGAGCCGGAGGTATTTCGTCCGAGCCATTCCGCCTTTCCCTGGAACATTGTTGACCTGACCATTTCTTCCCCCAATCGGTTGCGCTGGGGCATTAATTTAACCAAACCCTCCCATTGGCAGGTGTTTCGGGCCATTACGGGATTCCAAATTCCTAAAAGCTATGACCAACTGGATGGCATCACCGTCAGTGATTGGGTGGCAAAGGGATTTCCCCAGGGTTTGTACGATCTTTACTTTCTGCCCTTTGCCAAATCTAGCTTGAATGCCCCCGATGTGTTGAGTGCGGGGGAATTGATGCAGTTTTTCCACTTTTACTTTTTCGGCAATCCTGAAGGCCTAGCTTTCAACGGCACCAAGGACGATATGGTGACCAGTTTGGTCATGCCCATGGTGGAGTCCATCAAAGCCCATGGAGGAGAAATTATCACCGAAGCCACCGTTAGTGCGATTAACTGTGATCAAGGTTTAATCCAATCCCTCCAGTATGTGCAGGGGGATGATCCCGTCAGCGATGTGCCCTTTACTGTGCCTCGCAATGAGTTGCTCTCCCAGGCAAGCCCGGGGGAGGATGTTTACTACGGCGCTGGCGATCGGGTTTATTGGGCTAAGCCAGAAGGAAAAGAAGCTTTGTCCCTCACCTGTAGTCACCAGGGTTGTACCGTTGCCAAACAGGAAAACGGCCAATTTATTTGTCCTTGCCATGGCGCTGTGTATGATGCCGATGGTCAAGTGATCCAGGGGCCGGCCAAACGTAACTTGGCCAAGTTTGCCGTTAAACCGGGGAGCAGTGCCAAGGAAGTACAGTTAGTTTCCCGCAGCAAGGGTAAACCAGCGGAGCAAACCCTCAAGGCAGATTATTATGTGCTGGCGGCGGACGTGGTGGGCATGAAAAACCTGGCCGATCGCCTGGAGGGAGATGTTAGTCCCCAATTGGTACAACAAGTAAAACAATTAGCCGTGGCGGATCCCTTTGCGGTGGCCCGGTTTTGGTTTGACCAAGATTTTGAATGGGCCCACAGTAATTTTGCCTCCCTGTCCGGTTATCGTTTGACCGATAGCATTACCCTCTATCACCGCATCCAAAATCAATTTATTGCCTGGGCGGAACGTACCGGGGGCAGTGTGGTGGAGTTACACGCCTATTGCTACAAAGAGAGAGAGTTTCCTACCCAAGGGGATTTGTTAACCACCTTTGAGCAGGAATTGTACGAAATTGTCCCCTCCCTAGCCACTGCCAACCTGCTACATCGAGAATTGGTCAACCAAAAGAATTTTTCCGGGTTTCCTCCCAACAGCTACGGCGATCGCCCGGAGACAGAAACTGCGGTGGCCAATCTTTTGTTCGCTGGGGATTGGGTGAAAATGCCCTTTCCCTGCGGCTTGATGGAGCGGGCCATCAGCAGTGGATTATTATCGGCCAACGCCATCTGTCACCAAGAAGGTCTGCAGCGGCGGGAATTGTTGACGGTGATGCCCGAGGGAATTTTGCAAATTTAGCCCCTGGGCCGTTTATGCCTAAAAAGATTGATTGATCCACCGGCTTGGTTAATTCTCTCCGGCCAATTTCAACAGCGGAAAGCCTAGGGCCAGGGGAACCAGAGCAAGGTTCTATTCCGTCTCCCTGGGGTAGTGGTGGTGCTGGGATTAATCTAGTTTGCTCGGGATTTCGTTGGCTAGTGTTAGCCTAGCAGGGTGGTTGTGGGGATTAAATAGCACCTGAAATTATGGTCACCGATCGCCAAAAGTCTGAGTCCCCCTTGGGGTTGCCCCGGTTGGCTAAGCATTCCAGGGCGTTTTTTTCCTGCCCAATGGTGGTGGGCTTCGGCAGTGGTGTAGTGGTGGCGATCGCCGGGGCCGCAACCTACGGCCATTATTGGGTACAGCGAAACGTCTCCCCCTTGGTGGGGCAAGCGGTGGAACATTTTTTAAATCGCCCGGTGGAATTGGGGCCATTGACCAGTGTTTCCCTCACCCATCTAGAATTTGGTGCCACTAGCATTCCGGCCACCCCTAGCGACCCCAACTGGGTGCAACTCCGAGGTCTAAAAATTAGCTATAACCCCTGGCAATATCTCCAAGATGAACATCTCGGGCTGACTATCACCGCAGTAGAACCCCAAGCCTATGTTGAACAAGGGCGATCGGGCCAGTGGTGGCACACTGCCGTGGGGCAAGTGGCCGATGATTTTCCCTTTCAATTGGAAAAATTAATTGTCCGCCGGGGTCGGGGCACTGTGGTTAGTCGCAACGATCGCCAAGCGCTCAATCAACCCATTCAATTGCGGCTAAACGATGGCCAATTTTGGCAAGAATCGAGCCAAGATATTTTCCATTTTCGCCTCCAAGGCCAACTATTGCCCCTGGTGGAGCGCCGCAGTCGTCTACTGGTGGAAGGCAGTATTGACCCAGCCCAGGAAAGCTGGCAACTCCTAGTCAAAAGTCACCATTTACCCCTCACTCCCCTCAAGGAAATTTTGCCCCTGCCTCTGGATTTCCAAGGGGGTAGTCTGGACAGTGAACTGGCGATCGCCGTTGAGGATCAACAACTAGTTTCCCTCGATGGGGAAGTGGATTTACACCAAGCTAGTTTGAAACTGCCCCAACTAGCCCGCCCCCTCACCGCCATTAATGGCCCCCTCATTTTACAGGGTCGCAAAATTCAACTGGGGCAAGTGCAAGGACAATTGGGGGAAATTAAGGCCCATAGCCGCGGTTACATTGATTGGCAAGATGGCTTCAACCTGGCGATCGCCACAGCGCCGTTGGCCGTCAACAAAATTTTCCAGGGGCTACATTTTCCCCCCGCCACTGTCCCCATTAGCGGTCAATTAAGTTCCACTGTGGCCATCCAAGGGCCATTGGAAAATCCCCAGATTAGGGTTGACCTGCAAAAAGCAGGCAAAAATCCCCTCCAGATCGAAAACCTCGCCCTACAGGATCTCCAAGCTCACCTCAACCTAGAAGGCGATCGGGTGGTGGTGAAAAATTTTCAGGCCCTACCCCGCAGCGGCGGCAACTTGAGCGGCTCAGGGCAAATTCAAGCCCAGAGGAAGGGTAATAAATTAGATTGGCAACCGTTCCAACTGCAAGTTCAGGCTGAAAATGTTGATGTGCAACCCTGGTTGGAGGGGGATTTAATCGCCCCATTGCCCCCAGTGTTACCCCTATCAGGGCAAGCTCAAATCACGGGAAAATTATCCGAACCCCGTACTTGGCAAGCCCAGGCCCAAGGCAATTTTGCCCTAGCGGGGGGATTAGTTAAAACCGAAGATTTTGTTTACCAAGGGGGCCAATGGCAAGGCCATTTTCAACTGCAAAATTTATCCCTAGGGAATTTAGACACAGCATCAATCCCAGACAGTTTGAAGCAGGGTAAACTCCAGGCCCAGGTGTGGGCCCAGGGAAATCAACAATATCAGTCGCCGTTGCAATTACAGGGCCAAGGGCAAGTGACTTTACCCCAGGGTGCAGTGGCGATCGACCAATTTCAACTCCAGGGGAAACAATGGCAAGGGGTGTTTGCGGCGAAAAATATTGCCTTGGCAACCTTGCCCGGTATGGATCAATCCTGGTCAGGAACTTTAGCTGGCAACTGGACTGGTAAAGGGCACCTTGACCAACCCATGCACCAATGGAATTTGTCCGGTTCGGGGCAATGGCGCTCTCCCAAGGGAACGGTGGACATTCAACAATTTACTTTGGGGGAGGAAAACTTCACCGCCCAACTGAGCACGGAGAGCATAGATTGGCAGGCTTTACGCATTAGTCAACCGGGACAGGTAGCGGGGCGATTAAACCTAACGGGGGAATGGACTGGGGAAACAGCTCAGTTAAAAAACTTAAAAGGAAATTTGACTAGCTCCCAAGGGTGGCAATTATTATCGGACCCCGTCACTGTGGCCTTTGACTGGCAGGGTTCCCAGCTTAAATTGAGCCAACTCCGTAGCAAGGGTTTGCAAGCCCAGGGAAATGTCCAAATTGCCATTGCTGGAGTTAAACCTGGTTTTAATTTCCAAGCGGGAATAAAAGCCATGGACCTCCAGGTAGAAGCCGCAGGGTTACCCCTAGCTAAGATCATTGCCAATCCCCCAGGGGCTCCATGGTCGGGGAATTTAGATTTTAAGGGGCAGGTGACTGGCTCTGGCCCCCAACCCCAATGGCAAGGAGAATTGGCGGTGCACCGTTTGCAGTTAGGGGAGTTTAAGTTTGCGTCCCTTTTAAGCGGTGAGGTGAAAAAAGATCTGCAAGGCGTACAATTGGCTCTCCATGGGGAAGGGGAACAAATTCGCCTCAGTTTAGACCCCACACAACAACCCACAGCGGTGTTATGGGAGCGGGGCCCATGGCAACTATCAGGGCAAAAACAAAAACAGGCTAACCAGTGGTCTTTAACGGCCCGTTCCTTACCTCTGGACGCTTTACAAAATAGTCTGCCCTTAGCCCTAACCCTTGTGTCTAATGGGGACAACTCCTTAACGGATTCCTTGGCAAAACTCCAGAGTCAACCTTGGGGAGGACAACTATCGGGGCATTTTCAGCTTGACCTGGCCGAAAAAACGGCGATCGCCACTAGGGTTAATATCCAGCAACCCCGTTGGGGTAATTTTAGTGCCCAGGATTTGGCTGGTAATTTTAGCTACGGCCAGGGGCAATTAACGGTGGACAGTGGTCGTTTGCGCCATGGCCAGAGTACGGTTTTAATCCAGGGGCAAGCTAACTTCCAAGGCGATCAACCCCAGTGGGGCGGGGAAATTAGTTTCCGTCAAAGCCGGATTGAAGATGTTTTAACGGCTCTGCAACTGTTCACCTGGAAAGATTTTGGCCGGGGTTTTCAGCCTCCCTCCTACGGCACAGCGAAGGATCTGTACGGTGCCATGGGGCAAGATTTGGATCAAGAAAATTTGCCGCCGTTGGTTAGTGTGGGCAATGCCCTGGATGACCTGGCGACTCAATTTAAGCAACTGGCCCTGAGTGAAACTAGCTTGACGTCAACGGAGACGAATCAGGACTCTTTACCAGATTTAGACCAACTGCAGGGACAATTGCAGGGCAAAATCACCGTGGAGAAACGGGGGGACTCTCCCCTGGCGGCCAACTTCAATTTGTTGGGTCAACATTGGCGGTGGGGCGACCATGGCCTGGAGCAATTGCAAGTGGCCGGGCGTTGGCAGGGGGATAACCTCAGCCTTGCTCCCCTGGAATTGCGCACTGGCGATCGATTTTTGCGGGTCACTGGGTCACTGGGGCCGGAGGGGCAACAGGGGCAAATTCAACTCCATCAACTACCCCTTGGCCCCTTGGCCAAAATTTTGCATCTCCCTGCCCACCTCGCTCCGGCAGGGGATGTATTTGCTGATTTTCGCCTCCAGGGTAGCCGGCAGAACCCCCAATTTCAGGGCAAAGTGCAGATTAAAGATAATCGTTTTGGCCCCTTGGCCCTGGAAAAAACCGAGGGAGATTTTAGTTACCAAGCCGGTCGTTTAGATTTTCAATTACAAAGTCTGGTTAATTCCCTCACGGAACCGCTGCAACTACAGGGCAGTGTTCCCTATGTCTTTCCCTTTGCCAGTCAAGCTCCCAACAGTAATCATTTTTCCCTGGCATTAAAGTTAAAAAATGACAGTCTGAAGTTGATTAACCTATTCAGCCATGGGCAATTAAGTTGGCTAGGCGGTCAGGGGGAAGTGGATTTAGCTTTGTTGGGCCGCCTTGATCCCTATAACCAAGCCCTGTACCAACTCCAAGGGTTGGGGGAAATTACCATCCAAAATGGGGCGATCGCCGCTCAGATGTTACCAGATAAGCCCCTAACCCAGGTCAATGCCAACATTGTGGCGGACTTGAATACGCTCCAGGTGACCAATTTAACCGGGCAAATCAGTGGCGGCAGTTTAGCCATGGTGGGCAGTCTACCCCTACAAAATCCCTTACCCAATCTGGACCAAGGTTTACAACTGAGCCTGAATAATTTGGCGGTGGATGTGCCCAGTCTGTACCAAGGAGCCCTGGGGGGGTTGGTGCAAATTACCGGCACGGCGATCGCCCCCCAGGTGGGAGGTCAGTTGGCTCTGGGCAATGGCAATATTTCCGTGGGACAAACTCTGCCTGCTCTGGGTTCTGGTGCTCCTTCCCATCAAGGTTTGAGGTTCAACAATTTAAGCCTCGTGTTGGCGGAAAATGTCCGGGTGCAAAATTTACCCTTTCTCGATTTTGCCGCCAGTGGCCAAGTGATGCTGAATGGTACACCGCAAAATTTGCGTCCTGAGGGGGAAATTAAACTCAAAGGGGGCCAGGTAAATTTGTTTGCGAGCCAATTAAGGTTGGATAATAACCAAAATAACAGCGTTTATTTTCTGCCCCAGCGGGGTCTAGACCCCTATCTAGATTTATATTTGCTCAGTTCCGTCAGTGAAACAAGCCGCAACATCACCAACCACAGTCCCCTTTCTTCGGAGGTGCCAGAACCCTTCAGTGCCACCCAGGACAGCCTGCAAACAGTGCGCATCCAAGCCCACATCAATGGCTACGCCAGTGAAATTAACCAAAATATCCAGTTAACCAGTACACCCCGGCGATCGCCCCAGGAAATCATTACCCTGCTGGGGGGCGGTGTGCTCAGTACCCTGGGCCAGGACAGTACCCAAACTACGGTGGGGCTAGCTAATTTGGCTGGATCGGCAGTGTTGGGGCCCGTCCAGGGGCGCATTGGTGAGGCCTTGGGGCTCAGTGAATTTCGCATTTTTTCCACCCCCTTAATGAACGAAGGCGATCGCCTCCAGGGCAATCAAATCGGAGTAGCGGCGGAGGCTGGCATTGACATCACTCCCCAATTGGGAGTTTCGGTGCAAAAAATCATCAACTCCGATCGCCTACCCCAGTGGGGCTTGGAATACCGGGTTAACGACAGCACGGTGATCCGGGGTTCCAGCAATTTCCAAGACGACAGCCGGGGCATAGTGGAATTTCAAAAACGGTTTTAGCCCTTGCTAGCCGTAAGTTCCAAATTATACGAAGGGGAAAATGCGAGGGATGCTAGCCAGCAATTCAACCATTGGCAATAATGTGCAGATCAACGCTGGGTAAACAGCGCATTAGCTTTTGGACAATGGAACCTTTCACTAGTAAATGCCACCGCGATCGCCGACTTTCCCCCAAGACAATTTGGGTAATGCGATAATTTACGGCCACCTGGGCAATGGCCCCCACCACATCGTCCGATTCCTGACGAATGAATTCCCCTTCAAACTCCTGGGTCAGGTGTTGGCAGGTTTCCACATGGAGGGCCTCCAGCTTGGAGAGAAACTGATTGGTGGGAGCCACAAACAGGACGAATAGGCGACCATTCATCTGGCTGGCAATGCGTCCCCCCCGTCGCAATAATTGAATGGAATTGGGATAGGTCGAAATACACACCAAAACCCGTTCGTGGATGGCACAGTGGTTAGTCTGCTGATCATGGCGACTATTCTCTTCAATATTGTTGGCCACTTCCCGCAAAGCCAGTTCCCTCAGGGCTACCAAATTTTGACGCTTAAAAAAGTTTTGCAAGGCTTGGTTAATTTTGTCCGGGGCATAAATTTTCCCCTCCTGTAAACGCTCTTGCAGGGTTTCCGGGGTAATGTCAATCACAATCACCTCATCGGCATCATCCAAAAGGCGATCGGGCACCCGTTCCCGCACCACTACCCCGGAAATTTTATGCACCAGGTCATTCAAGCTTTCCAGATGTTGAATATTAAGGGTGGAATACACGTCAATGCCGGCCCCTAGAATTAGCTCCACATCCTGATAACGTTTTTCCCGATCCGAACCAGGAATATTGGTATGGGCCAACTCGTCCACCAACGCCAACTGCGGCGATCGGGCCAGAATGGCTCCGGTATCCATTTCCAGCAACGATCGCCCTTGCCAAGTCATTGTCTTGAGGGGGACCTGCTCCAGACCAATGGCTTTTTGGGCCGTTTCCTCCCGGCTGTGGGTTTCCAGTAGCCCAATGACCACATCAAACCCTTCCTGTTTAAGCTGTTGTCCCTCTTCTAGCATGCGGTAGGTTTTGCCAACCCCTGGGGCCATGCCAATGAAAATTTTGTGCTTACCCCGCCGGGGAAGGGGAGACGCCGTTAGGGATAAGGAACTGGATTGACCGACATGGATCATAGTGATGGGGCAGAGTGAATTTTAAGAAAGCGGAGAGGCCTGCCTTGATCGGTTATCGAAATGCCTTTGATTTAGTAACCGAAGAGCGGTGGATAGATCCATAACCTGACTTACCCTATAAATAGCTGAATCTAAGCTCTGACTAACTATGACCCGTAGGCCCTCATCGTGGTAAACCACTAGAATTTTGGCTTGAAACATCAGAGGCAAGGGTTTAACGGTTATCAAGGGCCAGGTTGAGGGTGAGGACATTGACCCCAGGCTCACCAAAAATGCCGAGGAAGCGACCCTCAGTGTGCTTAGCTATCAAGGTTTGTAATTCCTGGGGAAGTATAGACCTGGCCTTGGCCACTCGCTCGATCTGGGCTTGGGCCGCCGCTGGGCTAATGTGGGGATCAAGCCCGGAACCAGATGTGTACAGCAAATCGGCGGTGGGTTGCACTGCATTATCCTCTAAGCGTTGGGCCTCCGCTTCAATGCGGGACAAAAGGTCAGGATTACCGGGAGCTAGGTTGCTCGCGCCGGAAATGCCGGTGGGGGAAGCGTCTGCCCCTTCACTGTAGTTAATGGCACTGGGGCGACTCCAGAAATAACCCTCTTCGGTGAAGGTTTGTCCAATTAGGGCAGAACCCACGACTTGCCCCTGGGGATTGGTGATGAGGCTGCCATTGGCCTGGTAGGGAAAAACCAGTTGACCAATCACTAATACAATCGCCGGATAAATGAGGGCAGTTAAAATCCAAAGCAGGGCGGTACTGCGTAAACTAATCACAAAATTACGAATCATGGCAAAGTTTTAGGGAAAATAAACGCAGGCAACGGGGAAGAACAATTAAGAAGGCCCGTTTGGTAAAGTCACTTTAAAAACGTTCGGGCTCAATAATCACCATGGCCAGGTAAACAGCCAATCCCAACACAATAATCAGTAGTAGACCAAGGGCGTAGGCAGTACCCCGGTCAATGGCACCGTTCTCGGCGGCATGGATGGCAGGGGCGATCGCCAAATTAGATAAAGTCGCCAACAGGATGGTGCGACCAATGATGGAGATTTTAGGGAACATCGGAGTTAGGACAAAGAAAAAAATAGGGAAAAAACGCCGGAGTAAAGGAAACAATGCCAAACCATTGCAGTTAGCAGACATCAAAGCAAAGAAATACCAAGATCTATGAGCTTGATAGCCACAAAGGGCACAATGATGCCCCCCAACCCATAAACTAAAATGTTGCGCTGAAGTAGTTGATCTGCACTTAAAGGACGAAACTTTACCCCCCGTAGGGCCAGGGGAATAAGGGCGGGGATAATCAGAGCGTTGTAAATCAGGGCCGAGAGTACAGCGGATTGGGGACTGCTCAGATCCATGATGTTGAGGGCACCAATGCCAATACCGGCAAACATGGCAGGGATGATGGCGAAATATTTAGCAATGTCGTTGGCCAGGGAAAAGGTGGTCAAAGCCCCCCTGGTGATTAGAAGTTGTTTACCAATGGTGACCAGGACGATCAGTTTGGTGGGGTCAGAATCGAGGTCCACCATATTGGCTGCTTCCTTGGCCGCTTGGGTGCCAGAATTCATTGCTAGACCCACATTGGCCTGGGCGAGGGCCGGAGCGTCGTTAGTACCGTCTCCAGTCATGGCCACCAATTTACCAGCGGCCTGTTCCTGTTGAATAACCTGGATTTTGTCTTCTGGAGTGGCTTCGGCAATGAAGTCATCAACCCCCGCTTCTTTAGCAATTACCGCAGCAGTAATGCGATTATCCCCCGTGAGCATCGCGGTGCGGACTCCCATGCGCCGCAGTTGATTAAATCGTTCTTGAATGCCTGGTTTGATAATGTCCTTGAGGTAAATTACGCCGTAAATATCATCATTGCGACAAACCGCCAACGGAGTGCCCCCTAGGTGGGAAATCCGGCGGTAGGCTTCATCAAGATCCGTGGGGGACTGGCCTCCCCTTGACCGGACAAAACCTCGAATTGCATCCACCGCCCCTTTCCGTATCTCACTACCATCGGGTAAATTGGTACCGCTCATGCGAGTCCGGGCAGAAAATTCCACCCCCTCCGCCTCCTGGGGATCAAAGTCCAAATTGGCTCCCATTTTCTCCGCCAGGCGCACAATGGATTTTCCTTCCGGGGTGGTGTCAAAAATACTCGCCCCCAAGGCGATCGCCGCCACTTCTTCCACAGAATGACCATTCACCGGCAAAAAAGCTTCCGCTAAACGGTTTCCCAGGGTGATAGTGCCCGTTTTATCTAGCACCAAGGTGTTGATGTCGCCGCAGGCTTCCACGGCCCGCCCGGAAGTGGCCACCACATTAAACTGGGCTACCCGGTCCATGCCAGCAATGCCAATGGCACTCAGTAAACCGCCAATGGTGGTGGGAATCAACGCCACCAAGAGGGCAATAAGTAGGGTAATGCTCACCGGGCTATCGATGTAATCAGCCGGGGGAGGCAGAGTTGCCACCACAATTAAGAACACCAAGGTCAACACCGCCAACAATACCGTTAGGGCAATTTCATTGGGGGTTTTACTGCGTTCTGCCCCTTCCACCAGGGCAATCATGCGGTCAATAAAGCCCTTACCGGGATCCGCGGTCACCCGGATGATCAGTTCATCGGAAATGATGCGGGTGCCCCCTGTCACGGAACTGGCCACATCGGAATCTGGTTCCTTGAGCACTGGGGCCGATTCCCCCGTAATGGCGGATTCGTCCACCGAGGCCACCCCCTCCAACACTTCCCCATCGGCCGGGATAATATCGCCAGCGGTCACTTTAAGGCGATCGCCTCTCCTTAGATGGGTGGAGCTGACCATTTCTAGGGAACCATCAGCTAAAATTCGCTGGGCATAGGTCTTAGTTTGGGTTGACCGCAGGGCATCGGCCTGGGCCTTTCCCCTACCCTCAGCCACCGCTTCGGCAAAGTTGGCAAACAAGACTGTAAATAACAAAATAACCGTCACCAAACCGTTAAACATGGCTGAGGTGCCAGTCGCCCCAAATAGGTTGGGATTGAGGGTCAAAACCCCGGTGATCAAGGTGCCTACCCAAACCATAAACATGACCGGATTTTTGATCATGATTTTGGGATTGAGCTTGACCCAGGCTTCCTTGAAAGCCTGTTGATAGAGATCGGAAAGATTGGCTTTTGGGGTATGTCGCCGCTGTTGTCGTGGCCCCCCCGGTTGTCGCACAGTGGAAGTGAAATCCATAAACTTAGGTAAAAATCGGATTTAAGAGTAGGGAAAAGATAAAAACCAAGCGTCGGCTAATATTGCTCCGAGCTAAACCAAATTGAAGGCTTCTGCCACTGGGCCGAGCACCAAAATGGGTAAAAAGGTCAGGGCACCGAGGATGATGATGGCTCCGGCGGTAATCCCAGTGAATAGGGTTGTATCGGTGTGGAGGGTGCCGCTGGTTTCCGGAACGGGTTGTTTGCGAGCCATGCCATCGGCCAAGAAAATTAGGGCAACAATTGGTACATAGCGTCCGGCAATTAACGAGAAACTGGTGCTTAAATTCCACCAAAGAGTGTTATCTGCTAAGCCTTCAAAGCCCGAACCATTGTTGGCAGCGGCGGAAGCATATTCGTAGGCCACCTGGGAAATGCCATGGAAGCCCGGATTGCTAATGCCCGCTAGGGTGTCGGGAAAGGCGAGGGTAATGGCCGTCGGAATTAAAATGGCAATGGGATGAATCAGAAGAATTAAGCTAGCGAGGACAATTTCCCGTTTCTCAATTTTGCGCCCTAAAAATTCCGGTGTCCGTCCCACCATCAACCCAGTGAGAAAAACCGTCAGGATGAGGAACACAAACAAATAAGCCGTGCCAGTGCCCTGGCCTCCCCAAATAATTTGTAGGAATAGGTCCGATAGGGTGACAAAACCACCGGGGGGCATGAGGGAGTCATGCATGCCGTTGACCGCCCCACACATGGTTCCCGTTGTGGACACAGCCCACAGGGCCGTTAATGCCCAACCAAAGCGCACTTCTTTACCCTCTAAATTGGGTTGGGTTTCCCCGAGGATCTGATTAACTAGGGGATTACCTTGGAATTCCCCCCCAGCGGCAATGGCAATCAGAATCAAAAACAGAATAAACACCATCCAAAAAATCAACCATCCTTGTTTGGGGTTGCCTGCCATGATGCCGTAGGTAATGATTAAACCGGCGGGAATCACCATCATGATCACCGTTTCCAATAGGTTGGCAAAATTATTGGGATTTTCGAAGGGATGGGCAGAGTTAACACCGAAAAAACCGCCGCCATTTTCCCCTAGTTCTTTGATGATTTCAAAATGGGCCACGGGACCCCGGGCGATCCATTGAGTTGCTCCCTCTAGGGTAGTCACCTGGGCTGGTCCAGCAAGGGTTTCCGGCACCCCAGCCAGGAGGAGGAGTATTGCCCCCACGAGGGAAATTGGCAATAAAATTCTGGTAATTGATAGCACTAAATCCTGATAAAAATTACCGATCGCCTGGCCGATTAAGCCCCGAATAAAGGCGATCGCCACTGCAATGCCGCTGGCCGCTGAAGTGAACATCAAAAAGCCCAAGGCCCCGGCCTGACCGAAGTAGGTATAGGTAGTTTCTCCGGAATAGTGTTGTTGATTGGTGTTGGTCACAAAAGAAATGGCCGTGTGTAGGGCCAAATCCCAGGAGGGAGCCGATAAACCCGTGGGATTGAGGGGTAAACTGCCCTGCAGCATCAAGATTAGGAAAACGAAAATGCCCATAACCAGATTACTGATCAGCACAGCGCTAATATACCGGGCTGCCCCCATGGGGCGATTTTCCATAATGCCAGAGCCAGCAAAAATTAAGGACTCCACAGGCCGGGCAATTTTATCGAGCCAAGTGGACTGACCAAGAAAAACCCGCGCCATATAACGCCCAAGCAAGGGGGCCGTGGCCACAAGGATGGCTAAAATCAGTGCAATTTGTACAAAACCTTGCCACATAAAACTTTGTCATCTCCAAGTAATATTAGGGCAGGACAGGTGGGGTCACTCACTACTCTAAAAAAGTTAAATTCCGCCGCTAATTTATCCATGTCATCAGCTTGCCTTGATCAACGAATTTCTACAAGGTATAGAAGAGAATTTAAAAGATGTTTATAGATTATACTTAAACAATTTCATTGCCCATATTAAAATTGTTTAGCTTTGATCTATATCAAATGATATAGAAGTAATTAAACAAGTAGATTCATTTTTTTTGTTTTAGTATGGATGGGAAGTCCCCTGTAATTTTGCTCCTTCAAAGCCATTTCTGTTCAATGATTGTCTGACCAAACAATGCGTATTTGGACCCGTACCCACTGGTTGCTAGCAATTCTTTTTTTAGTTGTGATTAGCCTGGAATACAGCACTCCCCCTCCCTATGTGCTCGGCTACCTTTACATTGGGGCAGTGTTATTGGCCAGTGTGCGGCTGGGGCGTCGGGCAACCCTCTGGGTAACAGGCATTGCGGTGGGTCTAACCCTACTAAATTTGTGGATTCCGGGCATTGAACCAATCACCCCCATTACCTTGGCCAATCGGATTATCACCGTACTGGCACTGCTGGTCACCGCTTGGCTGAGCGATCGCCTGCAACAATACGAAGCGGCCATGCTAAAACAACAGGTACAACTAGCAACCCAAATTCAACTGGCCAAGGTGCGGGAGGATTTTGTCTCAACCCTAACCCATGACTTGAAAACTCCTCTTTTGGGAGCAATTGAAACCCTCAATGCTTTCCAAGCAGGACAGTTTGGGGCCGTTACCCATGGCCAACAACGGGCGATCGCCATTATGATGCGTAGCCACCGCATGACCTTGCAACTGGTTGAAACCCTAATGGATGTTTATCGCAATGACACAGAGGGTTTATACCTACACCAGGAACCGGTCAATCTGACTAGTCTGGCCGAAGAAGTAATTCTGCAACTCACCCCCCTGGCCACGTCCCGTCAAATCCATTTATGTCTGCGCCAAGGTAACTCCGACTTTCGCCAGACCTACTGGGTACAAGCCGATGCCCTACAACTACAACGGGTTTTTAATAACCTCATTACCAATGCCATTAACCATTCCCCCCGTGGTTGTAAGGTGGAAATTTCCTTGATCTCGAGAAATAATTATTTCCAGGTGCAAATTGTCGATGAAGGACGGGGCATTCCTGATTATGATCTGCCCAATCTCTTCGAGCGATTTTATCAAGGCCATGGCGATCGCCAAGCGAAGGGAGCCGGACTAGGTTTATATCTCAGCCGCCAAATTATTGAAGCCCACGGCGGTAAAATCTGGGCGGAACCCCGCTCTCCCCAAGGAGCCATTTTTGCTTTTTCTCTGCCCATAGAATCCTAGGGCTTAACCGGCTCTTTGGTTTGTTGCTATTCATTTTTAAGCCTGTTTTAAACGCAAATGATATGGTTCAGAAAGCAAAATTTTTCAATAGCAGGGATTTAAGCAGCTAGTTGTAGCCCTAATTTAGACTAATTAGTTAAGTCTCCTTTGTTAATCAACACCATCTATGTCAATTGCCCCCACTCCAATTCGGATTCTCCTGGTGGAGGATGATGAACTTTTCCGCCTGGGGTTAGTGACCCGCCTCAGCCAAGAACCGGGGTTAGATGTGGCCGGGGAAGCTGAAGATGGAGAAACGGCGATCGCCTACGTCAATCAACAGCTTTTTGATGTGGTGATTTTAGATGTGGGATTACCCGGTATCGGTGGCATTGAAACCTGCCATCAAATCAAAAAAATTCATCCACAATTACCAGTTCTTATTCTCACTTCCCATTCCCAACCTGTCCTCATTAACCGCCTGATTGAAGCCCATGCCCAGGGTTATTGCGTCAAAGGGGTAGCAGCAGAAACATTGGTGCTTGCCATCCGCTCAGTGGTGGCCGGTGCATTCTGGTGGGATGCCATCGCCTCTCAGGAAATTCAGACAGCGTTTCAACACAGCCCATCGTCTCCGACGGTGCCGGCATTGGCCATGGCGGACAATCCCCTCACTAAGCGGGAACTGGAAATTTTAGCCTTTGTGGCTAGGGGCAAAAGTAACCAGGAAATTGCCGACGAACTTTACATTGCACCAGGTACAGTGCGGGTCCACGTACATACCATTTTGCGTAAATTGGAGGTGCGGGATCGGACCCAAGCTGCCATTTTAGCCATTGAAAAAAGGTTAGTTTCCCTTTGAGTCCGATGATTACCCCCAGTCAACTAAGCCAAGTAGCAAGGGAAATAGGTTTAACAGAAAGTGCCTTAAGAAAATAGGTAAAATAAATAGTCAACATTGACAGGCAAAGAGCAGGTAAAGGTCAATTAGCATCAACGGAAAGATAAGAACTAAATAGCTTGCGCCATGACCTAAAAAGGGTACAAATGGAGCGAAATTTTTTAAAATAGGCAGCGAACTTACTTGCCGAGAAAAGTCCAGAATCAATGAGCTAATTCATGCGGGGAAGATAAATTTACCGATAAGGCTAATGTGCCGGATATTAAAGCAATCAAGAAGCGATTACTACGCCTGGCGTAAACGATCAATATCTTCTCGAAATAAGGCGAACAAACTCTTGTGTAGGGCTTCTTGTTCACACGAGCTAATCACCCCTTTCGATTCATCACATCCCATGTTCAAACGTTAAAGGAGAAGGTTTTGAAATAACGTAACCCTGGGCATAATCGAAACCGATCGCCTCCACAGCCCTCAATATGGCAGCATTTTCAACAAATTCAGCAATTGTTTGTAAATCCATCACATGACCAATACGATTAAAGCTTTCCACTATCTCTCGGTCAACTTTGCTTTGAATAATATTTTTAACAAAACTGCCATCAATTTTTAAATAATCAACGGGAAAATATTTAATATATTCAAAGGAATTCATTCCGTGACCAAAATCATCAATGGCAAAATAACAACCAAATTGTTTGATTTCATTAATAAATTTTACGGCTTGATCGAAATGGCTGATCGCCGTCTCTTCTGTAATTTCAAAACAAATTGTTCCTAGGGGAAATGAAACTTTTGCCAATTGCGTTTTCAAAAAGTCGAGAAAATAATCATGGTTAATACTAGCGGCGGAAAGATTGAGAGCATATAAATAATTTTGAGAGACATTCATTCGTTCAGAATGTTGTTGATAATAATGATCATAACGACTGAAAAATTGACTGATAACCCAGCGATCAATTGTCGGCATCAATTGGTAACGTTCAGCTGAAGGAAGAAACACGCCAGGAACAATAATTCTTTTTTCATCCAATAACCGTAACAGAACCTCATAATAAATCAGCTTAGATTTTTTATTGATAGGTATTACAGTCTGACAATAGAGATCAAAATTATTTGCTTCTAGGGCATCACGAATTTCACCAACCCACTGTCTTTCTCGTCTTTGTTGCCGTAAATCATTATCATCATCACGATAAACCTGTATACAGTTTCTTCCCTTATTTTTTGCAGCATAACAGGCCGCATCTGCCATGCTCATAAGACGATTTTTGTCGTTTTCATGGGGGGAAATCGACACTAAGCCAATACTGATACTAATATGAAAAATTTTACCTTCCCATTGGAAGCATAATTTTTCAACCATATCCCTAGAAGTCTCAGCAATTTCTATTGCTTTTTCTAAGGGGCATTGGTATAGCAAAAAAGCAAACTCATCCCCCCCTAAACGGGCTAAGGTATCGACTTCTCGTACTCTTTGTTGTAATAGTCTAGCCACTTGACGTAGGAGTTTATCCCCAGCGATATGACCAGAGGTGTCATTGACAACTTTAAATTGGTCTAAATCCAGATAACATAAAACATGATTATGGCCCTCGTTATTTGCCGCGATGGTCTCATCTAGTTTCTGTTCAAAGCCTGAACGATTGATTAAACCCGTTAGAAAATCATGACTGGCTTGCCAGGTAAGTTGACGGGTGAGGTTATGGGCAATGGTCACATCCCGAAAAATAACCACACTCCCCACTACGTTTCCTTTACGGTCTTGAATTGGAGCAGCGGAGTCATCAATGGGAATTTCGGAGCCATCACGGCGAATTAAATTCGTATTTTTCGCCAAATTAATTGTCGTAATTTCTTCCAGAGCTTGAATAATGGGATTTTTAACCGGATTCCTGGTAAATTCGTTAATAATTTTAAAAATTTCAAATAAATGATTTCCTGAGGCCTCTTCATTCGTCCAACCGGTTAGTGATTCAGCGGTGGGATTAAGATAGGTAACAGCACATTCAGCATCAGTGGTAATTACCGCATCCCCAATGGATTTAAGCGTAACCTGAGCTAATTCCTTCTCAAAAAAAAGAGCCTCCTGAGTTTGTCTATGATCCTCTATTTCTTTAAGTAATTGCTTATTTTTTGCTCGAATTAGTTCTGTGCTTGTTGCCCAAAGTCGGCGCTGGAGTTGCCGCAGAGATATGTGAGTTGCAATTCGTGCGAATAATTCCTCCATTTGAAAGGGCTGGGTTATATAATCAGCCCCCCCTAACTCCAAACCTCGAACTTTATTAAAAGTACTAGTCAGTTCGCTTAAAAAAATGATAGGAATAGGAGCTATCTCTACATCTGCTTTTAATCGTCGACACAGCTCATAGGCATCATAACCACCGAGTTTAACGTAAAGCAAAATTAAATCTACTTTAATTGCTAACACATTTTTTAGGATAGCCGAATCAGATCGACAAACTTGAAACTCATAGCCTTTGTTTTCGAGTTTCTCCCTGAGCTTTTGCAGATTACCAGAATCACCAACAACTAAAATTTTACCTTTTGTTTTTAACATAGCAAATCACTAGCTCAGTGGCGAAGTTTTTTCAATATACCCATCTTTTATATGGTGAATGTATATTGATGAAAATCACGTGTCTGGAACTGGAAATAAAAGTAAAGAATCTTGACTAACTAGGAGCAACGGTTGGACTGATATCCTCTCTTAATCAGCCTCAGAATGACTTTGTGGTATCAAGATTTAAATCGCGCGGTCTTATTGATTTATTTTTGAATAAAAATTTTATTTGTTCTTAAAAAAAACAATAAAATAGCTATTAATCATGGGCTTTAGGCTTTCAGAGTTTTATTCTCTGACCAGAATAAAGAAAGAGAACACAACAACCTCAAGTCGCTTATCAAAGGTGACGGGCTCAGAACTTTTATTGATACAAAATCCTCGGTTTACAAACTGCCCTGCACAGTTTCAGCCTAACTGAATATTTGGAGTTTGTCCGTACGAATTAAGGCCTGTGAAAAATTCAAATTATCTTTGGGGAATAGAAAGTTTAAATATACTATTAAAGCCAAGGCATTATGTTAAACTTTGTAAAAATCAAAGTAGCTATCACCAGCAACCGAACTAACTTGGTTGTAGTTAGGAGATTTTAAGATTTTTGCCTAATGAATACTTTGTTATCGTCTGTAGTCAAAAAATGCCTACTTGGACCAATTCTGTATGAGCTACATGCAAGGGGTATCACAAGTTTTAATGCCAAAGGCAGTAAATTATATGACTGAAGTATTTCTCTGGGATCAGCCTTCATGAAAAAATGGATCTGGAATGCTCGGATTCCTCAACTTTGCGGCGGCACCGGCGCCGGTAACTGGGAGACCCGTTGGATCGAGGAGTCCGATCTGTACAAGCACATTGGCTTGGTCCCACATAATGTGCTCGTAGGCAACCTTGTCGTTTTCGATGCCAACGATCACAACAAACACGACTTCAACCCGTTTTCCGGTCGGCTCAACTCCAGGAAGCATCCAGTCAATCTTGTGCGTGTGCGTAAACGAGATAATCAGTTCATCAACCAACCGTTCTTCACTACAGGTTCGAGAGACTGTTTCAAACACAACGTCTGGAGGAAAAAACTGACCAATTAGGCGCTTTGCGTAAAAGGTTCGGACGCCGCTTGGACCTTGACCACCGACCATAGTTGGCACGTTCACCAAATGCGGTTGTGGGGCCATGGTCGCTAACGTTTGATCAAGGTCGCCCGCCAACTCTGCACTCATGTGGGCATTGAAGATTGCATCAAGTTTTGCCTCTAAGCTGGGATCAGTCATTGCATCTCCTTTTCGCGGTTTTGTTATGCATTATTTTGGAGGGTGTACTTTAGTTGGACAAAGCCAAACTCGTAAGCCTTGGCTCCGACAAATGTTAGCAACACGTCTGATCCTGTCGGACCAAAGAGGGGAATTCCCTCGCCAAGAATCACCGGGATGACCGTAATTGTAAGCTCATGAACCAGCCCAGCGGACAGAAATCGCTGAATGGTGTTGCCTCCATCCACATAAATGTGAGCAACACCTTCACCAGAGAGTCGTTCGCATAATTCCCGAGGGCTTTCTGACGATTGCTGGAGTGTCTTCGGCAGTTCATCCGAGAATGTGATCGGCTTGCTGCTCATAACCACGACGGGAACATCACCATAGGGCCAAAAACTAAACGATCGCACCTTTTCGTATGAGTTGCGTCCCATCACCAATACATCGACGGACCGCATCAACGCACCGTAGCCACAATCCTCGCCCTTTGGGACTTTGGCATTGGCGGCATCCAGCCAATCAATGTCACCATTACTGCGCGCAATATAGCCGTCGAGGCTTGTTGCAATGAAAACAGAGACTTTTGGGATCATAGGTCGCCAGTGTGGTTTGAACAACTCTACCTATAAACAACACGAAATCGTTCACAAACCAAAAGCATTTCTGGAGTGGGTTCCTTCCCAATTTCAGGCAATACTCGCAAAAAGTACTGCCAATGCTCTTTCCGCCAAGACTCCAGGGAACGGTCATTCTCGCCTTCTTCATAGGCAAATCGTGCATCCACTCCACTAAATGGGCAGATCATAATCTCCGTAGTTTCAATAATGCAAGTGGGCTCACCGCTTCCATTTAATACGATTGTTTTTGCCCCTATTTCAGGCAGTTGAATTCCCTCTGCTTCCCATTCCCACAAAGCTGAACAAGTTGCAGTTTTAGTCCCCTCCAGAACTAAATTACTCAGTTCATCTGCCAAAGCGGAAGAGTCACCAAATTGGTGTGCCTCATAGCCCTCGTCACTCGATGCAGTATTCGAAAGTCCTGCTATATATGTCTGCCAATACCGCTCTAACTGCTCATTTCTCATCGGATTTTATTGAAGAGAGTAACCAATCTTGATGATTCAATTCAAAGGTTTGCTCAACACACCATTCACCTCTGAATTCTACTTCAAGGGAGTTCGATAACCTCATTCCTAGCCTTTTGAGAAGACGAATAGAAGATTCATTCCGGGAGTCGGTGATAGCAACAATTTTATTGATACTTCCAAGTTTAAACAGCAAATGGATTAAGGCAGATACCGCTTCTTGAGCATATCCTTTACCCTGCTCTTGCTGATTCAAAGTAAAACCAACTTCCACATTTGTTGGATCTTTTGCATAAATTTGTATGCCTATGTCGCCGATCAGTAAGTTAGATTGTTTATAGGCGATCGCCATTTGAAACCACTCACCAGGTATCCCGATTACGGCTGTCTGCATTTCCTTGATAAAAGATTTCCCTTCAGCTTCGGAGAGCATCGACCAACCTTGAAATTGCGCTACTTGAGGGTCTTGGCGGTAAGCTAGAAACCGCTCCAGATCTACATCAATAAACCGACGCAGAATCAGTCTTTCAGTTGATTGGGGCAGAAAGTTCGCGGGAAACAATAAAATTTCACTCCAGGATCATTGATTGACTGAACTTGGTCAAGGCCTGCGGGCCAATATTCTGTTCAGTCCCCAGCCGCCGCTAGTAACCTCTCAAACTTAACCAAGAAACCCCATGGGGTTGGTATGCAAACAGACTATTAGGCATTATTTCTTGTCATTTTTATATATCCAGGAATATTTTCAAAATCTTTGAACCACCTCTGAATATTCAGATACTCAGACAGATCGAAACCACCTTCATCGGCGACATGGGTGTATGCATACGGACTGATGTCGGCAATTGTTGCGCTAGCACCAAGAAAAAATTTATTCTCAACGAGGTGTTTCTCCATTACTGAAAGCGCTTTATGGCCACCAATCTGTTTGGCATGATATTCTGCTTCCCGCTCTTTCGGCAATCCTAAGTACTTGTTGATGTACCTTGCTGTCGCGATGTATGGCTCATGACTATACTGCTCAAAAAATTGCCATTGCAAGACTTTAGCTTTTTCATACCTATCTTGTGGTAAAAACTCAGTGTTCTCTGCTAAGTAGTTCAATATCGCATTGGATTCCCAGAGGTACCTACCATCACCCAAGTCGATGACTGGTATTCTTGCATTTGGATTCATTTTCCTGAATTCTTCGGTGTGAGTTTCACTGGCAAGGATATCAACATGAACCCATTCGTGTTCAATACCAAGAAACTCCATTAACAATTTGATTTTGTAGCAATTGCCGGACAACATATCTCCAAAAACGGTATACATAGAGTTTTCTTCCTCCGAGCTTTATGCGCATTACTTAAGTTCAATATATAATCTTAATCTATCTTTATGCTGTACACCATTTTCGAAGATTGGCTCCGAATAATTTACTAGAAAATGATCTTTCACGACAGAATCCACCCTAAAGCCAATACGCTGATAATAGGTAAGCTGATAACCGAACGTACCAGTGCCCAACTCTACACGATACACGTTTTTTTTAGCCAATTCATTCAAGGTAAACTTCAGTAATCCGGATCCGATACCTTGTTGTTGAAAGCTTGGGTAAACAGAGATATTGAATATTTCAACGATGCTATCGTGAATTGGCCTAGCAATACAAGCACCAACAATCTGCCCATTACGCTTGGCTACGTAACACCACGAATCGCTTAAATATGAGTGGATACTTTGTTCAGAAGGATCAGCCTCAAGCAAAAGCTGAATAGGGATTTCCGTAGGCTTTACTTCCGAATATTCCATTTTCACCTCGAAGCACATAACTAATCATCAGTGACTACAAAATGTTTTGTTGAACCTTTGAGTTGAGCTTCGAGTACAAACATGGGAAGAAGATAAGTCTTATGAAGATAAACTACTACAGCTTTTGTTGCTATTCGAAATTCATCTCGGCACCCAATCTAAGATTCGAGTGGGAGCTTTCTTTCGACACTTAGGTAAGGGAGATAGTGTAATTCCATTACTGATTCAAGACATCACGCTTATGTTGGGGAGCGGCGGCGATCGCGGCAACCTGGGCCCTCAATTCTTCTGAGACTCCCAGTTCCTCCAGGGTGATCATTAAGTCTTCGGCTACGGCATCGAAGTGTTCACTGTTAAGACCATGGTTTTGCACCAGTGCTTGATGGGCTTCCCGCATATAGCGCCCATCATATTTGTCTGTGCCGCCAAAGGCATAGGTCAAAAAATCCTTTTGGTGTGCCCTCTGCTTGGCCATATCCACATTGGCAAAGAAATGCTTGATCCGGTCATCCTGGAGCACCCGCTCATAAAATTTATCAACGGCTAGATCTACCGCCGCCGCACCGCCTAGTTGATCAAATAAGGTCGTCATGGGTTTTTCTTGAGAATAAAGAATTATTGAAAGATTTCTGGTTTCTTGAGGAAGCCAGGGATAGGAATTAGAACCTATTGACCCTCTACAGCGGGGCTAATTGCTTCAGATGGGCCTAGTTGAGTAGGCTGATGGAAAACGGAGTATACCGCTCGCCCAGTAAACACCACTATGGTGATCGCCCCTAGGGTAAACACAATATCGCCTGGGATACGCAACCATACCGTCCACTGCATCCAGGGTGAACCAATCACTTCCGCACTACGGGCATACCAGGTGCCGTGGTTAATCGATTGCATAAGCTGGTAAAAGCCATTGGGAATCAAGCCCAAGACCATCATCATCCCTAGACCACCATTGAGGCTCCAAAAGGAGAAGCGCAAAATTTTCTCATTCCAGGCCCGGTCCGGCACAATTTCCCGCAGAGAGAACAGCATTAAGGCGATCGCCAAACAGCCATAGACTCCAAACAGGGCACTGTGGGCATGGATGGGGGTGGTGTTAAGTCCCTGGGAATAGTAGAGGACGATGGGCGGGTTAATCAAAAACCCAAAGACCCCTGCACCGACGAGGTTCCAGAAACAAGTAGCCAAAAAGAATCGCAGAGGCCAGCGGTAAAAACGCTCGGCTTGCTGAGACATACGCAGGGTCTTCACCACTTCAAAGCCAATTAAGGTAAGGGGAACCACCTCTAAGGCAGAAGCCACTGCTCCCATGGCCGCAATAAATGACGGTGTGCCCGCAAAGTACAGGTGGTGTAGGGTGCCGATCACACCACTGCCTAAGTACAAAATTGTAGTTAGGTAAGTAGCGCGCAACGCTGAAGACTTTTTCAGAAATCCGAGTTCGCTACAGAGGTAGGCAATGGTCACCGTGGCAAACACTTCAAAGAAGCCTTCTACCCACAGATGCACCACCCACCAACGCCAGTATTCCGCCATGCTGAGGGAAGTATGGTTGTTATACATCAACCCTGAAGCATAGAAGAGGGGAATGGTAATGGCACTGTAGAAAAAGAAATGGTTTAGCCCAGTTTTATTGCCTTCGGCCTTGATGGCAGGGCGTAGGGCCCGAAACATTAACCACAGCCAAAAGACCATGCCACCGATCAGCAACAACTGCCAAAGACGACCCAGTTCCACATACTCATAGCCCTGGTGCCCAAACATAAAGCTGTTGTCGCCGGTGAGAAAGCCCTGAACACTAGCCCAAGAGCCAATTAAGGAACCTACGACTACCACCGTTAGGGCAATGAGCAAGGCACCGTTGCCCCAGACTTGACCCTTGGGTTCTTGTTTGCCAAAACGGGGAGCAAAATATAGTCCTGCTGCCAGCCAACAGGTGGCAATCCAAAACACGGCTAGCTGTAGGTGCCAAGTGCGGGATGCGGCGTAGGGCAGATATTGCTGGAGGGGTAAGCCGTAAAAGCCGTCCCCTTCCACTGCATAGTGGGCAGTGACCATCCCCATGGCAATCTGCACTCCAAACAAAGCCATGGCCACCCCAAAGAAAAGACTGGTGGCTTTTTGGCTAGGGGTAGCAATACGAATGGCGGGGCGATCGGCTACAATCTGCACTTCATCGGCTTCTTCCTGGGTGAGGTAGATGAAAAGAAAAGCGGCGATCGCAAAAATCAGCACCATCACCGACACAATTGACCACACTAAAAATTGCCCTGGGGGTTGATTACCAATCAGGTCATCGTGGGGCCAGTTAGCTGTATAGGAGAAAGGGGCATGGGGTCGATTGGTTGCCGCCGCCCAAGCCGTCCAGACAAAAAACGTAGTGACATCATGAATATCCTGCTCGCTCTTAAACCAGCCATCGGGGATGGAGTGAATTCGTGACCCATGGGCTAATAGCTCTTGATAGTCGGCAAATACCTGCTTGAGACCCTCGGCTTGAGCGGCGGTAAGTGCTAGGGTATCGGTCTCCGCATCATAGCGGTTGGGCTTAAACTGCTCCTGCACCTGAGCTTCTAGCAATGCCCGATCTGAGGCACTGAGAGCTTCAAGGTCAGCTTGGGAGAAACTGGGATCATTGGCGTAGAGTACCCCTGCTGTGGCTAGTCCCCAACGGTGCAAAACATCCGCTGTCCAGTCGGGAGCCAGATAACTGCCGTGGCCCCAAACACTGCCCACGTGTTGGCCGCCCCTGCCTAGGTAGGTAACCTGGCCATTTTCCACATCGGCAGCGGTGAAAATAGTCTTCTGTTGAGGTGATTGGACTAGGCTGGGATGGGGAGGAGCATATTTAGAAATAGCCGCCCCGGCCCCCAGTAAAACACTGAAGGTGATAACACAGACAAGTACCAGCCATACCGGTAAATTAAAGCTTCTAGACCGGTTGCGAGCTAGGGTCATAACCTCAAGGGATGGATTAGCCATGGTTAAAAAGGATGTTTGAAATTTTTCCGTTGATGCAATTCAAATATTCAGATATGGAGATTTATTTTGGATAGATCTACCTATGCAAGGTCAGTTCCAGCCTAATGTGGCTTGATGTCGCTATTTTGCGCCAGTCTAACAGACAGATCCCAGCTTCTTCATTAGCTAGCTCATAGTTGGAGAGTGGAGTTCAGCCGTTACAGCTCACGCCCGTAACGAAGTCATAATCAGCTTGCCCGACCAACGCCAGCACCACAAGAGCTACATCAAAGGAATCGCGGCATAGTTTAAGTTACCAGTGGAGGATTGGAAATCTTAACCGTTTCGCACAATGACTCAAAACTGGTCCACTGCCGATCGCCAATCCCAGTAGCTAGGGACCTCAGTTTTGTTGGATACTATTGCCGTGGGACAATTTGCCCGCTGTTTTTCCTTGGTAAGGGTATCGACTTAAATGCTTCCTAAAATTTCTTTGGCCGCAGTGGGCTTAACGGTAGGGGGAATCCTCACCATCACAGGATTTGTGGCCTACGCCCTGGACTATGCCACCCTCAACCTGGCTGGTTTTTTCTATGGCATTCCCCTGGTATTGGGAGGATTGGCCCTGAAAGCAGCGGAGTTGAAACCCATTCCCTTTAGTCAGCCGACCCCGGAAAAAATTGTCGCCCTACGGAATCAACTGGCCACACCCACCCAAAACCAAATTCGTAAGGATGTGACCCGCTATCGTTATGGCCAGGAAGCCCACCTGGACGAATCCCTGGAGCGCCTAGGGTTGAGCCCCACCGATGAGGAAAGACCAGTACTAACTAGCCTTTTGGAACAGGACTGGGAAGGAAAATACGTGCTCACCCTAACCTTTACCTCCCCCTTTATTAGTCTGGAAACTTGGCAAGAAAAGCAGGAAAAAATTGCCAAATTCTTCGGCCCCGACCTGGAGGTTACCGTCGCCGAACCGGAAGAAAAGGTGGTAACGGTGAACCTAATTTCCCAATTAACCCTCCCGTAATTTATCCAGCACTGTCCGGTCCTCCAGGGTAGAAGTATCCCCAGAGATTTCCTGCCCGGAGGCCAAACTCCGCAACAGACGGCGCATAATTTTACCGGAACGGGTTTTGGGCAAGACATCGGTGAAACGAATTTCCGCTGGCCTGGCGATCGCCCCAATTTCGGCGGTGACATGCTTGACCAACTCTTTTTTCAAATCCTCATTGGCCTCTGTGTTGCCTTCCAGGGAAACAAAGGCAAAAATGGCTTCCCCAGTCAATTCATCGGGGCGACCCACTACCGCCGCTTCCGCCACGAGGGGATGGGAAACCAACGCGGATTCGATTTCCATGGTGCCCAAACGGTGGCCAGAAACATTAATAACGTCGTCCACCCGACCCATGACCCAAAAATAACCATCGGCATCCCGGCGAGCCCCATCTCCGGCAAAGTAGAGATATTGCCCCTCCTTAGGTTGGATATGTTCCCAATAGGTAAAGCGGAAACGATCGGTGTCGCCGTACACGTCCCGAATCATGCTGGGCCAGGGTTGTTTAATCACTAAAAAGCCCCCCTGACCAGACTCTACGGGGTTGCCATCTAAATCAACTATGTCTGCCACAATGCCTGGGAAAGGTCGAGTGCAGGAGCCCGGTTTAGTAGGAATGGCTCCAGGTAAGGGAGTAAGCATAATGCCACCGGTTTCCGTTTGCCACCAGGTATCCACAATGGGACATTTGCCGCCGCCAATGACCCGGTGATACCACATCCAGGCTTCAGGATTAATGGGTTCCCCCACGGTGCCCAGTAAGCGCAGGGAAGATAAATCCCTGGCATTGGGTATGGCTTCCCCCATGCGAATAAAGGCACGGATGGCGGTGGGGGCGGTGTAGAAAATATTCACCCCATACTTTTCAATCACGTCCCAAAAACAACCGGGATTGGAGGGACGGGGTACCCCTTCATACATGACCGTGGTGGCTCCGTTGGAGAGGGGGCCATAGACGATGTAGCTATGGCCAGTGATCCAGCCCACATCGGCGGTACACCAATAAACGTCCGTGTCCTTGAGGTCAAAAATCCATTTGGTGGTCATGTGGGTATAAAGGTTATAGCCCCCGGTGGTGTGGACTACGCCCTTCGGTTTACCGGTACTGCCGGAAGTGTAGAGAATGAACAGCATATCCTCACTGTCCATGGGTTCCGCTGGGCAATGGGCCGATTGTTGGGGTTGGAGTTCATGCCACCAGTGGTCCCGCCCCGCCGTCATGGTCACATCGGCTTTAGTCCGTTGCACCACGATGACGTTTTCTACGCTGGGGGCACCGTGTTCCAGGGCCTTGTCCACTTCCTGTTTGAGGGCGATCGCCTTATCTTTGCGAAAACCACCGTCGGCAGTGATGACCAATTTCGCTTCCGCATCCACTAACCGATCCCTGAGGGCTTCCGCACTAAACCCACCAAACACAACGCTATGGGGCGCACCGATACGGGCACAGGCCAACATGGCGATCGCCGCTTCGGGGATCATGGGTAGATAGATGGCCACCCGATCGCCTTTTTGCACCCCCAAACTTTTCAGGGCATTGGCAAACTGACAAACTTCCCGATGCAGTTCCCCATAGGTAATTACCCGGGAATCTCCTGGTTCCCCCTCCCAGATAATGGCCGCCTTATTGCGCCGCCAACTATGCAAATGTCGGTCTAAACAGTTATGGGAAATATTCAACTGGCCACCGACAAACCATTGGGCAAAGGGGGGTTGCCAGTCCAGCACTCGGTCCCATTTTTTAAACCAATGCAATTCCTGCTCCGCCAGTTCCCCCCAAAACTTCTCTGGATTGCTCGCCGCCCGGCTGTAAAGTTGCTCATACTCCCGCCCACTGCGCACATAGGCCCGTTCACTAAACTCGGTGGGGGGATTAAAGAGTCGTTCTTCCTGGAGGATAGATTCAATGGTATCTGACATGGTTCTCCGTCTTGGTCGTCAATGGCCCTGGGCCCAACGTTGACGATTGTCGCAAAATTTTTTGCCCTTTCTTCGGATCTGTAACTTTTTGTATTTCTTTGCCTCTGCTTTTTACCCTGGGGGCGGCCTAGGATAGAAGAAGGAAGCCAGTATTGATACAGTTCGTTTGGCAGTGGGGAGCAAGAGAAATCACACCCTTAACGGGATTGCTAGCCATAACCCCCTTACCCGGAGATTTACACCATGAAACTCAACCATCTACTTACGGCGATCGCCACCCTTGGCCTTGTGGCCAGTTTTGCCCCCAGTGCCAACGCCCAATTCCGCAACTATAACCGCTACAACAATTCCGGCTACAGCAATTCCGGCGATCGGATTGGCACCCCAGGCTTTAGCCAGCCAATTTTTATGCCTAATCGCAGCAATACCTATCCCAACGGTTACTACAGAGGCCACAACTACAATCGCAATTATCGGGGCAAGGACGAATTAACTATTATCAATGGCGGTAATAATTGTGTTAACTGCCGGGTGAATGGTTGGGAGCGTCGGGATAATAATAATTGGCACCATCAACGCCATCGTCAGGAGTATTTTTATTACTAATATTTCTCTTAGGTTAACGACAATAAAAAAACCCTGTCTAAACTTTAATTAAGTCAACAGGGAGATAATTGTTTTTGGAAAAATTTAACGCTGCTTGAGAACTATCTGAATGCCGTCAAATTATTGCCTAGGTTTTATTGGCCAACGCCGTTTCTGGGGGCAGCTTAATATCCTTAGCTAAGCCAAGGAAAGATAGGGCTTTGATGGTCATCCAAGTTAAATCCACTTCCCACCACCGCAAACCATGGCGAGCGGAATATTGGTAAGCGTGGTGATTATTGTGCCAGCCTTCCCCAAAAGTTAACAAAGCCACCCACCAACAATTACGGGAATAATCATCAGATTCATGGCTAACGTAACCAAATTTATGGGTGGCACTATTAACAAACCAAGTGAAGTGGAAAACAAACACGAGGCGGACAAAAATGCCCCAAATAACAAAGGGCCAGCCACCGAAGGCATAAAGAATCAAGCCCAGGACCACTTGAATAGGAACTAAATTATTCTGGCAAAATTGATAAAATTTATCGTCTTGAATATCTTTGGTGTAGCGGGGAATATCTTGCTTTGCAGGAATTTCAAACATCATCCAGCCCATGTGGCTCCACCAAAACCCTTTATTGGAGTCGTGGGGATCAGGATTAGTATCGGAAAATTTGTGGTGCATGCGGTGTAAACCAACCCACTCGAATACGCCCCCCTGACAAGCCAGGGTGCCACAGACTACGAAAACATATTCCAACCATTTAGGAACGTTAAAACTACGGTGGGAAATGCAACGGTGGAAACCCAGGGTAATGCCGACACCGCCGGTAATCACATAGAGTAAGAAAGCCACCCCCACTGCTTTCCAACTAAAAAACTGGGGGAGGAAAGCCAAAAGGGCCACCAAATGAATGGAGGTGAAAAAGAAGATCACAGTCCAAGCAGGAGTTAGCTTGGGCTTGGAATCGTTGGGAAGAGCAGCAGTCATGAAAAAAACCTAACGAAAAAACGGAATAATTGGCGCTTGCTAAAAACGATTAAACTATTGTCGGAAAGTTTGCTTAAATATAGGTATTCAATGTTTAATGGGTTTAACATCGCCGGAATTTACCAATCAGCAAAGAAAATCGAATCGTTGATGATCTCGGGGATTGGAAGATAGTTTAAGGGGAATTCCCAAACATCATCAAAAGTTAAATAATATCTTAATGAAATATTCAGGACTACTTAAACAAGCAGAAGAAAACCTAGTCCCAATCTTTTCGGAAATCGACGCAAAGGTCAAGCAAAATCTATACAAAGTCATAGAGGCTTTTCGTCACCATCGGGTTGGGGTACAGCACTTTGCGGGGGTGAGTGGTTATGGCCACGACGACCTAGGTAGAGATACCCTGGATAGGGTTTTTGCAGAGGTGATGGGGGCGGAGTCGGCCGCTGTGCGGGTACAGTTTGTTTCTGGAACCCATGCGATCGCCTGTGCGTTGTACGGCATTTTGCGACCGGGGGATGAACTACTGTCGGCGGTGGGTGCTCCTTACGACACCCTCGAAGAAGTGATTGGTCTTAGGGGAAGTTGTCAAGGCTCCCTCGCTGACTTTAACATTTCTTATCGTCAATTGCCCCTCGCGGCGGCCGGTACGGTGGACTGGCAGGGGCTGGAAACGGCGGTGCGTCCGGAAACCAGGTTAGTTTTAATTCAACGCTCCTGTGGTTACAGTTGGCGCCCCAGTTTGGCGATCGCCGACATTGCCAGAATTATCGAAATTGTTAAAGCCCAAAATCCCCATACCCTTTGTTTTGTGGACAACTGCTATGGGGAATTCATCGAGACAGTGGAACCTACGGCGATCGGGGCAGATTTGATGGCGGGCTCCTTAATCAAAAATCCCGGGGGCACCATTGTCACTGCCGGAGGGTATTTAGCAGGGAAGGCAGAGTGGGTAGAAGCAGGGGCCTATAGATTGACCGCTCCAGGCATTGGCCTGGAAGGGGGAGCCACCTTTGACCAAAATCGCCTCCTCTACCAAGGCTTATTCCTGGCTCCGCAGATGGTGGGGGAAGCGATGAAATGTAACCATTTACTAGCCTATGTATTTGACCAATTGGGCTACCCGGTTAATCCGGCCCCCTTGGCCCCCCGCCGGGACGTAATCCAAGCGATTCAGTTGGGCAGTCCAGAAAAATTAATTGCCTTTTGCCGAGCGCTCCAGGGGGCTTCCCCCATCAGTTCCTATCTCCAGCCCGTACCGGCCGCCATGCCTGGTTACGCTAGTGAGGTGGTGATGGCCGGGGGCACCTTTATTGACGGCAGTACCTCTGAGTTGTCCGCTGATGGTCCATTGCGGGAACCCTACACTGTTTTTTGCCAGGGAGGCACCCACTGGACCCACATGGCGATCGCCTTGGAGGAAATCCTGGCCGCCTTTGAAGCGCTGGAGAAGGACGAAAAACCTTGAATTATCAGGACATCAGCCGTTTGGGGAAGTGGTCTGTGGCAAACTCAGGAACTCCATTGCCAAGCCTACAATTGGGTTAGCTGGTCAAAACAGCCACAGTATTTGGAGGCGTGATTGACACGATTGGTTATGAAAAATTATTATTCTGCCCTTTTGGGTCGCCCCGCTAAAGTTGCCCTAGTTGCCCTAATTCTTGGTGGCCTGGGCCTAGCAATGCCCAGCTACGCACAGGAGACCCAAACCTACTACTGCTCCCCGACCGAAACGCTGTTGATTAAAATGATGGCAGGCCCTGCCATTGAAGTTACCCTGCCGGATGGGCGGACAATGGTGCTCCCCCAAGCAGAATCAGCCTCTGGCACTAAGTACAGTAATGGTTCCCTGACGGTTTGGTCTAAGGGGAATACTGCCCTAGTGGAGGAAGGCGGCACCGTTAAATGGCAGGATTGCGTCAAAATCTAGTCACTTTCATCCCTTCATTAGGACATCAATGTCATGGTCAATAACTCCCCTACTCTCCGCCGGCGATCGCCCATTGTCTTATTGGCAGCCCTACTCAGTTTTGGGGCTGGGGCGTTGGTGTTTGTCCCCGTCCATGCGGGGGAAGTGGAAAATCCCCATAATCCCTTTGGTTACGAAGATGCGGACCAAGTGGATTACAAAGACATGGACCAGGAAAATTATCAGGATTTAACCGAGGAAAAATCCGTCAATGACAATAGCCTAGACTACGAACAAGACAATGAGTATGAGAATGACAACCAGTATGAATACAAAGATCAAGATGATTTCAATTACCGTGATATGAACTGATAGGAGCCATAGGCCTATTCAAAGGCATTGGCGATCGCCTGTTGACCCTGGGGACTGGTGGCAAAACCCAAAAATGCTTCCACCTGGGGAGAGGGGGGCGTTTTGTAAAAATAAAACAATTGCCGTCGCAGGGGATAATTCTCCTGGTTGGGACTGAGGCTGTCAATGGGCAAAATTTTGGCGGTTTGCTGGTTCTCTACCTGTCCATAGGTGGCGTAGCTGATGCCGTTACTACCCAAGGCCCGAATGATGGGGGTGGTGGCATCCCTGGGCATGGTTTGGAAATTTGCGCCCTGGCCAAAAGTTTGCCCCTGTAAAACCTGGGCGGCGAAGGTTTGTTGGGTGCCGCTTTCAGAAGGTCGATTGATCACCTGAATGGCACTGTTTGGTCCCCCCACCTCAGACCAATTAGTGATTTTTCCGGTAAAAATATCCCGTAGTTGGGCCAACGTTAGACCCCGGTTGAAAAGATTTTCCCTGCCTACCATCACGGCGATCGTGTCGCTGGCCACCGGCACCGCTGCTAAGCCCTGGCTTTGCTCCTGGGGAGTGAGGGGGCGAGAACTTGCCGCCACATCCACTTTGCCCAGAATTAGGCTAACAACCCCCTTATCGGTGCCCTGGGCATCGGTTTGCACCACTGTGCCGGGAAAAGTTTGCTGGAATTGATTTTTTAATGCCTCATTGATATTGACCATGGTGGTGGAACCATCAATGATCACCTTGGTGCCTGCTGAAACTTGGGCTGGGGCGAGGAACGCATCGGCAGCTTGTAATTCTGGAGGAGGAGGTAATTTGCTCGGTTCACCAACCATCGCCCCTGGGTTTTCATCGCCAGCGTGGAACCGTTGCCATAGCCACCAACCGCCCCCCGCCACCACCACTCCGGTAATGGCTAAAGCTCCGATTAAGATAACTGCTTCATTTTTTTGCCCCATGGGTCATTGCTCCCAACTCTATGCCATTGAAGTGGAAAAATCATAGCCTATTTAGCTTCGGTTAACCTTTACTTAATCTTGGTGTAATTCCGTCTAGCTCCCCCAATAAACTTTAATATCAAAACACACTTCCCCTGTCGGGTTAATCGTTATGGTGTCAACCCTCGATCGCCGAAAATTAGTTTCCCTCAATCTTCCCGACCAGATCTCACTCCAGGTCACCCCAGAGCAATTTGCCCAGTTGGCGATCGCCAATCGAGACTTAAGACTAGAACGCACTGCAACAGGAGTTTTGATTGTGAATCCTCCCACCGGCGGCGAAACTGGTAAGCGTAATCTTAACCTTGCCGGTCAGCTTAGTTATTGGTTTGAAGCTAACGACAATTTAGGGGAAGCATTTGACTCCTCCACGGGTTTTGAGTTGCCCAATGGTGCCAACCGATCGCCGGATGCTTCTTGGGTTGCTAGGGAACGCTGGGAGTCCCTTACCCAAGAAGAAAGGGAAGGATTTATTCCCCTCTGTCCTGATTTTGTCGTGGAGTTGCGGTCTAAAACCGACAGTCTCAAAAAACTCCAGGAAAAGATGGAGGAATATATGGAGAACGGGGCAAAATTAGGTTGGTTAATCGACCCCCAAAATAAACGGGTAGAAATTTATCGCCCCGGGCAAGCTGTCGAAGTTTTACAAAATCCAGATACACTATCAGGGGAAGAAATTTTACCGGGATTTACCCTGTCTCTTAAGAGAATTTTTCCGGTTTAATCACTATATTTCTCCCTTTTTTCTTAATTTATAGGTTGAGATTTATCAACTATTGAAATGACTCTTTTGGCGTGATTACTTCAATGGTTCTCAAGGTCTTGTCGCCAATCCTAACGCCTTTATCCATAATTTTAGTGATGCTTCTTTCTTCTAGGTCATCTCTTACTTCTGTTTCAACTACTTGACAAAAATCAAAATAGAGCTATCTCCACCTGCCCTTGTATGATGGTGAAACAGAATAATTTTGAGATTCGAGCAAGGTAAGCGAATGAAAATTTTGGTCACCGGCGGCACAGGCTTTTTGGGCACAACCCTCTGCAATCAACTTGAGGCCCAGAGCCATGAGCTAACCAAAATCAATTCCCGCAACTGTGACCTGACCCAACCGGATTCTCTACATCAGTTTGCTCCCGGCAGTTTTGACCAAATTTATCACCTAGCTGCCTGGACCCAAGCCGGAGATTTTTGTTTGTCCCATCCGGGGGAACAGTGGTTGATCAACCAAAAATTAAACACTAACGTCCTAGATTGGTGGCACGGTCAACAACCCCAGGCGAAGTTGATTTTTATGGGCACCAGTTGCGCCTATGACCCAAATTTGCCCTTGGAGGAGGAATATTACCTCACTGGTTTACCCATTGACAGTTTGTTCACCTACGCCATGACCAAAAGGATGCTCTATGCGGGGGCTTTGGCATTACAAAAACAATATGGGCTGAAATACCTCTGCCTAGTGCCTTCAACGTTATATGGCCCCGGTTACCACACCGACGGACGGCAAATGCACTTTATTTTTGACCTGATTCGCAAAATTATCCGGGGTAAGCTCTACGGTGAAACGGTTACTCTCTGGGGAGATGGTTATCAGCGGCGGGAACTGGTCTTTGTGGAGGATTTTGCCCGTATTGCCCTGGAACTGGCGGCCACTGTGGATAATGATTTGGTTAATATTGGTGCCGGGGAAGAGTTTACCATTCGTCGTTTTGCGGAGTTAATTTGCCAGGAAGTGGGCTACGACTTCAATTTGATTGAATTTGACACCAGCCGTTATGTGGGGGCTAAGTCTAAATGCTTAGGGGTGAAAAAACTCCAGGGTCTCATGCCGGATTTGCAGCTAACCGGCTTGGATCAAGGCTTGGCAAAAACGATCAAATGGTTCTGGACAGAACAGGAAAAGTTAGTGCCTGAAACTGTTGCTTAAATTGAATACGATTGTCGTATCGTTTTTAACTTTGAGAAAAATCATGAAACCCTACAGCCTACATTCTGCAGCCTCTACCGATAGTTACGAAATTTAGATGAAAACACTAAATATAGCGCAGTCTTCTTGTACAACTTACCTGGGAGTGAAGAGGCAAACCCCGAAATAGGCTTGCTGTCGTACTCGATTTCAAACAAAAGTGTACTATTCGCGGAAGGTAGGCTACAAGAAGAAATAGTTCTAATTGATATCGGAGCTCACGATGAAGTCAATTAAAACGATCGCCCAGTTGCCTATTTCTGTATACTGAAAGGGAAATGAAAATCAACTTAGCAAACATCTCTACACTAAGTCAAAATTACTATTAACCGTACTCGAAAAACAAAGTAATTTATAACCTTCGTAAAAAATGTTTATTAGTAGAGTTCATTTGTCTAAAATAATTGGAACAAAACCTAGCAATATTAGGAAGACAAAAAAAGTAAATAATGAAATTATTATTCACCTATGGGACTCTGACAAAATTGTTAGAATAAATTTTGAGGAGTATGAAGATTTCATTAAAAAAAGCCAAGGTAACACTGACAAATCAGACTACTCATTAAAACAACAATCATTTGGGGCTATTTTATTGTTAGCAGGTTTAGCTATATCCTTAATTGGAGTCAATATGAATACCTCTGCTGGTTCGACATTTGGTCGTTCATCTAATTTCAACAAAATAAACAATCAAAACACCATAGGTGGTTTTGTATTTTTGAGTGGTATTATTCTTATTGCCACATCCAAATCTTAATAGCTTCACTTTTTTGTATTAAGATACGCATCTCTTCTCCTTGCGATTTATGAAAACCCCAAAGACTTCTGACTATGGTTCCTGGCGATCGCCAATTACGGCCGATGCTCTGTTGGCTGGGAGTATTGGTTTGGGAGCGGTGCAAAACAGCGGCGGGGATTTGTTTTGGCTGGAAGCGAGACCGGCGGAAAAAGGACGTAATGTGTTGGTGCAACGTCGAGCCGATGGCACTGTGCGGGATGTCACCCCGGCTCCCTTCAATGTCCGCACCAGGGTGCACGAATATGGTGGTGGAGCCTTTTTAGTCACGGAAAATGGGATTTATTTCAGTAATTTCAGCGACCAACAGGTTTACGTCCAAGGCTTGGGGCAGGAACCACATCAGTTGACCCATACACCGGACTGCCGTTTTGCTGATTTTGTCTTGGATCAACCCAGACAAAGGTTAATTGCTGTTGGTGAACGTCACAATGCAGAAGAAAAAGAACCGGAAAATTTTCTCGCCGCCATTAGCCTAGAAAACGGAGAAGTCACGGCGATCGCCACGGGCCATGATTTTTATTCTTCCCCCCGCCTTAGTCCCGATGGGCAGAAATTGGCTTGGATTACCTGGGACCATCCGAATATGCCCTGGGATGGGACCCAGCTATGGTTGGCCGACATTGACCAAGCAGGAAACCTCAGTAATCTTAAAATCATTGCTGGGCAGACAGGTAACGAATCCATCCATGAACCCCAATGGTGCCCCGACGGCAGTTTATATTTTGTCGGCGATCGATCCGATTGGTGGAATTTGTACCGCTATCACAAAGGGGAAGTGGATAACGTTTTTCCCCTCGACGCAGAATTTGCCTATCCCCATTGGGTATTCGGCCTGCGGAGTTATACCTTTGTTGATGTTGACACTATTATTTGTACCTTCACCCAGGATGGTGCTTGGCAGTTGGGCAAACTTAAACCTTCCCGTAAACAGTTAAGCATTTTGGGACTGCCCTACAGCAATTATTCTTCCCTGTGCAGTGACGGCAAAACCCTCTGGTTCATCGGCAGTGGCCCCACCACATCCTCGGCGGTAATTGCCCTGGCGGTGGAAGCCCAGGAAACGGAAATTCTCAAAGTGGCCAGCGATTTTGACCTCGATCCGGCCTACCTTGCCCGGCCCCAAGCAATCAGTTTTGCCAGTGATGATGGGCAAACTGCCCATGCCTGGTACTATCCCCCCACCAACGGTGATTTTCAAGGCCCCCCCGATGCCCTTCCTCCCCTCTTGGTCAAAAGCCATGGTGGCCCCACCGCAGCGGCCGGCAATTCCCTGAGTTTAAAAATTCAGTATTGGACTAGTCGGGGTTTCGCCTATGTGGATGTCAATTACGGAGGCAGTACGGGCTATGGCCGGGATTATCGTCAACGGTTGAATGGGCAGTGGGGCATTGTCGATGTGGCGGATTGTGTCAGTGCGGCCCGTTACCTGGCAGACCAAGGTCTAGTTGATGGGGAGCAACTGGCTATTTCCGGCGGTAGTGCGGGGGGTTACACCACCCTGGCGGCCCTAACTTTCCACAATACGTTTAAAGCTGGGGCTAGCTATTACGGTGTGAGCGATTTGACTGCCCTAGCCACCGATACCCACAAATTTGAGGCCCGTTATCTAGATGGTCTGATTGGTCCCTATCCAGAAAGAAAGGATTTATACGAACGGCGATCGCCAGTGAACCATGCGGAGCAACTTACTTGCCCAGTGATTTTTTTCCAAGGTTTAGAGGATAAAGTGGTGCCCCCCAACCAAACGGAAATGATGGTGGCAGCCCTCAAAGCCAAGGGCATTAAGGTGGAATATGTGGCTTTTCCCGAGGAACAACATGGCTTCCGCATCGCCGCCAACATTAAAAAAGCCCTGGAGTCGGAACTCGCTTTCTACGGCGAAGTGTTCGGCTTTACCACCGCCGCAGATTGACGGCCCATTACCAAGGAGCGAATTTTGTCCCAAGGCTAATTTGTGCAATAATCAGAGTTTGCGTATAAATTACCGTATTCCTTCCCGCAACAGTTATGGCTAAAAAAGGTAAGGGGGCACGCCTCGTCATCACCCTAGAATGCACCGAGTGCCGCAGTAACCCCGACAAACGTTCTAATGGCGTTAATCGTTACACCACGATGAAAAATCGTCGTAACACCACCGCCCGGTTGGAACTGAAAAAATTCTGCACCCATTGCAACAAACACACCATCCACAAGGAAACCAAATAATTTCCCTGGTCTGTGATTATTTTCCTTAGTTCGGTATCCGCTTTGTAACCGAGATGCCCAAACTAGCACCCTATCAAGTTATTTTCGCTAATCTCCATGAACTACTACCGTAAACGCCTTTCTCCCCTACCCCCCAATCAACCGATTGATTATAAAGACACGGAATTATTGCGTAAATTCATCACTGAACGGGGCAAGATTCTCCCCCGGCGCATCACTGGTTTGACCGCTAAACAACAACGGGATTTAACCACTGCGGTGAAGCGCTCCCGTTTGGTGGCTCTGTTACCTTTCGTCAACAAAGAAATTTAGTTTTTTTCGTAGAAAATTAAATAAACTCCAATGTCTGTGAATTAGGGTCGAGAAAGTCTTTTCGTTTTAGGCCCTAATTTTCTTCTTTTAGCAGCTCCCTCGCCATTTGCAAGTATTTGTCTTTGCTTTTTTGAATTTCATCAAACCGAGATAGACTTCTTGTAATTTCCGCTACTATTGGACTCATCCAACCAATTACTTCAAGAATTTTGTCGTGTTGTTGCTTAATTTTGGAGTTATTACAGATTGGTTCATGATGGAATATTTTGTTCCTAAATTTATTGATATTTCCCAATTCATTGGACAACGTTGCTCTAGTTCTCAGAGATCTGGGTAATTGGGGCATAAAGTCTTTGTTTTTAAACAGGACAGGATAAAGTTTTTGCTTATGTTCATATTCCCTGTAGGACAATGCTGTCCAGAATCCCAGAGTCAAAGAGCTAAGAATTTGATTATGCCTTAGTTCTCTACCTTGGCGTTGAATGATCTTTTGAATTTTTTCCCTATCTTTATCACAAAGAAATGAATGGGCTTTTGTAGTTGGAAGAAGCCAATCTTCACCATAAAGACAATAAATTGCATGGTCAAAGTGGTTTCTTAAAGTTATTTCATAGCTTTGTAGTAATGGATAAAAGCACTCACTCAACGCAATATTCCAGAGATAATTCCCAAATATATCAGCGTGACTCTCTTTGTTGGAAATACGGTAGGAAACCAGTCTTCGATATGACAGGGCTTTCCTTAGTTCCTGTTGTCGAATTTGCCGAAAATCCACCGTTTCGTTAGAATAGAGTTGAGTCCCATGGTTAATCCTCTGTCAGTATAGCTGTTATCGATCCAAGGGTAAGAATAATTCTGTGAATTCTAGACCGGTTATTCAAACGGCGATTATTCGTCGTTCTACCTCCGGGTAGAAAATACAGGGAAATGCAGTAGCTTTTATGGTTGCTGCATTTTTCTTTACCTGTGAAATTCATTCGCCACAGAAATTGTGGTTGGGGTAAACCAATTTCTATCCTGGGGAACTGGAACTTTTCCAACTTTGCCCCTATCCTAGGCGTATCCCCTTGGGGAATTTGGGTGCAGAGGAGTAAACTTTATGGTCTTGAGTCGAGACGTTAAATCTTCCCCGGAACAAAGTTCTAGGGTTTCGTCAACGTTATCCGGCTACCGTTTGGCGGAATTGATTCGTCAGCGGGCTTGGGTGGAAATTGACCAAGCGGCGTTGGTGCATAACGTCCAGCAGTTCCGGCAGTATGTGGGGCCGAAAACTAATTTGATGGCGGTGGTCAAAGCTGATGCCTATGGCCATGGAGCAATTCGAGTGGCCCAAACTGCGTTACAGGCTGGGGCCGATTGGTTGGCGATCGCCACTTTGGGGGAGGGCATCGAACTGAGGGAAGCGGGCATCACCGCCCCCATTTTGATCCTGGGGGGGATTAATAGCCCAGAGGAAATTGAAGCCATTGCCCATTGGCGGCTACAACCAACCCTCTGCTCCCCAGAACAAGCTCAATTGTTTAACGATATTTTGGCTAAGTTGGGCAAGGTTTTACCAGTACATCTCAAGTTAGATACGGGCATGACTCGGCTCGGTACCCCCTGGCCCCTGGCAGCCAACTTTGTTGGTTTGGTGCAATCTTTACCCCAACTACAGCTAGCCAGTTTATATTCCCATCTGGCCACAGCGGACGACCCCAACACCGCCACCATGCTCCAGCAACAGCAGCGTTTTACCACGGCGATCGCCAGTTTGCGCCAAGCCCAATTGCCCATACCCCAATTACATTTAGCCAACTCTGCGGCCACCCTCCATGGCCCCGCTTGGCACTACGACATGGTCCGGGTCGGTTTGGGTTTGTATGGCCTTTATCCCGCCCCCCATTTAGGCGATCGCCTGGATTTAAAACCCGTATTAACGGTACGGGCTAAAATCACCCAGATCAGAACCATTCCCCCCGGCACTGGGGTTAGTTACGGCCACCAATTCGTCAGTGAAGAAACCATGCCCATGGGGGTGGTGGGCATTGGCTATGCGGATGGTGTCCCCCGTAATCTTTCCAATCAATTGGAAGTGCTGCTGCGGGGCCGACCGGTGCAACAAATCGGGGCTATCACCATGGATCAAATGATGGTGGATTTACGGGGCATTGATAACCCCCAAGTGGGGGAAGTGGTCACTCTCATTGGCCAAGACGGCGATCGCCAAATCACCGCAGACCATTGGGCCTCCACTTTGGGTACCATCTCCTGGGAAATTCTCTGTGGCTTCAAACATCGCCTACCCCGCATTCTTGTTTGATTAGGCGTAGTTAATCTCTTTCAGCTATCATTTTTGACCAGAAAAATTGCCCAGTTCCTAAGCTCCTAAGGCCTAAAGCCGATTACTTCAACCAGTTGATCCCTCACGAACAGACGATCACCCAAAAAACAAATTACCATGGTGGTGGGTAGCTACTGTTAAATTCTCAGTATGTTTACCTTTCCATTGATATAAAGAATTTTTGACTAGCATTGGGTAATTTTTTATCAAAAAGACCAATTTATTTGCATTGGGTACTTATTTTTCCCTCAGTACTCCAGGTTTTGCTGACTGGGATGGTCTTGCTCTTGTTAGCACCACAATTGGATTTTTTTGACCAACTTAATAACAATGTTCCTCTTTTTTTGGTTTTGGGCATTGTCATTTTCCTAATTCCCACCCTAGCTAGCCTCTATATTGCTTGGTCGGTTATCAAACCGCTACGGCAACTAGTCACTGCAAGTCAGAGTCTGGCCGGAGGTGGTTGGCAAAGGCCACTGTCTGAACCAATGGCCTTTGCAGAAATTCAACAGCTAGCCAAGGCCATTAATGCTATGGCCCTGCGGTTGCAGCAAACCCTAGAGCAGGACAGGGAAGACTTTCAAGGCTCAAAGGAATTGTATCAACAAGTAGTACAAAATCAAACAGATTTTATTTTGCGCTCCCAACCGGATACCACCATCACCTTTGCCAATGACGCCCTTTGTCAAGCTTTAGGGCTTTCTTTAGCGGAGGTAATCGGTTTGCAATGGCTGGATTTCATTAGCGAAGAAGATTTAAACATAGTACTAGAAAAAATAGCCTCCTTAACTCCAGAAGAGCCACAATTTATCAATGAAAATCAGGACCAAAGGGCGGGAGGCGTAGTTGGCTACACCCAATGGATTAACCGGGGAATTTTCAATGACAATGGTCAACTAATTGAAATTCAGTCCGTTGGTCGGGATATCTCGACCCTTAAAGAAACCCAACTAGCGTTAAAACAAAGTCAGAAATTTATTGAAAGCATCGCTGAAGCAACCCCTAGTCTTCTATACATATATGACCATGTTAAACAAAGTAATGCCTATAGTAATCGTTCTGTAGGTGAGTTTTTGGGTTATTCCCCTGAAGAAATTAAAGCAATGGGGGCCAGCTTGTTTGCAAATATTTGCCACCCAGAAGACTTGCCACGAATTTTAGCTGCCATCGAAAATTGTCAAAAATTAAGGGACGGTGAAATACTTGAAATTGAGTATCGCGTCAGGGATGCTAGGCAACAATGGCGTTGGCTCCTGAGTCGAGACTTAGTTTTTACCCGCACAGAAACAGGACAACTTTGGCAAACCTTAGGCACAGCCCAGGATATTACCCAACGAAAAGAAGCGGAAATAGAGTTACAAAAAATTAAAACTTTCCTCGCTTCCATTGTAGAAAATATTCCTGACATGGTCTTTGTTAAAGATGCAGAAAATTTGAGATTTTTAGAATTAAATAAGGCTGGCGCAAATTTAATTGGTTATACCAAGGAAGAGGTGTTAGGAAAAAGCGACTACGATCTATTTCCGCAAGAGCAGGCTGAATGGTTTATCCAAGAAGACCAAAAAGTTTTATTGACAGGGAAAGTTAAAGATATTCCTAGGGAATTTATTCAAACCAGTCACGGGGGAGTACGTATTCTACACACCAAGAAAATCCCCATTGCGGACGAAGTGGGTAGGGCAAAATACCTATTAGGAATTTCAGACGATATTACCGAGCTCCTCGAATCAGAACAACGTTTACAGGAATTAGCTCGTCATATTCCCGGGGTAATTTATCAGTTTAGGATGCGTCCCAATGGCACATTTCACTTTCCCTATGCCAGCGAAGGTATCCGTGATATTTATGGCGTTACTCCTGAGGAAGTGCGGGACAATTCCGATGCAATTTTAGCAGTGCTCCATCCCGACGAATTAGATGGACTTTTTCAATCAATTTACACTTCAGCGGCAAACTTAACCCCTTGGTATTATGAATACCGGGTTTGTTTTCCCGAAGGAAGGGTTATCTGGGTATTGGGTTACGCTACTCCCCAGCGGGAAAGCGATGGGGGAACTATTTGGCACGGTTACATTAAAGATATTACTGAACAAAAAGCTAAGGAATATCTACTAATTACGGAAAAAGAGAGAGCAGAAAATGCCGAAAAAATTCTAAGAAAAGCTCAAATTCGCCTCGAACGATTTAATAAAAAATTGAGTTATCTAGTGGATATTGATGGACTAACAAAAATCCCTAACCGCCGCTGTTTTAATGTGCGTATTAAGCAGGAATGGGGCAGATTATCCCGGTCTCAACAACCGTTATCGCTGATTTTATTTGATATCGATTATTTCAAAAATTACAATGACTGTTACGGCCATCCCCAGGGAGATAATTGTTTGATTAGGGTAGCTCGGGGGGTAAGAAGGTCAGTGAGTCGCCCGGTGGATTTGCTAGCTCGTTTTGGGGGAGAAGAATTTGCCATTATCCTGCCGGAAACTGACGGCGAAGGGGCTCTACTGGTAATGCAAAAAGTTGTTAATGCCATCGCCCAGTTGGCGATCGCCCATGAAGCTTCCCCCATCGGTGCGCAAATCACCATTAGCTTAGGCATCAGCACCCAGTTTCCTTCTAAGGAAAATTCCCCCAGGACCCTCATCGAGCAAGCAGACCGGGCCCTGTATGAAGCAAAACGCCGGGGGAGAAATCAATATGTGGTCTGGACGGAGGAACTGGAAGGGGAGTCCTCACTTTCATGAGGTCCCAAGGCTAGGACAGCATCCTTGAGAGCTTCAGAGCGGTCGATATAGCAATTACTTTCGGGTACAAAGCGGAACACTTCTAATTTTTCCAGGCGCCGTTTGGTTTGGCCCGTTGCTCCCACAATGTACACTGCTCGACCTTTCTCTGCTGCCTCTTCAATGGCATTTTCTAGGGCCAGGGAAGCGGTTACTCCCAAATGGGGTACATCACTAACATCGAAAACAATCGCGTCACATTCTTGAATGGCATTATGCTCCCTGGCGATCGCCTTAGCCACCCCAAAAATCATCGGCCCACTCAGTTGGAAGAGCAACACCCGGCCATTCCCCTCATCTAACCAACGTTTTTCATTGGCGGAAAGGAGAATTTCGTCGTCAGCGTCGCTAATACTTTTCACCGCTTCGGACTGCAACGCACTCATACGGTCAATGGTGAGAATATTGGCAATAAATACACCAATACCGACTGCCGCAATTAGATCCACCAGCACCGTCAGGGCAATGACCGCATACATAATCAATGCCCCTTTGATGGAGACATGGTGGGCCCGCTTGAGGAAACCCCAGTCAATAATGTCCACCCCAACTTTGAAAGCAATACCCGCCAATACGGCCAGGGGAATGGTAGCCGCCAATTTAGCCGCCCCAAGAATCACCACCAATAACACCATCGCCCGGATCAAGCCAGACAGGGCTGTGCGTCCCCCGGACTGGATATTTACCACCGTCCCCATGGTGGCCCCAGCTCCCCCCAAACCACCAAATAAACCAGACATCACGTTGCCGATGCCTTGGCCGACTAATTCTTTGTTGGAGTTATGTTCTGTACGGGTCAAGCTATCCGCCACCACCGAAGTCAGGAGGGCATCAATACAGCCCAGCATCCCCAAAACGGCCGCATCGATCAGCATCCTCTGTAACTGATCAGCCTGGAACATTGGTAGTTGTAGAGCGGGCAAGCCAGCCTGAATTTCGCCAATGCGACGGATATCCAGATCGCCAAACAGAGTGATGGAAATAATTGTCCCTAACACCAAAGCCACCAATTGGGGTGGAGCAAACTTTTTCCAACGGGAAGGCATAAACCAAATAATGCCCACCGTCATCAGGGCCAATAGGGTCTCCACTGGTCTGACATTGCTAACTAGATTCGGTAGGGCCTGGAGGGTGCCAATCACTCCTCCCTTGGGATTAGCTTGGCCAAGGAAGGGGGCCAACTGCAAAATCACCAAAATAATGCCAATGCCGGACATAAAGCCGGAAATGACGGTATAGGGCATCATGGTGACGTATTTGCCCAATTTGAGCAAACCAAAAGCAATCTGGAACAGACCCGCCATCATCACCACGGTGAAGGCCATGGCTAAGCCATTCTCGGGATCCGCCGCTACTAAACTGGCAATAACTGCCGTCTGTACCACAGTCATGGGCCCAGTGGGTTCCGAAATCAAGGTGGGGGTGCCGCCAAACAAGGCCGCAAAGAAACCCACAATCACCGCCCCCCAGAGTCCGGCCGTGGCCCCCGCTCCAGAAGCAATCCCGAAAGCTAGGGCCATGGGGAGGGCAATCACCGCCGCTGTTACCCCGCCAAAAATATCCCCCTGCAGGTTCCTAAAATTAATTTTGTTAGTTATTTGCATTATTCAATTCCCCAAAAATGGGTTAGTCATAGTCTTTAATCTATTCAAAACAGATTTTCATAGAGAATATTCTAGGGCTGATTTTTGTTTCAGACAATGATACAGATAGATGAAATCTATATGAGATCCTGGCCTTAACCCTTTGATGGTGAGCTTCATCGATGTCCCACCGCCAAGCTTGGCAATGGTCAATCCCCCTCAGCTCTGGTTGGGCAAGTTTTTGCCTGGTTATTCGCCTAAACTGCGGGGATCCAGGGCATCCCGTAGGCCGTCCCCCAATAGATTAAAAGCCAACACAGTCAAAATAATTAGTACTGCCGGGGGCCACACCAACCAGGGTTGTAACACCAAAATAGAAGCATTGGTGGCAATGGAAAGTAAATTGCCCCAACTGGGGTCCGGTTGTTGAATGCCCAGGCCGATCAAGCTCAGTACTGATTCGGCCACAATGAATCCGGGCACTGCTAGGGTGGCGGAAATAATGATGTAACTGGCGGTTTGGGGCAAAATGTGGCGCACAATAATCCTTCCGGCTCCGGCTCCCATGGCTTTGGCGGCTTGGACGTATTCCTGTTGTTTGAGGGAAAGCACTTGGCCTCGAATTACCCTAGCTAGCCCAGACCAACTAATAAAAGAAGTAATTACCACAATGAGCAAAAACCGTTGGGCACTGCTCAAACCGGGAGGCAGTACCGCCGCTAGGGCCACCAACAGATAAATGCCGGGGATGGTCATCAGCACTTCCACCAAGCGCATTAAAACCACATCTAGCCAACCGCCGAAGTAACCAGCCACGCCCCCCACCACCATACCCAGGGGAAAGGAAATGGTAATCCCAATCAGCCCAATAAATAAACTAATTCGGCCGCCGAATAACAGACGACTAAATTGATCTCGTCCCTGTTCGTCTGTCCCCAAAAGGTTCAATTTACCGGGCCCTAGGGTGCCAATTAAATGGCGATCGCCTGGGATGCCTGGAAAAATTTCCACCGGGGTAAAACTGGGCGGTAAGGGCAATTTAATTTGTCCCCAGACGTAACCATCTCCTTTAACCCAAAGGCGGACTGGGGAAGGTTGGCTGAAATCCACTTCTAGGGGTCTTAATCCCGTTTCTAAATTCGTGGGCAACTGGCGGGTGGGATAAACAGTGGGCCCGATCCATTGCCCCTCCGGCGCACCGCGTAGCGGATCTCCGTGAGATCGCCAATAGATTTGGGTAGGGGGCAACAGGGAACCATCTACCTGGGCATTGTAGGGATTGTAGGGGGCAAAAATATCCGCGCCAATGACAACTACATAAAACAACAACAGCAGGATGGCACCCCAACGGGCCAGGCTATTGCGTCGCAGTTTTTTCCACCAATCCATAAAGATTTGTCCCCTAGCAACGGCCGCTATCCAAATCCAGATAACGCTCAATCAACAAAATAGCAACAATATCATCCACCGGGCGGGGGGGAGTCCTTAAACCGAGGGGTACCAAACGCCCCAATCCTTGGGGGGGATACATTTGCCAATATCTTTGCCTGGCTTCCACGGTACTATTTTTTTCGTTTACCAATGCTAGGGCCATGGCTGGGGGCAAATAACTTTGCAGTTCTTTTTGCCATTGTTTAGCAGTGGTTTGATTACCCATTACCACTTGTCCCACTTGATATTGCTCACACAGGGACGGTAATCGCTGGGGTACCTCCTGAGCCGGAATGGTTTCGTGGTACAAAATCTGGCGATCGCCAGTCATTACCGCCACCCCGCATTTATCCCGACCGGGGTCAAATCCTAAATAATTCATACAATTTGCCAAATTTTTCACCGGGCTAACGTCCCATGGTAATGGCTAGGCCGTTATCACAAAACTAGTCCTCAAAAGGCGTTGCCAAGGCCTCATACCATTGAAAAGTACCCTCTAGATCCTCCCTGTAACGGAAAATTGTTGGCAAACTCCTTGATGGGAATTGAAGGTAGGTTTTCCTTCTGCAGTCGGTTCCGGGTCTGATAGAGAGAAAAGACCGTTGAGTATATCATGGGCATATAAGACGTTTTTGTTGGTTGCCACTGCCTTGCATAGCGAAGTTATTTGTTTTCCTCAACTGCCCCTCGCTGTTTATCGGGAAATCGCGGCCCATGTGCAACAGCTTGCTGGTGTGACCGCTACCCTTCTAACTCCCACTTTTACCCAGTTTGACTATTACAACAGTCAGGTGGGCGGCCTAGAGCTGACTCTACAGGATGATCTTTCCCCTGGCGATCGTCAAGTTATTGAGGAAATTTTGGCCTTCTATGCCGGTCGATATGGAACTCCGGAGCGACGACCCGCCATGGTTTCTTCCTACACCGCCTAGATTCCATTGCCCCCACTGCCCTCAATTTGATGGTTGCTAACCCTGCCCTGCCCCCCCAAAACATTGAAGCTGAAGAATATATCCTCGGGGGTATTCTGCTTGATCCAGAGGCGATCGGTCGCATTATTGACCTCCTAGTGGTGGATGCTTTCTACGTCAAAGCCCACCGTTTGATCTACGAGTCCATGCTCAGCCTCCATGGTCAAAGTCAACCCACGGACTTAATGTCCGTCAGCAGTTGGCTCCAAGACCACCATCACCTAGAGGCGATCGGGGGCATGGTGAAATTAACTCAGTTGTTGGACCGTACCATTTCCGCGGTGAACATTGACCGTTTCGCCGTTCTGGTCATGGACAAATATTTACGACGTCAACTCATTGCTGCAGGGCATGACATTGTTGATTTAGGTTATGAAACTAGCAAAGAATTAGAAACAATTTTCGATGAATCGGAACAAAAAATATTTCGCCTTACCCAGTCTCGACCCCAAGCAGGGTTAGTACCGCTATCGGAAACTTTAGTTAATACTTTTATTGAGCTAGATAAATTACACGAAAAATTATCTAGTCCGGGGGTAGAAACCCAATTCTATGATCTTGATGCTATGACGGGGGGATTACAACGGGCAGATTTAATTATTTTGGCCGGAAGACCATCGATGGGCAAGACAGCATTCGGTTTAGGAATTGCCGCTAACATTGCTAAAAATAAAAATTTGCCGGTGGCTATTTTTAGCCTAGAAATGTCCAAAGAACAGTTAGCATTAAGACTGTTAGCCAGTGAGTCTTTAATTGATAGCAATCGTTTGCGGACGGGACATTTTAGCCAGGCGGAATTTGAGCCTTTAACGGCGGCCATGGGCACCCTTTCTAGCCTCCCCATATACATTGATGATACTGCAAGTATTTCAGTGACCCAAATGCGGTCCCAAGTGCGTCGCCTCCAAAGTGAACAAAAAGGCCCCCTGGGCATCGTTTTAATTGATTATTTACAACTGATGGAGGGTGGCAGTGATAATCGAGTGCAGGAACTATCAAAAATCACCCGTTCTCTCAAAGGTTTAGCTAGGGAAATTAATGCGCCGGTAATTGCGTTATCTCAGCTCAGTCGGGCAGTAGAATCAAGAACTAATAAGCGACCAATGATGTCAGATTTGAGAGAAAGCGGATCTATTGAGCAAGACGCTGATTTGATTATGATGATTTATCGAGATGAATATTATAATCCTGACACCCCAGATCCAGGGGTAGCAGAACTACTAATTGTTAAACATAGAAATGGTCCCACTGGTGTAGTTAAATTATTATTTAAACCAGAATTTACCCAATTTTTAAATTTGCAACAGAGTCGGGACTACTAGATTTGCGAAATTTGTCCATCAGCAGGCTTTGCAAATACACAGTTACCTTGAGCACATCGGGTGCGGTACAGTAAAAGCTGTTAATTTGTTATCCAAACTACCCTAGCCTTCGCTGCTATGCTTCCCCTATGCGAGAACAGATTTCTGTCCTTACCCAAAATCTTAGTCAAACCATTGTGGGCAAGGATGAGGCCATTCGTTTAGTGTTGGTGGCCCTGTTGAGTGGAGGCCATGCTTTGTTGGAAGATGTGCCCGGTGTGGGCAAAACCCTCTTGGCCAAGTCCCTGGCTCGTTCTATTAACGGTAAATTTCAGCGGGTGCAGTGTACCCCCGATTTATTGCCCACCGATATTACCGGCACTAACATTTGGAACCCTAGTAGTCGTGAGTTTGAATTTTTGCCTGGCCCGGCCTTTGCCAATATTCTCCTGGCCGATGAAATTAACCGAGCTACCCCCCGCACCCAGGCGGCTTTGTTGGAGGTGATGGAGGAAAAACAGGTCACAGTGGACGGTGAAACCCGGTTGGTGCCCCATCCCTTTTTTGTCATTGCTACCCAAAATCCCATTGAGTATCAGGGGACTTTTCCATTGCCGGAGGCCCAGTTAGATCGTTTTGCCCTTTCCCTTAGTTTGGGTTATCCCTCGGAAGCAGAAGAGTTGAAAATGCTCCAGCGGCAACAAAATCCAGAGGCGATCGCCGTGGGGGATTTAGAGTCTTGCATTTCCCTTGAAGAAGTGGAGGCATTACAAAAAGCGGTGCGGCAGGTAAAACTAACGGAGGATTTACAACAATATCTCCTGCGCTTAGTGCGGGCTTCCCGAACGGATGAAGATGTGACCTTGGGGGTTAGTCCGAGGGGAACAACGGCTCTGCAACGGGCCACCCAAGCCTATGCTTTTTTAGAAGAACGGGACTATGCCATTGATGACGATGTCAAGTTTGTGGCCCCCCATGTGTTGGCCCATCGGTTAATTCCCGCCAGTGGCAAAGATCCCAAGGCAATTTTGCAAAGACTTTTAGACCGGGTTCCCATTGGTGATTAATTGGGATCATTGGGCTTCCAATTTCCAATGGTGAGCAACTCTGAAGCTCCAACATCCATGGTTACTTTCGCTAACTTGTCATCTTCTAACAGTAATTTTCCATGGCCAACACCCCCATTTTGATTACCGGTGGAGCAGGCTTCATTGGTGCTAACTTTGTTTACCATTGCGTTCAAACCTACGGCGATCGCCCCATGGTGGTTTTGGATGCGCTCACCTATGCAGGACACAGAGCCACCCTAGCTCCTTTGGAAAAACTGCCTAATTTTCGCTTTGTCGAAGGAGACATTGGCGATCGCCCTTTGGTGGATCAACTATTAAGGGAAGAACAAATTGAAACCATTGCCCATTTCGCAGCGGAATCCCATGTGGACCGCTCCATCCTTGGTCCTGGAGCCTTTGTGCAAACCAATGTGGTGGGCACTTTCACCTTGTTGGAATCCTTTCGGCAACATTGGCAAAGCCGGGGTAAACCGGCCCAGTTTCGTTTCCTCCATGTTTCCACCGATGAAGTTTATGGCAGTTTAGCCCCCGATGAACCGGGTTTTTCAGAAACCACTCCCTATGCCCCCAATAGTCCCTATTCCGCCTCCAAAGCTGGCAGTGACCATTTAGTGCGGGCCTATTTTCACACCTACGGCTTGCCTACCTTAATTACCAATTGTTCTAATAACTACGGCCCCTACCAATTTCCCGAAAAGCTTATTCCCCTCATGTGTCTTAACATTTTGCGCGGGGAAAAGTTACCAGTATATGGGGATGGGAAAAATGTGCGGGATTGGCTTTATGTCCAGGATCATTGCCGGGCCTTGGACTTAGTTTTAACTAAAGCCTTACCGGGACAAACCTATAACATTGGCGGCAACAATGAGGTTAAAAATATTGAATTGGTGGAACTTTTATGCGACCTCATGGACGAATTGGCTCCTAATTTGCCAGTTAAGCCAGCCCGAAAACTGATTAGCTATGTGACCGATCGCCCTGGGCACGATCGCCGTTACGCCATTGATGCCAGCAAAATTAAACGGGAATTGGGCTGGGAGCCAGAAGTGACAGTGGAACAGGGATTAAGACAGACCGTGCAATGGTATTTGGACAATGAAGCTTGGTGGAGACCCCTGTTGGGGTAACGGGTCTTTGGCAGGATGATTGCTGCCCCGTAAATGTTTCCCGACGGATTGGGCAATATTTATTGCTGGGGCTGATTTTGATTGTTTTGTTCTATCTGAATGCGGAGGGGGGCATCGGGTTTTTCCGTTAGACCGAGGCTATTGAGCACTTGCACCACGCCAAAGGCCACTAAGACCCCCAGCATTAGTCCTCCCACCACTAGGATCACAAACCAGTTGCGGGCTTTGCGTAGGGCTTCCTCCCGTCGGGCCCCAGTGATGTCATCATATTCATCCAGATTGGAATTACCGTCGTTGGAGCCACCGTTGGGGGAAGGGAAAACCATAAAATTTTAGGGCGATCGTCAAAATAGCCCCTTAAGATTATCTCGATTTTCCGCGCTGGCAAAGGCCAAACTCCCCCCATCCTGCTCAAATCCTAAAATTGGAGACGATCAAATTGGGGTCCCTAGGCGGATTACTCCGATAATTTAGGCGCAAATTTATCCGGCACCTCCTGGAGATGGTCAAATTGCCAAGTGAAAGTTCCCACCCCAACGGTCAAGGAACGCAGTTCGATGATGAAATTTTGTATTTCTGCTTGGGGTAAATGGGCTGCTACCTGGTCCCAATTTTTCCAATCGGAGCGGGCTTCGTAACCCAAAATTTGGCCTCGGTGCCCACTGACCAATTGCAACACCCTAGCAGTGAACTCCGCAGGAGCCACCACTTCTACTTGCAAAATTGGCTCTAACAACACTGGTTGACATTGGGGCATTCCTTCCGTCATGGCTAGGCGGGCCGCCTGTTTGAAAGCCTGTTCAGAACTGTCAACGTTGTGGTACGAACCGTCGGTTAGAGTAACGGCTATATCCACCACCGGATAGCCAAGGGGACCCTTAGCTAGATACTCCCGCACTCCCATTTCCACCCCGGGGACATACTGTTTGGGCACCACTCCCCCCACAATGGTTTCACTAAAACTAAAGCCACTGCCCCGTTCCAGGGGTTTGATGGTGAGGTACACATCCCCAAAAGCTCCATGGCCACCAGTTTGATGTTTATAGCGACCGTGAACTTGGGTGTCCTTGCGGATAGTTTCCTTGTAGGGCACTTCAGGTTGGCTGGACACCATGGGCAGTTTATATTGCCTTTCCAACCTTTCCAATGCCACTTTGAGATGGATTTCCCCTTGGCCCCAAAGGATTACTTCCTGGGTTTCAGGATTTTGCTCCCAGGTGAGGGAAGGGTCTTCCTCCACCAATTTTCCTAGGGCAGTGCTGAGTTTAACCTCATCTTTCCTCTGTTCCGGGGCGATCGCCAGACCATAGACCGGGGGCAGGGGGTCAACAAAGGGGAGGGGTTTAACTGCGGCGGTGCAGAGGGTGGCCCCAGTGTTGATGTTTTCCAACCGAGCTAGGCCGACAATTTCCCCCACAGTGGCGCTTTGCATCGACGTTTGCTGACTGCCAAAAAGACGGTAAATTCCCCCCAACCGTTGACCATTGAGGGCATCGGCCTCCTGTAAAGTGCCCTGCCAAATGCGGGCCAAGGATAACCGACCCTGGGGAGTGAAATAGGTTTTTAATACCTGGGCAATGACCGGCCCGGAGCCATCGGTACTCAAACCCCGGCGGGCCGCCGTCACACTGGGATCCGGCGCTTCTTTGATCAATACATCTAGCAATGGTCGGACGCCAAAATCCTGCTCCGCTACCCCCAACACCACCGGCACAATTAAATCTGCCCCCAACTCCTGTTTGAAATCCGCTTCAATCTCTGCCTGGGGCGGTTCCACTTCCTCCAATAATTCTTCCAACAGGCGATCGTCAAAGTCTGCCAACGCTTCCAACATCTCCTGGCGGGCCTGGTGTTCCGCTCCGGCCAATGCCGCTGGCAAGGCAATGGGATCGGCCGCACTGCCACTGTGGTACTGATAGGCCTGCTCCGTAATTAGATCAATGTAGCCCTGCAACTCCTCTCCCTTGTAAATGGGGTACTGCTGGGGAATCAGGGGGCGGGAAGAAACACTTTTTAGGGCCTGGAGTACCTCCCCAAAGGACTGTTTAGCCCGGTCCATTTTGTTGATAAACACCAAATGGGGAATGGCCCTATCGTCCAAAAATTTAAATAAAGGGGCGAGGGTCAAAACCCGGCTCACATCTGCCTCACAGACGATGACTGCAGTACCGGCCCCCATCAGAGCGCCATAGGTTTCCTGGGCAAATTCGATGGAGCCTGGACAATCGAGGAAATTTAAGCGCAAATTTTCATAGTCAATCCTCGCCACGCTCACTTCTACGCTCATTTTGCGGGTCTTAGCTTCGGGGCTACTATCGCTCACCGTGTTGCCATCTTTGATATTCCCCTTACGGCTGATACTGCCACTGACCCACAAAACACTTTCGAGCAAGGTGGTTTTACCACTGCCATAGGGGCCAACAATGGCCACGTTGCGGAGGGATTCATTCGTGGGGTTGTTCATAAAAAAATACCTGAAAGGCTCTTATTGCTGAGCCTAACCCAGAATTCCCGGCCTCAAACCTCTCCGCAATCTCTTGTAAAATTCGGGCAGGAGATTGTTAACTCTGGTTAAGTTTCAGTGAGTAAAAAACGACATGGATTATCGGCAAGCGGGCGTGGATGTGGAAGCAGGAAGGGAATTTGTCAGCCGCATTCGGCAACAGGTGGAAAGTACCTTTCGCCCGGAAGTAATGGGGGGCATCGGTGGTTTCGCCGGGCTGTTTGAAATTCCCCCTGGCTATCAAGCTCCCGTGTTAGTGTCAGGGACGGATGGGGTGGGTACCAAGCTAAAAATTGCCCAGGCCATGGACCAGCACCACACCATTGGCATTGATTTGGTGGCCATGTGTGTGAATGATATTTTGACCACTGGGGCAGAACCGCTCTATTTCCTCGATTACTTAGCGACGGGAAAACTGGAGCCGGCCCAGTTGGCGGACGTGGTGACGGGCATTGTGACGGGCTGTAAACAAAGTGGCTGTGCCCTATTGGGGGGAGAAACGGCGGAAATGCCTGGCTTTTATGGCGCAGGGGAATATGATGCGGCGGGTTTTGCGGTGGGCATTGTGGAAAAGTCCGAGTTACTCAACGGCTCCCAGGTAAACATTGGCGATGTGGCGATCGCCGTGGAGAGTTCCGGGGTCCATAGTAATGGCTTTAGTTTGGTGCGAAAAATTATTGAGAGTAATGGTTGGCAATGGTCCGATTGTTTACCGGAGTGGGGGGGCAAGTCCTTGGGAGAAATCTTTTTAGAACCTACCAGGATCTACGTCAAACCCATTCAAGTGTTATTAAAGTCGGGAATTAACGTCCACGGCATGGCCCACATTACCGGCGGCGGGCTACCGGAAAATCTTCCCCGATGTTTGGGACCAGGACAATCAATCCAGGTCAAGGCCCATAGTTGGTCTCCCCTGCCCGTATTTAACTGGTTAGCGGACAAAGGCCAGGTCAACTCCACCGCCATGTTGGAAACCTTTAATTTGGGGGTGGGTTTTGTGGTGCTGGTATCTCCAGAGCAGGGCCAGGCGACCCTAGACTTTTTCTCGGGGCAAGGTCTGGTGGCCAATCAAATTGGGCAGGTGATAGAAGGAAATGGTTCCTTCGTCTGGCTAGATTAAATCTGGGCTAGAAAAGCTTCTCAAAAGAGTATCTCTAGGCAAACATCTTTTTCAATGTTCATCAAGTAAAGAGACCATAGTCAAGACTCTTTTCCCATTGAAGGAGGGACCGATCGCCATTGGTGGATGTTTTCTCACCTTCCCTAATTGGCCCTGGCTTGGATGACCTGTAAACTACCCCCGGCATAAAGACGCTGATCGATAACGGAGAAACCAGCTTGGTCCAGTAACGCCCCTAAATCGGTGTTAATTAACTGCCAGGCGGTTTCCGTTTCAAACAGGCCCATAAAAATTGCCAAGGGCGGCCAGAATAGCCAATTACTGGGACGGTGTAAATCCACCAAGGTAAAAATCCCCCCTGGTTTAAGCACACGATGTACACCGCTGATAATGCTCCGCAGTTGTGGCGCAGTCATTTCGTGCAGGGCGACGCTGGTGTGGACTAGGTCGAATTCCTTATCTCCGAAGGGTAAATCTTCGGCTAACCCCTGGACGTAGGTTGCTTGGGGCACGTTAGTTTTTGCCCTGGCCAGGGCCTTGGGAGAAGCATCCAGACCCACCACTGTGGCTCCGGTTTGGGCTAAATAAGTAGTGGCTTGGCCACCCCCACAACACAAATCCAACACCTTCTGTCCCGGGGAGATGGCTAAATTCTCCAACGGCAATTGGTGGAAGCGCTCTTCCCCCCCTACATTCAAGGTCGCCAGGCGGGAAACCAAGGCATAAACCCAGGGATATTGATAACTCCAAGTGCGGAAAATAGTTGCCATGACCTAGAAAGAAATTCGAACGACGTTTGTAGGGTGGGATTCTTTCCTTTTCGCCATCTATTGTTACACTTGGTAAAGAAACTGAAAATTATTCTACTAAGCTTAACAATTATGGGTCGTGTTGGGGTCTTACTGCTAAATCTTGGCGGACCGGAGAAGTTAGAGGATGTACGCCCCTTCCTTTTTAACCTGTTTGCGGATCCGGAAATCATTCGTCTGCCTTTTCCTTGGTTGCAAAAACCCCTGGCATGGCTGATTTCCACCCTACGGGCGAAAAAGTCCCAGGCTAATTACGCTGAAATAGGTGGCGGTTCTCCCCTCTTGCAGATTACCGAAGCCCAAGCTGCCGCCCTCACGACCCGCCTCGGACGCCTTGGTCAAGATGCCAAGGTGTACATTGGCATGCGCTACTGGCACCCCTTCACGGAAGAGGCCGTGGAAAAAATTAAAGGCGATCGCCTGCAACGATTGGTAATTTTGCCCCTGTATCCCCACTTTTCCATTAGCACCAGCGGTTCCAGTTTCCGGGTGTTGGAGGAAATGTGGCGCAATGATCCTAGTTTGCGGCAGTTGGACTATAGCTTGATCCCTTCTTGGTACGACCATCCAGGCTATCTCCAGGCCATGGCGGATTTGATTGCGGAAGAGTTAAAGAAATTTCCCAATCCAGACCAAGCCCATATTTTCTTCAGTGCCCATGGTGTACCCCAAAGCTATGTGGATGAAGCGGGAGACCCCTACCAGGCCGAAATTGAAGCCTGTACCCGTTTGATTATGCGGACCCTCGATCGCCCGAATCAATACACCTTGGCCTACCAAAGTCGGGTGGGACCGGTGGAATGGCTCAAGCCCTACACAGAAGAAGCATTGCAAGCACTAGGGGCGGAGGGCATTGATGACCTCTTGGTGGTGCCCATTAGCTTTGTGTCAGAACACATTGAAACCCTGCAAGAAATTGACATTGAGTATCGAGAAATCGCCGAAGAAGCAGGCATTGATAATTTTCAACGGGTGCCCGCCCTCAATACCCATCCACTTTTCATCGATGCCCTGGCCGAGATGGTGATGGATTCCCTCAACGATCCCCCCTGTACCTTTGAAACGGTGCCCCATCCCAAAAAGAACATGAAAATGTATCCCCAGGAAAGATGGGAATGGGGGTTGACGACGGCGGCGGAGGTGTGGAATGGTCGCCTAGCCATGTTGGGGTTCATTGCCCTGTTGGCGGAGTTGATCAGTGGCCAAGGCCCCTTACATTTTGTGGGACTGCTCTAGAAAACTTTTGCAAGCCTCCCAACCCCCAATTCTGGGGGAATTTAATTATTGACACTAATCTTCAGACTGTTTTATCCAGGGAACTGGGGCGGTAGTTGCTTAGTCCCATTGAACTGTAATTGTTGCTCCAATTGATAAGCCAACGCCAGGACTAGGGCATCAGCAGCGGGCCTACCAATAATTTGCACACTCAGCGGTAAACCCTGGTCGTCAAATCCCACCGGAATGGCGATCGCCGGTAGGCCGGCCGCATTGGCGGGGGGGCAGGGGGCAATCCATTCAATAATTTTTTGCACCACGTCTGGGGGCGACAAATGGGCCCATTCCCCTACTTTGGGAGGCTGGTGGTTAAAAACAGGCAAAATCAGAGCGTCATACTTTTCCATAAAGCCGACAATGTGACGGGAAATCACCTGCATATCCCTTACTCCCCGCAGATAATCCCCGGCAGTGCCGCTGGTTTCCCCTAACCATTGATTGACTGTCTCCAATAGGGGCAAAGGAATGCCAGAGGCCCCCACCCCAGCTTTCCAAATTTGAGCGAACGGTTCAATTAATCTGGTGACGTCAAAACAGGTTTCCTCCAATTGGTGTCCCAAGTCCCCAGCGGCGCCGATCGCCTTGGCCACTGCCCCTTGAATGGCGGCAGTACTAGCAAAGGGAGGTAGGGAAAAGGCATAGGCTAAGCGCAACTTACCGGGGGCTTCCCCAGTGGTCTGCAAAAAAGGGCGATCGGGAGAGGGTAACCAATAGGGATCCCCGGTTATGTAACCTTCCATTACATCCAACAGGGCCGCCGCCTCCAACACTGTGCGACTGAGGGGACCATGGCAGGCAATGCCACTCTGGTAATCCCCCACCGGAGCCTGGGATACCCTGCCACGACTGGGTTTAAAGCCCACTAAGCCGCAACAAGCCGCTGGAGTTCTGACGGAGCCGCCCCCATCAGAGCCCTGGGCAATGGGCACTAATCCCGCCGCCACCGCTGCCGCACTACCGCCACTGGAGCCCCCGGCGTTGTGGTCCAAATGCCACGGATTCCGCACCGGCAAAAACCCCGGGGGTTCGGTGTAGGGAAATGAACCCAGTTGGGAAGTGACGGTTTTACCCACAATGGTGAATCCCGCCGCCTTCATTTTTGCTACCACGCCATCATCATAGGTGGCTAAATTTTCCTTCAGGGCTGCCACCCCGTAGCTCACCGGCATACCAGCAACGCAGTTTAAATCCTTAACCGCAATGGGGACGCCAAAAAATGGTGGCAAGGGCTCAGAATTTCCCACGCCCGCTAAATACTCAGTTTTTTCCTTAGCATCGGCGATCGCCGACCCGTGGGCCACGTGGGCAAAACTACCCACTGTCTGATCATATTTCCCCAGGCGATCGAGATAATACTGGGTGATTTCTAAAGGAGAAACCTGGCGAGTGCGGACTAGTTGGGCTAGGTCCAGGGCGGTGAGCAAGGAGAAATTGGTCATATTCAGAGGGGCAAATAATTGGTGGTTAAAAAAACAAACCGGCAAGGGCCGTAAGACCTTAACGTAATTTGACAGAGTTAGCTCCTTCCCTAGTCTGCACCCAGACAGTTAAATAGCTGTATTACCCAAAATTCGTTCAATGTCCGCTTCGGAAAGTTTTTGTAGATAATTAATTTTAAATTCTTCCAGGAAATCAATTAATAACTCTTCAATATCTTCTAAATGATGTTGTTGATTAAGCTCCAAATTAAGTTCCGTGGTCAGCTTAGTGAGTAAATTTTCCAGCAGTCGCTCAAATTCCTTATCCTGTTCCAAAAAGCTTTGGAGAATGGTCAGTATGCGTTGGTAAAATATTGCGATCATATTGGCCATCATTTCCCGTTGCATATTTTTTACCCCAGGCAAACTTTGTAACTGGCTATAACCCTGGATTTGTCCTAGGGAAGATTGCATATTGTATAGCATAAAATCCTGCACTTCCGGTTCAACTTCTGGCAATACTTTTTGCAATAAAACCTGGGAAACAATCCTAATAATTTCTACCAATTCATTGCGGTTATTAAGATCGATATATTGGGTGGTTTTCGCCCGGTCTAAAATTTTTCGCAGCGCTCCTTCCCGCACCAATTGCTGCATTTGTTCCACTAGCCGCACCACAATTACCTCTGTCATATCTTCGGCAATGATGGCAACGAAACCCTGGGTAGCTTGCCCCTTGACCTTATTCAAATCCATCAATTTGGCCTTATCGAGCCTGACGGTGAGGGGGATAATTCGCAACCAACGGAAGAATGGCAAAAACAAGAAGAGGTCATACCAACGCCACAGCATGGCATCAACCCAACTGATTCCCCGGTAACGCAGGCTGATTAAACGGGTGCGCCCTAAGAAATCCACTAGGAAAATCAGGAAAAAAGGAAAATCAATTAAGCCAAAATTGTCCACTGGCTGGCCATTTTCGCCAATTTCACGGAAATAGTTGGTGGCGATCAGGGGTCTAATTTCCCGATCAAAAAAGAGTAACTGGCTGGTTAGTCCATTTTTTAACAGATATTCCTTAGACCAAAAAGTTTCAAAGGATTCGGTGGCGGAGGCATCGGTGGAACCAAAAACATGGAGCCGCATACGATTTTTAATCCGCTCAAAGGTGCCAGTTTTATTGGCAATTTGGAAGGGATTTTCTATAATCATCTGGGCGCTGTCTTGACGTAATTCGGCCAGGATATTATCAATTTCTTGCGCCTGTTGGACGTTGCCAGCTCCATCCAATGCCTGTTCATCTAATTTGCTATTTAACTCATCTACCAGTTCTAAATAGGCGGTGGTGGAACGGTACGGTTCAATGCCTTTTACCCAATCGTAATAGGGGGTGATATTGAAGGGAAAAATTCGCACGGGCTGTTTGGGAAATACCCGATGGAAAGGGCCGACTTTAACTGAAAGCTGTACTGTCCCCTGTAACCAAAAATCCCGCAATGGAATATAGGTCAAATCAAACAGAACTAAACCGTAATTAGCCAGTAAAATTAGAGCTAGCATACGCTCATACCAAAGGGGTACTGCTAGACGTTTTTTGGATCGGTCGAAGGGACGGGGCATAGTTAGAAATGACGAAATGCTTGGATGATGGCCGATCGCCAGACTTTAAGATTAGGCACGGAACGCCTCCCTGGCCAAAGTTGTGGCGAGATTAACTCTGAGTCCCCACCGTTGGAGGGGAAAAATTAAGTTTGCAGCCACGGATTCTAATGGCAGAGGCAAAAACAATTCGCAAACTGTTCCGTCCCAATTCTAGGCAAGAAATTGCCAATGGTAAAATCGTGGGGGTATAGATATCTTGTTTTTTAGCTAATTGCAACACTGTAACCATGCGTTTGAACTTTTCCCAGACTCTCTTTTTCGCTACCATTATGGGCGGATTGGCCTTGGGGACCATGGGTGAGGCCCTACCCTTTTTGCCTACCAATGCCGTTCAAGCCATGGAAGCTTCTACCTCTCCATCTCTCCAGGGTACTACTTGGTATATCAGTGGGTGGTCTGGCTCCCCAGTGCCGGGCAGTGCCCCGATCAAGTTGCAATTCAAGGACAATCGCCTGATGGGTACCGCCGGTTGCAATAGTTTTAATGGCGCCTACACCAGCAGTGATGGTAACTTAACCATTGGCCAAGCCCTAGCCACAACCCGCAAAGCCTGTGCCGCCGAGGTTATGGCCCAGGAACAGGAATTTTTGCAATTTCTGACCCAGGTAAAGACCTATAGCATCGGCAACGATGGACAACTGACATTGACCTACCTGAAGGATGGGGAACAGGGCAGTATCACTTTTATTCCCGCTAGTCAGTACAGTGCCCTCCACAACAGTCAATGGCAACTGGTGACCATGGCCGGGGTGGCACCCATCACTAACGAAAACTCCCAAGCAATACCCCAGATTCAATTCCTTGGCGATCGCCTGGCGGGGACTGGGGGCTGTAATCGCCTCATGGGACAGTTCACCATTGACGGGGAAAATTTAACCATAGATGAGCGCATGGCTTCCACCATGATGGCCTGCTCTGAACCCCTCATGAACCAGGAACAGCAATTTATTCAAGCCCTAGTCAACGCCCAAAAATACCAGATTCTCACCAGCGGTGAATTGGTGATCGACTACCTAGCGGCAGACAAAACTGAACAATTAGTTTTCTTGCCCCTGACGGCAGATCCACAGACCCAAGGATAGTGCCTCTAAACTAGGCACAAAGTACTTGCCAGAGAGAAAATCCACTAGTCCACCGCTGGGGCGGGGGGGAAATGCTCAGTCCATGTGGAAGGCGAACCACACCGACCAGACAAGAATTCCAATAAAGAGAACCGTCCCCACCACAAAGGCGGCATTATGGAGACTGTTGGTGTCGATGAGCGTCATACAATCAAGGAGGTGTTAGGGTTTAGGGCTTTCAGGGCCATTTAAATCCGTTAACCATTACCAGGGGGGCAAAGCAACAAGCCTTCCAAGTTTAGCCTCTGTTTGTCCAGGAACATTACCTTGGAGGGGAAAGGTCACAATTTTTGACAATTGCCCCATGGGAAAGCGTTAATTTAGCTTGATTACAGACTAATCGCACAATTTCATTGCCAAATCCCCAACCACCATGACTCCCCCCAATGCCCTACTTACAACCCGTCATTACCGGGCTGGTGATCTGATTTTTAGCCAGGGAGACCGGGGAAATTATGCCTACATTGTCGAAGAGGGGCAAGTAGAAATTTGGACAGAACTCCAGGGCGATCGCCTGGTGTTGAATATACTCCAACCGGGCAGTTTATTTGGAGAATTGGCCTTGGTGGATGCCAAACCCCGGTCTGCTTCCGCTTCAGCCCTGACGGACTGCATTCTTTCCCTGGTCACCCCAGACCAAGTTAACCAACGCATCGACACCGCCGACCCGATTTTGCGCCTACTGTTACTGGTGGTGATCGGTCATTTTCGTTCCGAGAGTAACAATTTTCGGGGCACTGATGAACCCTCTCCGGAATTGGATGCCGCCCTCACCAAAGCCAAACTTTCCTTCAAAGAACGTATCACCGATGCGGTGGACATGATCCGTTTAGAAGGAGAAATGCAAGAGGCGATCGCCAAAGAACAATTCCATCTGATGTACCAACCCATTGTCTTCATGAACGATCTACGTATCGAAGGTTTTGAAGCCTTGATCCGGTGGCAAAGTCCAAAACGGGGTTTTGTCCGCCCAGATGTTTTCATTGAGGTGGCCGAAGCAACGGATTTGATTATTCCCATCGGTCAATGGGTCATCGAACAAGGACTAAAAGATTTAAAAAGTCTGCAGACAAAATTTAACCCTGATTTGTTAATGAGTTTTAACATTGTCGGTCGACAGACCAATAACGAAGACTTCATCCCTTGGTTACTGGCCAGGGTAGATCACCATGGTCTAACCCCCAATAAAGTGAAGCTAGAAATCATTGAACGCACCCTTTTTAGCGGCGATAGTTCTGCCCCCTGGATCGAAAATTGTCGCTCCCGAGGGTTTGCCCTCGTGCTGGATGACTTTGGTACTGGCTATTCCAGCCTGCAATACTTAAACGAGTACAAAATTGACCGGGTCAAAATTGATAAATCCTTTGTGGATGGCCTGGGTACCAACCAAAACAGTGAAAGTATATGCTCCGCAATTTTGCAACTCTCCCATGCCCTGGGCATGACGGTGGTGGCCGAAGGTATTGAAACCCAAGCACAATTGGAAGTTTTGCGCTCCCTAGGATGCGACTATGGCCAAGGTTATCTATTTTCCCGACCCCTACCTTTTGATCAGGTCATGGCTCTGCCGAAGGATTCCTTTCGTTAGGGAAAAATATCTGTGAATAGTTTGATGATCAAAGAATAGAGTTTAATGTCCCATTGCTCACTGTTCAGGTCAAGACTAATTCTACTCTTGGTTTTCAGTTGGTATCAATCAGGTTTTCAGCATACATTAGTGCCTCTTGTTCGTCACTGATTTTCCCTTCAATGTGGGCAATGTGAATTTCCGTCAGCAGTTGGCCGATCAAAGGACTGGGTTTAATGTGTAACTTGTCGATTAAATCCTTGCCGGTAATTAACGGTTGGGGATGGGCCAGGCGATCGCCGGGGTCGAGGTAGTGGGATAAAAGTTCAAAGATAAAACTGTGGTAATCGTGGGGGCAGTGGGCCAGGGCATAGAGGACAAAATGGGGGAGATATTTGCCCAATTCCGCAAAGAAAAAGTAGAGTTGCCGTACGGTGGGGCTAGTTTCTAAACAACTTAACTGGGGATAGGCCTGCAAAATTGCCTGCACGGAGCGCAGTTCATGGCGGGAATATTTCAATCGTTGTAATTCCCCTTCGGCGGTTTTCACATCGGCGCAGACCAAACTGGCCAACTTAGCAATGGCAATGCCTTTTTTCCCCAACGCCTGGAAGAACTGCTGACGTTCTAGCAAAGTTAACTGGTTTTTGATGGCGGCGATCGCCAAATCAATGCAACCCACAGCGTTGAGGGAACTGAGGTTAGCGTGGGGAAACCAATGGCTCAGCATGCCGTCCTGCCAAGCAGCCAACAACCACTGACTACCCCGGGGACTGCCGAGTAAATAGTTAAATTCCGCCTGTACCCTCTCTGCCGCCACTGTTTTTATCCGGGGCGCTAATTGTTGTAAAACGATTCTAGTCGCTGGTTCAAGGGCAAATTGCAACTGGGCTGCCTGACGATAGGCCCGCAGTAACCGCAGAGGATCATCAGCTAAATTTACCGCCGCCACCATTTTTAGCTCGCCCCGTTGTAAATCCCCCACCCCCGCCATGGGATCAATGAGCCGATTTTGCTGGAAGTTATAGGCGATCGCATTAACGGTGAAATCCCGCCGGGCCAAATCCTGTTCTAAACTTTTCCCTTCCTGTTGGGCAAAATCCACGGTGCCATGGGCGAACACCACCCGGGCAATTTGTCGAGCCTTATCCAACACCACAAAACCAGCTCGATATTGACTGGCGATCGCCGAGGCCGTTTCAATGGCCCCACTGGGCACGACGAAGTCCCAATCCAAATATTCCCGCCGTCTACCCAACAGGGCATCCCGCACTGCACCACCGACCAAACAAGCCTGGGAAGGAAGTAGAGCCAGATCAAAGGGAACCTGTTGACGTAAATCAGCCAGGTGGCTCACAGGACAAAGCATAATCAATAACCGTTACCCCAGGACAGTTTTCAATGGCGGCACAATCCATCAGTCTAAGCTAGAGTAGCGAAAAATAGGCAAGAATTGAGGTTTACCATGTGTATTTGTGTGAACTGCCATTACGTGGACCGCTGTGTCACCTACCATGCAGTGGAACATCAACATCAACAACCCCATTTGAGCGATCGCCCGGATTTTGATCCGGTCAACCCTTCTATCAACGTCAATATTCGTACCCCCGACCATGGCATCGAAATGGAGTGGGATGTGGTGGGTTGCGATAGTTTTTTCGAAGAAATGGGTAAATGGAGCCGTTTGCGCCCCAATGAACTAGTGCCCACTTAAATTTTTTGAGCGAAAACTAGCTTCCCCTGACAGTGAAACGCGGCAAAAATAACGCTCCGTGCAACAATGAACGCGGTATCAATAACATATAGGCAACTTCGTTAACCAAGGTTTCAAGATGGAACTACTCTATCAATTAGCCTGGCTAATTCCCGTCCTGCCCCTATTGGGTGCAACGGTAGTTGGCATTGGCCTCATTTCTTTCAATCAAGCAACCAATAAACTACGGCAAATCAACGCTGTTTTCATCATTTCCTGTTTAGGGGCTGCATTGGTAATGTCTGGGGCTTTGCTCTGGGATCAAATCCAAGGCCATGCCAGCTATTCCCAAATGATCGAATGGGCATCGGCGGGGAGTTTCCATTTGGAAATGGGTTATGTGATCGATCACCTCAGCGCCCTGATGTTGGTCATTGTCACCTCCGTGGCCCTATTGGTGATGATCTACACCGATGGCTACATGGCCCACGATCCGGGTTATGTGCGTTTCTATGCCTATCTCAGTCTGTTTGCTTCCTCCATGCTGGGGTTGGTAATTAGTCCCAATTTGGTGCAGGTTTATATTTTTTGGGAGCTGGTGGGGATGTGTTCCTACCTGCTGATCGGTTTTTGGTATGACCGCAAGGCCGCCGCTGACGCTTGCCAAAAAGCTTTTGTCACCAACCGGGTGGGGGATTTTGGCCTATTGCTGGGTATCCTCGGGCTCTATTGGGCCACCGGCAGTTTTGACTTTGGCACCATTGGGGAACGCCTAGAAGGTTTGGTTTCCTCCGGTGTGCTCAGCGGGGCGATCGCCGCCATTCTGGCCATTTTGGTTTTCCTCGGCCCTGTGGCCAAATCGGCCCAATTTCCTCTCCATGTCTGGCTACCGGATGCCATGGAAGGTCCCACTCCCATTTCTGCCTTGATCCATGCAGCCACCATGGTAGCGGCGGGGGTATTTCTCGTCGCCCGCATGTATCCAGTGTTTGAACCAATTCCAGTGGTGATGAATACCATTGCTTTCACCGGTTGTTTCACTGCCTTCCTGGGGGCCACCATTGCTCTAACCCAGAACGACATTAAAAAAGGCTTAGCCTACTCCACCATTTCCCAGTTGGGCTATATGGTCATGGCCATGGGCATTGGAGCCTATTCCGCTGGGTTATTTCACCTGATGACCCACGCCTATTTCAAAGCGATGCTGTTCCTCTGTTCCGGTTCCGTCATCCACGGCATGGAAGGGGTAGTGGGCCACGATCCAATTCTGGCCCAGGATATGCGCATTATGGGAGGGTTACGGAAATATATGCCCATCACGGCCACCTGTTTCTTGATCGGAACTTTGGCTATTTGTGGCATTCCTCCCTTTGCGGGCTTTTGGTCTAAGGACGAAATTCTCGGCCTCGCTTTCCAAGCCAATCCCCTACTCTGGTTTGTGGGTTGGGCCACCGCTGGCATGACCGCTTTTTACATGTTCCGGATGTATTTCATGACCTTTGAAGGGGGTTTCCGGGGCAATGACCAGGAAGCCAAAGACGGCGTTCTAAAGTTCTACGGCTTAATGCCTAACTTTGGTCCGGGAGCCATGAACGTGAAGGAATTGGACCATGAAGCAGGGCACGACGACCATGGCCACAGCAGTGAACCCCACGAATCCCCCTTGACCATGACTTTTCCCCTCATGGCCTTGGCGGTTCCTTCGGTGCTAATTGGTCTCTTGGGACGACCCTGGGCCAACCAATTTGAAGCGTTCATCCATGCGCCAGGGGAAGTAGTGGAACACGCAGCGGAATTTGAATGGGGCGAATTTTACATCATGGCCGGCAATTCCATTGGCATTGCCCTCATCGGCATTACCATTGCTTCGTTGATGTATTGGCAACACAAACTCGACCCCAAAGTGTTGGCAGAAAAGTTTCCCTCTTTGTACCAACTATCCCTGAACAAATGGTACTTTGACGACTTTTACGACAAATTGTTTGTCCAAGGTTCCCGTCGGGTAGCCCGCCAAATTATGGAGGTGGACTACAAAGTGATTGACGGAGCAGTTAACCTCACTGGTCTGGTCACCCTAGTTAGTGGGGAGGGCCTAAAGTATCTGGAAAATGGCCGGGCCCAATTCTACGCCCTCATTGTGTTCGGAGCGGTGTTGGGCTTTGTGATTGTCTTTAGCCTCACCTAGGCTGTCACCGGGGAGAGATATTTTTCAGTGTCTCCCCCAGAAAACGGGGTAAGTCTTCCTGACCACTGCCCCCTCTGTGCCATTTGGTTGCCATAACCAGATGGTTTTTTCTGTCCTAAAGTCTGGCGGGTAAACCTAGGGGTTCCTAGGCTAAAACCTGGGGTTTTTAGTAGCTGTCTTCCCCTTGGACAGTTTTGAGCACTAAACGTTGATTGGCCTGCATCAACAGGTCGGCGATCGCCGTTTTGAACCGTAGGGCGACGGAAGAATTAGCCAAGAAAGCCTGGGCTTGCTCCCGGTATTCTGCTCCTTGTACCGTTTCCGCTTGGTCTAGGGTTTCCAACGCTTGGCAGAGGTCATTGATCTGGGCGGTATGGTCAGACACGGTCTTGTTGCTCCAATGCAGTTTCCGCCATGGTAACCCAGCTACCCAAAAACAGAACCTTGCTTAATGAAACTTTTGCCTTGTTGCCGTTCCCACTTCTACCATTGCAAAGCTAGGCCAAAGGTTGACTTCCTTTGGCATCCCCTGAGGCAATAACTAGCCACCGTTAAAATGGGGTAAGCCGAGATTATAAACAGGAGGTGTTGATTCCGTGTCCGGTAAAAAAAATGATTACGATGCCCTCTTAGCAGATTTCACTGATAGGGAAGGGGCGATCGCCCTGTTGCGCCAATACCGACCCTACCTGGAAAAATTGCCCAGTTTACGGCGACCCGAACAAAGTATTATCACCATTCCCCTGCCCATTGTTCGTTTACGTTATCTGCCCCTCAACGATGCTGACCAAGGGGGCCGACAAACCACTCCCGTAGCGAAGGTAATTCCCTGTGACCTGGCGATTTTAATGTGTGACCCAGAATGGCAGGTGAAATTAGGCTCAGAAATCTTGGTTTTCATCCACCGTCCAGAAGAAAACTTTTCCGATCTGCTCGGTCGTTGGCGTCGGAGTCAAATTTACCTAGACCAGGACTATGAATGGCTGATGCCCCCCCAGGAAAAACACATGTTTAGTGAAGCGGCGGAAGAAATCTGTCCCCTATTCATTATTTTTGAGCAGACTCCTAATCATATCCAAAAGGGCCTGGCTGGGGCGGGTTTACCCTTTGTGCTCCATGGTGAAGGCTATGCCCCTGTAACGGAAACTCCCGAACTAATTTCTGAATAGCGGCTAGAGATTACCGGGCCTTCGGGCCTTAAAGAGGGTCCATGAGGTCGAATAAACGAATTTTTAAAGCTTCAATTTGGGAGAGGGGAGCCACTCCTGTGGGGCAAGAATCACTACACATCCGACAGTTGTTACACCCCCACACCCCCTGTTTATCTTTTCCTAGGGCTTCAAGGCGGGCCTTGCTGGCCATATCCCGATTATCCAAAATTAAACGGTGGGCCTTGGCGAGGGCATGGGGACCGACAAAATTGTCATTTTTCTTTTTGGCATCGCAGTCAGAATAGCAAACTCCACAAAGCACACAGTTGCTCACATCATTGAGGGCGGCCCGTTGCGCCGGTGACTGGAGAAATTCCGATCCGTTTTCCCTTTGGCGCTTATTCATTAGGTAAGGATAAACCGCATCCAAGCCGGCAAAAAATTTGTTCATATCCACCACCAAATCCTTAATAACGGGTAAATTGCCCAGGGGACTAATGGTGAAAATGCCGGTATTTTCCTGGTTACTATCGGTGAGCCACTGTTCTAAATTTTTAATGCTTTCTTTACAGGCCAATACCGGGCGATCATTAACCCGCAGAGCACAGCTACCACAAATGGCATTGCGACAGTTTTTGCGGAAGGCGAGACTGCCATCCTGTTGCCATTTAATCTGATTCAAACAGTCTAGGACGGTGGCCTGGGTATCAACCTCCAAAGCATAATTTTGCCAATGGCGATCGCCGTTGCCCTGTTGTCGTTGCACTTTAAAAGTAATTTTCATGGTAAGGGAGGTTAACTTAGCAAAAAGGGCATGAACTTCCCATTACCAAAGGGCCACTGACAATAATTTTTCTGCCTGGCCCCTGCAAATGCCCGCAAGTTAATGGGGAATTACAGGAAGACATCCTCCTTAAATTTTACCCCCCATTAGCCCTAGGAAATTAGCCTTACTCTTCCTCGTCGTCGGCCCCCACCTGCTTGAGGTGAATATGTTTGCGGCCGAGGGTAATTTCAAATTCATCTCCTACGTTGAGACTCATTTTTTTTGTGTAGGCGGCGCCAATGAGAAGATTGCCATTGGATTGCACGCTAATGCGGTAACTGGCGGAACGTCCTCCCCGACCTTGGCCAGAGGAAGAACTATCTAAATCAATGCCTTGGGCATCCATTAAGGCGTTGTAGAACTTCATCATATTGACCCGAGGCAGGCCTTTTTTGGTGGAAGTTACATAACCGCAGATTTTGGCTTTCTCTTCTTTGGGAAGGTCTCCTAATTCTTTAACTTTCTCGAGCAATGCTTCGCCGGTTAAGGGCTTGGTTGCGTTTGATTTAGCCATTAAAGTTTTCAGTGATTGAGATTGATCAGGGTTGGGAAGCAAGATGGGGTTAGTCGAGGGAATAATGGACTCTTTTTCCCCTTGCTACCCTGCTTATATTACACGTTTCTAGCAATAATTATCTAATTTGTTTAAATAAATAGTTAATTTAATGGGATAGTTGATGGGCAAGGATGGCTTCTATACTAAAGAGATGAAGTTGACAACAAAAAGCCATTACAGTGTTAAAGCCCTGCTGGATTTAGCTCTACAACCAGACTACGGCCCTGCTTCGGTGAAGGCGATCGCCGAGCGACAAAATATTCCTGGGCCCTATTTGGAAAAACTGTTGATTACCCTACGACGGGCAGGCATAGTTAATGCCTATCGGGGGGTGAGGGGAGGTTATCAATTGGCCCAGGCTCCGGACCAGATTTCCCTGGGGCAAATATTAGCAGCTCTGGAAGAAAGTTTGGAACCATTTCCCCAATATAGGGATGACCAAAGTTTGGCGGAGGATTGGGTCACCCTGAGTGTGTGGCGACAATTACACCAAAAATTTGTCAAAGCTCTTTATTCGATCACTTTGGCCGACCTCTATTACGATGCCCGCAGTTGGCAGGCGGCCCAGGGGGAGGGGATTAATTTTATTGTTTGATGGCGTCAGTGAACGGTTCAGTTATGGTTACGTTTCTGCTTCAACCGGGGGTAATTCGGCCTCCTCGTAGGTCCGCCATTGATTGCGACCATGGGCCTTGGCTTCATAGAGGGCTAAATCCGCCGCTTTGACTAGGGACTGGGGACTGCCATGGCGATCGGGTAAACAGACGGCAATGCCAATGCTGACGGTGACATAGCCGGTGTCGGATTCAGTGTGGGGAATGGCCAAGTTAGCCACTTCCGCCTGGAGGGCTTCCGCCACATGAATGGCTCCCTGGAGTTCGGTTTGGGACAGGATAATGGCAAATTCTTCCCCTCCGTAACGGGCGGCTAAATCCGTTGGTCTTTTGGCCACTTTGGCCATAACACTAGCAATTTTTTTCAAGCATCGATCGCCGGCGGGATGGCCGTAATTATCATTAAAACCTTTGAAAAAGTCCACGTCACAAAGTAGCAGGGCTAGGGGCTCCGTAACCCGTTGCAATCGTTGCCATTCCCGTTCCAGGGTGGAATTAAATAGATAGCGGTTACCCACCTGGGTGAGGGCATCCAAGGAAGAAATTTGTTGCAATCTAATGTTGGCGGTTTCCAGTTGTTCATACAGTTCCCCTTGATGAATGGCGATCGCCACCTGGGTGGCCAACTCCATCAACAGTTGCAGATCCTCTTCTTGCCAATAACGGGGAGCTTTGCATTCGTGGGCAATGAGCAAACCCCAAAGATTTTCATTAAAAACCACCGGCACCACCAAATTGGCCTTGACCTGGTAGTGACGCAGTAACTCCTTGTGGCATTCTGCCAAGTCAGCCTTTTCAATGTCAGACACGGCCCGCACCCTACCTTCCCGGTAAAGCCGCAGATAATGGCCTTTAAAACAGGGGTCGTCAATTTCTTCATTAATGATCGATTGGCAAAAATCGTTGTGGGATTCCGTCACCACCCGCCCCGACCACTGGGAATTAAATTTAAATAACAGCACTCGGTCAGTGTTTAAAAATTGCCTCACTTCAGTGACAGTGGAGTGCAAAATATCATTGATATTGAGGGAAGAACGGATCTTATTAGAGATTTTCAGCACCAATTTTTCCTTGGTATTACGCTGTTCTAGGCGTTCCTTGAGGGAAACGTAATCGTGCAGTTTTTCCGTCCAAGGATTTTCTCGGTTGAGGATATTGGGAGGAAAAGCTTCGCCAGCATCGTCTGGAGCATGCTCCGGCTTTACCTCCAATGAGGAATCGTGGAGCAGTGGGGGAGTGGGGCCAAAATCAAGAATTTGCGGATAAAACAAATAGGTAATTATGGCTTCCGCCGGTAGAGGTCTGGTGAGAAAATAACCCTGTCCCAGGTGACAGCCCATTTTCCGGAGTCGTTGCAGTTGGGCTTCCGATTCAATACCTTCGGCAACAATTTCTAAATTTAGACCCTTAGCCAAATCGATTACATATTGAACAATGGCAGTGTCAGCCCCCTCATTAAGTAAATCGTCCACAAAGGATTTGTCGATTTTGAGACGGTGAATGGGCAGTTGCTTGAGCATACTCAAGGAAGAATAGCCGGTGCCAAAATCATCGATCGCCACTTGCACTCCCTCTTCCCGCAGACGATGGAGTAGTTTGACTGTACCCTTAATGTCCTCCATCATCAAACTTTCGGTAATTTCTAGCTCCAGATCCTCCGGTGGCATGGCTGTACGTTCCAAACAATCCAAAACTGAATTGAGCCATTTATCGTCCTGGAACTGGCGGGCCGAAATATTGACCGCCATGCGTAACCGCCTTCCCGTTTCTCGGTAAAAATGCTGGTGGGTGGCACAGGCCATTTCCAGCACCCATTGTCCAAGGTTATGAATTAAGCCCAACTCCTCCGCCAACGGAATAAATACATCGGGGGCCACCTGGCCCAGACGGGGATGTTGCCAACGCACCAACGCTTCCATGCCCATCAATTTGCCCGTATCCAGGGCCACCTGAGGCTGAAAATAGAGCACAAATTCCCCGTTCACCAATGCCCGTCGCAGGTCTGATTCCAAGGTCAGGCGATCAAGCGTCGGCGAAGAATCCTGGGGCAGATAAAACTGATAGGTGTTTTTCCCCTGGCATTTGGCTCTAGTCAGGGCAATCTCAGCAAACTTGAGCAAAGATTCAGCAGTTTCACCATCGTAGGGAGCCATGCTGATGCCCGTGCTAGCGGTGAGGTAAATGGGTTGTCCTTCAATGAAAAACGGCTCCTGGAAAGTACCCAACAGAGTTTCGCACAGGGGAATAATTTCTTGCTTATCACTAATTTTGGTCAGCAGAACCGTAAAACCATCCCCATGCCAACGGGATAATAACGGGGCATAGGCGGCCAGGGGGGACAATTTTTGCTTCAGGCGATCGGCCACCTCCTGCAACAGGCTGTCGCCAATTTTATGGCCAAAGCTTTCATTAATGCGTTTGAATCTGTCCATGGCAATGACCAAAACCCCTACCATTTTGCCTTCGTAGAGAGCATCGAGCAGGGCCAGGGTGAGTTGCCGGTTAAAAATGATCCAATTAGGTAATTGGGTAAGGGGATCGTAGGCTGTTTGTTGGGTAATTAATCTGGTGACAAACTGTTGGGTAATGGCCATATAAAGCTGGGTGCCGGCCACCTGGGCCAATTTTTGCTCTGCTTCTTCCCAAATGGGCATTAGCTTTTGGGTTTCCTGCCAGGCTTCAAAGGAAAGGCGGGGCAACATATTGCGGCGATCGACTATCCGTTTCCCGGCCCAATTTTTCACCAGAGATTGTTCTTTGCGCAGAAAGATTAGTCCCCCCACCCATTGCTGATCCGCGGTCAGGGGCACCACCAAAAAAGATTGAAAATTTTCCGCATTCAATGCCTCCGCCGGAGCGGTCCAATTGCCCTTTTCACCCAATTCACTGAGGGTGTAGCCCTGGGGGACACAATTGTTGGTATGGGAGGGTTTCACACTGGTCAAAAATTTTGGTTTTTCCCAGAGGGACTGCACTGGAGTGGAGGACTCCGCCGCTGTTGGTTTTCCCCGCATCAACTCCTGCCAGAGGTCAGTTTCCAGCCATTCTCCCCAATCAAAACTGAGATTCCATTGGTAATACCGGGCCGAAGTCCCTGTGAGATCCGGGGCAATGTAGAGCACTGCTCCGTCCGCTTCCATTGCTTCCCCCACCATCTGCAGCGCATACTGCCAGGTTTCTGGGCGATCGCCATACTGGGCCACGGTGCTTTCCAGGCGTTGGACTAGGGCTTCTTGGATTTGTTGCTGATGGACCCGCTCACTGAGTTGGGACTGGGTAATGGCCAGGGAAACTTCCTTACTGAGGAGAGCCATGGTTTCCCATTCCTGGTCTGTGAATCGTCGGGGCTTGCTGTGGTGTATGGCCATAATGCCCCACAGTTGTTGATCCTGCATGATGGGCACCGTTAAGGAAGATAGTACCCCCATGGCCAAAAGATATTGAATATGGCAACTATCCACCTCCATATAACGGTTGTTTAGGTAGTCCATGGTGCTGATGTGGCCAGACAAATCATGGGACCTTTTACGGCGGTGGGCCACATCCACTGCAATCATTTTTCTTTGCATACCCAACTCCTCCCTGGCGTGGGGGGGAATGTCGTCCGCAGGGAAATGGAGCCCCAATAGGGAAGGCAAAACGGCTCTGTCCACCGCCTCTGACAGTACTTCTCCACTACCATCAGCCGCAAATCGATAAACTTTTACCCGGTCCACTCCCAAAAATAGCTGAGCTTCCTCCACAATTACTTGGAGGGTTTCCCGCAAAGTCAAAGCCCGATGAAATTTATTAATGACATTGCGGAGAAAATTTTCCAGGGAGTGATTAGAATCCATGTTTTGACACAACGAAGATTGGGCGGAGAAAGGAGATTGTCGCAACAATCAACGGCAAAACCAGCCAAAGTCATAGGTAGTCTTCCCCCACGAAAAAAAAAGATCCGCCCTAGAAACCTTGATTGTTTAAACCGCTTCTGTTTACCCTCGGCCCTTGGCGATTAGATCCTTGCCAGCCTTAGTACCCAGGAAAGGAGAACAAAACTTAAGCCAATAAAAGGGAGGGAAAACTAAATTGAATTTTCTCTATATCTTAACAAAATTGGGTAGGGAACCATGGTGGCTCTGGTGGCTGTTGCGGGGAAAGAGTTGCATGTTTGCCGGCCACCCTCCACAATGAAGCCAATTTGCCCAGGGTTTTTCCCTTACTTGATCGGCGATTTTTCTTGATTTAATTTACTTTTTTTCCAACAATCTTTGCTGTGATCGCTATTTATCCTGGTAGTTTTGACCCCATTACCCTCGGTCATTTGGACATTATTGAGCGGGGTAGTGGTTTGTTTGAGCAAATCATTGTCGCCGTGCTCTGTAATCCCAGCAAGCAACCCCTATTTTCGGTGGAAAAGCGACTAGAGCAGATCCGCCACTGCACCCAACACCTGGCTAATGTGACCGTGGATAGCTTCAATGGACTGACGGTGGACTACGCCAAGCAAAAACAAGCAACGGTGCTATTGCGGGGTCTGCGGGTCCTGTCGGACTTTGAGAAGGAGTTACAAATGGCCCACACTAATCAAACCCTTTGGGACGGAGTGGAAACTGTATTTTTGGCCACCGCCAAGGAATATAGCTTTTTAAGTAGTAGTATTGTCAAAGAAATTGCCAAGTTCGGTGGTAGTGTGGATCATCTTGTTCCCCCCTCGATTTTGGCCGATATTTGTTCTTCCTACCCATCCCCCTAGATCAATTGCGTTAAAACCGTTTTAACTTTCGTTCTATTTGCCCCGTCAAGCGCCTAGATAACCCTATGACCCGCCGAGAGAGTGCCAATCCCGAAGTAACTGAGAATAGCGCCGTTGTGCCCGGTCAGACGGTGGATTTCGATATTCAACAACAGCTAGCTGAGCTCCAGGAATTACTCTACGACAGCTTCCATATCCCCCTAACGGCCTGGAGTGTGGTGGATGAGGAGAAAATCCTGGACCAAATTGATGTCATTGCTGAATTTATTCCGGGGGCAGTGCATCGGGCGATCGCCATTTTGGAAAGGGAACAGCAGATTTTACAGGGGGCGGAGGTAGAAGCCCAACGGATGATCGAAGTGGCCCACCAGGAGGCCCAGCGCATTAAGGATGAATCGGGCATTATCCAAAAGGCCCAATACGAAGCAGACCAATACAAAGCCCAAATACAACAGGATTGCGATGCCCTCCAGCGCCAGGTGCAACAGGAATGTGAAGCTCTGCAAAGGCAAACCCAACAGGAGTGCGACACCCTACGAAGGCAGACCATGGGGGAACTAGATCAAATCAAACAGGTTACCCACCAGGAAATTCAACAATTTCGTCAGCAAACGGTGCAGGAATGTGAAGCCCTGCAAAAACAAACAGAACAGGAAGCCACCGAGATGCAGAGGGACGTGGACACCTATGCCGATCGCCTGTTGAGCCGTTTGGAAGGGGAATTGGGACAAATGATGCGCAGTGTCAGCCAGAGCCGGCAGATCCTGTACGAAAATTCCGCTGAACATAACGCCACCATCACCAATCGTCCCCCCGTGGCCACAGCTCCCCCTGTGGTGCCCCCTTCCCCTGGCCCCAAACCCCCCAGAGGCGATCGTCCCCGTCGTCGTTCCCGCTAGGGTGGGGTAGGTTACTGTGTCATTGAATCTAGACAAAAATAACCCCCATCTATCGTCAGAGCCGGGGCATTTAGGGGAATTTCGGCGGGGGTTGGAAAGTTGGCCCCCAGGCTTAGCTTGGCAACCCGATGGAGAGCAAATTGAGGCTCTGGTCAAGCTCTACCAAGGAGTTTTGACCGGTAATGCCCGCTTAAATTTGACCCGCATCACCGCTCCCCTGGACTTTTTGGAAAAACATCTTTGGGATTCCCTGGCGGGGATTTTGTTGTCGGACCATTGCCATGGTTACCCCCAAGCGAAGGTGATTGACATTGGCACCGGGGGAGGATTCCCCGGATTACCCGTGGCCCTGGTGTGGCCCCAGTGGTCCGTGGCCCTGTTGGACTCCACCCGCAAGAAAGTTAATTACCTAGAGGAGTTGGGGCACCGTTTAGGCTTGGCTAATTTGACCTATATGGTGGCCAGGGCGGAAGCGGTGGGGCACCAGTCCCAGCATCGCTCCCAGTATGATTTGGCCTTAATCCGGGCTGTGGGGGAAGGGGGGGTCTGTGCGGAATATGCTCTCCCCTTGGTGAAGGTGGGGGGCACAGTGGTGCTTTACCGGGGTCAATGGTCAGCGGCGGAAGCGGAGCAGTTAGAACGGGCCAGTGCCCTCTTAGGCGGCAAAGTCAGTGCCACGGTGGCAGTTGTTACCCCCTGGAGCGGTGCCCAACGACACTTCATCTATCTAACCAAGGAAAAACCCACCCCCAATGATTTTCCCCGGGCGATCGGCGTGCCCCGTCAACATCCCCTCGGCGTCGTGGATTGATATCGGCTTTCCGTTGAACCAAATTATTGTAAATTGTTGACAAAAAACTTTTCCCACAGACAAACACCGTTAGGGCTAAAATTTGCTTTAGCCGTATAAGATATAAATCATCTTACTCAGACGATCCCCCGACCCGTTTTTTGGACTAAAGTTAACGCTTACTAAGTTCGCTGTTTTATTTTAGTCTGTGGGCGGTATGCTAAGGGGATGGCCATCCAAATTTGAGGGTACGACCTTGGATCAGCAGAAAATCCTCGGCTATTTTATCGAAGAAGCTCAGGAACATTTGGAAACCCTAGAACGGGGCATCCTTGACCTGGGTAAGGTGGTGCGGGACTCGGAACAGGTTAACGAGATGTTTCGGGCGGCCCATTCCGTTAAGGGGGGAGCGGCCATGTTGGGCTACACCAGCATCCAAAAGACGGCCCACCGCCTAGAAGATGCATTCAAGGTGTTGAAGGAGCATCAATTACCCGTAGACCAAAAGTTGGAATCCCTATTCCTCAACGGCTACGATGTCTTGCAGGACTTGGTGGAAAAGCTCCAAAGTCCCAGCGGACTCCAACCAGAGGAGGCGGATTCCATTGTGGATGGGGCTTCCCACCAGTTTGAAGAGTTACAGAATTATCTCAATTATCTCCTCACCCAAGGTAGTGCCACGGCCACCTCAACCCAGACCATGGCGGCTAAGTCTACCAATGCGGGTACGTTCAATGAGAGCGATGTGCCCGAAGAAATTAAAGCCCTGTTGCACAAAATGTTGCAGTTGTTTAAGCAGGAGCCCTCGGCCACTTCCCGGGAGAAGCTGCAAGAATATTGCACCCGTTTGGGTCGCTTAGCCCCCAAGCAGGAAAATTGGCAGCATTTACTCTCCCTCAGTAAACAGGCGATCGCCAATCCGTTGCATTCCTACCGCACTTTGGCCCCGGTGGTGTTGAAGGATCTGAAACAGGGCTATGACTGTTTTACGTTGGCCAAACCAGAAAACATCCGGGTCAGCGATGGTCTTAAACAATTGGCATCTAGTCATGTGGCCCAGGTTCTCATTCCAGCGGAACCGACGGCGGCGGCCAACATTCTGATGAAGGTATTTAACGAAAGTCAACTGCGCCAACTGATTAAAAATCTTTCCGCCTCCCATTAGTCCGGGGCTTTAGACTCGATCAAATAGCCACAGGTGTGTTCCCCGTCATTGAGCCAATGGGTTCTTTCGATGGCACAGTCCGGCAGAATGGCGGCAAACATTTCCAACTCATGACCACAAACAGTGGGATAGGATTCGGCCACGTCGGCGATTGCACAGTGGTGCTCAGACAAAATGAATTTCTCCGACTGTTCCAGCGACAGGGGATGGAGTTCTGCCATATAACCTTCTTGACGCCGTAGTTCCACTAGTTTATGTACCCTTTTGGCCAAGGAACCCTGGCCAATTTGTTGGCGGTAGGCTTCCGCTTTCCGTTGCCATTGTTTTTTCAGCACTGCCCCCAACTGTTCCTCCCCCACTGTTTCTACCAGGGAATCGATGAAAGAAAGGGCAAATTCTCCGTAACGTTGGGGAAACTGTTCCCTGCCCTGTTTGCTCAGTTGGTAGAGAAATTGGGGTCTGCCCATGCCCTGTCTTTCCTGTTGATGCTCAATTAAGCCATCATTTTCCAAATCCTTGAGGTGCTTGCGCATGGCCTGGGGACTAATGCCCAACTCCTCAGCCATGGCGATCGCCGATCCTTGCCCTTCTTTGAGGAGATAGCGCAGAATATCTTCTTTGGTGGAGTGGGAAGAACTGGTGGTCATGGTCAACAACAGGAGAGGGAAATTTTAGAACCGATGCGGTGGCAGTCCAGTAAACTGAAGGGACAACCCCCATGCTAAGCATGATTACCTAAATTAATTGTCGGGTAATTATCAATTGGTTAACCCTGGCCCATGGGCCAAGGGACTTCCCGCAGGATCGCCGACCTTGGTCTTGGTACTTTGACAACAATTGGGTTGCTAATCTATTCTAGAATAGACTAAAACAACAAATAAGTTGTTTAAGGCTCATTCCTTGAGATTTATTCCGTTCCACTGCCAATCTACCTTGCCCTAGGCAGTTACCTATCTGAATTCCCCGGAGAACACTGCATTCGATGAGTTCCACCACCGTTAAAAACCTGGTCAACCAACCCTACAAATATGGCTTTATCACCGACATTGAAGCGGATGCTATCCCCCGTGGTCTGAGTGAAGACGTGGTGCGACTCATTTCTGCTAAAAAGAATGAGCCAGAATTCATGTTAGATTTTCGCCTGCGGGCCTACCGTCATTGGTTGACCATGACGGAACCCACTTGGCCAGCGGTGAGCTATCCCTCCATTGATTACCAAAATATTATTTACTATTCCGCCCCTAAGCAAAGTAAGAAAAAACTAGAAAGCTTAGACGAGGTGGACCCCGCTTTGTTGGAAACTTTCGAGAAGCTGGGCATTCCTCTGTCGGAGCAAAAACGTTTGAGTAATGTGGCGGTGGATGCCATTTTTGACAGTGTTTCCATTGGCACCACTTTTAAGGAAAAGCTGGCGGAGGACGGAGTAATTTTCTGTTCCATTTCTGAAGCATTGCAGGAACATCCCGATCTGGTGCAAAAATATTTGGGCAGTGTGGTACCCACCGCTGACAATTTCTTTGCCGCCTTAAATTCCGCCGTATTCAGTGACGGTTCCTTCGTCTTTATTCCCAAAGGCGTGAAATGTCCCATGGAATTGTCCACCTATTTCCGTATTAATAATGGGGATACAGGGCAGTTTGAGCGGACATTAATTATTGCCGAAGAGGGGGCCTCCGTTAGCTATTTGGAAGGTTGTACAGCGCCCATGTACGATAGCAACCAACTCCATGCTGCAGTAGTAGAGTTAGTGGCCCTGGATAATGCTGATATTAAGTATTCCACGGTGCAAAACTGGTATGCCGGCGATGAAAACGGCAAAGGGGGAATTTACAACTTTGTGACTAAGCGGGGTCTATGCAAAGGCGTTAATTCAAAGATTTCCTGGACCCAGGTGGAAACTGGTTCTGCCATCACCTGGAAATATCCCAGCTGTGTACTGGTGGGTGATAATTCGGTGGGAGAATTTTATTCCATTGCTTTAACCAATAATAAACAGCAAGCCGATACGGGAACCAAGATGATTCACATCGGCAAAAATACCCGTAGCACCATTATTTCCAAAGGTATTTCTGCTGGTAACTCTGCCAATAGCTATCGGGGTTTGGTGAAAATGGGACCCAAAGCCCAGGGCGCTCGCAATTACTCCCAATGCGATTCCATGCTCATTGGCGATCAGGCGGCGGCTAACACTTTCCCCTACATTCAGGTGGATAATAATACCGCCAAGGTAGAACACGAAGCCTCCACCTCCAAGATTGGCGAGGATCAACTCTTTTACTTTGCCCAACGGGGAATTTCAGAAGAGGATGCAGTGTCCATGCTAGTCAGCGGCTTTTGTAAGGATGTGCTCAACGAATTGCCGATGGAATTTGCGGCGGAAGCTGACAAATTATTGAGCCTCAAACTAGAAGGTACTGTGGGTTAAGCAAGTCTATTGGTTAGGGGCGGTTAATGCCAAACTGCCCCGGCCAAGACCCCTGATTCTGACCCACTGTTTTATTAAAAAACAAGCTTTCTCTTCATCTAATCTATTTTTACCACTCAACTACTTAACTAAATTAATTCATGAGCCAGACTGTTCTATCCATTAAAAATTTGGCCGCCTCCGTTGATGGAAATCAAATTCTCAAGGGGGTTAACTTAGAAATCAAAGCAGGGGAAGTCCATGCCATTATGGGGCGCAACGGTTCCGGCAAAAGTACCCTGTCCAAGGTAATTACTGGGCACCCCGACTATGAAATTACCGACGGTGAAATTATTTACCAAGGGCAAGATTTATCAGCTCTAGAACCGCACGAAAGGGCTTTAGCAGGTATTTTTCTCGCCTTTCAATATCCCTTAGAAATTCCCGGCGTCAGTAATTTAGATTTTCTCCGCATTGCTTATAACGCCAAACGCAAACATTTAGGCTTGGAAGAATTAGACACCTTTGATTTTGAAGACCTAATCCAAGAAAAATTGGATGTGGTGAAAATGAATCCTGCTTTTCTGGAACGCAGTTTAAATGAAGGGTTTTCTGGGGGAGAAAAGAAGCGCAACGAAATTTTGCAGATGGCTATCCTAGAGCCGACCCTATCCATTTTGGACGAAATTGATTCCGGTCTAGATATTGACGCACTCCGCATTGTTTCTGAGGGGGTCAATTTTCTAAAAAATCCCGACAATGCCACCTTGGTGATTACCCATTATCAACGCTTGCTAAATTATATTGTTCCCGATCATATCCATGTCATGTATGATGGCAAAATTGTCATGAGCGGTGGTAAAGAATTAGCTCTGGAACTAGAAGAAAAAGGCTATGACTTCTTAGATGAAAAAGCATTGGCTGCTGTCTGATTTTTTCAGAGTTCACCAAAGTTACTAATTTAATTACTAACTTCATTTAACCGTTAACTAATCCGAACCACCATCGCCAAGGATATTTGCTATGACTGCCGCTGTTTTGACTAATGCTTTAAGAAAAAATAATCACCATTTTGAAGTGGACAAACAGTTGCAGAGTCTTAAAGATCGAGCAATTTTAGGGGAAGGTGGAGATCCAACCTTGCTCGCCAAAAGACAACGGGCAGAGAAATTGTTAGACGGACTAAGATTACCCAATAAAAATGATGAAGAATGGCAGTTTACTAATTTAACTGAGCTCAAGGAAATTGACTTTGCCACTGCAAAAAAAATCAGCCTAGATGCTGCTAGTGCAGAAAACTTTTATTTACCGGAAGCAAAGCAAAGCCGTTTGGTTTTTGTTAATGGTTTCTTCTCGGCGGAATTATCCAATACCAGCGATTTGCCTGAAAATATCGTCTGCGGATCCTGGAATCTTTTGCCCCCCAATAAACAGGAAAAGTTAGCTGATTATTTAGCTCAACGGGAAGATGGAGAAGATGTTTTTAGCACCCTCAACACGGCGGGGCTGAAGGATAGTGCCATAGTCTGGATTCCCGCCAATATTGAGCTGGCGACCCCCATCCATTGTCTGTTTTTAACGGTGGTTGATCCCACTCCTGCCTTAGTGCAAAATCGTTTGTTAGTGGTAGTAGAAAATAATGCCCAAGTTACCATTGCAGAGTCCTACGGGGCTATCACCAATAACTGTACCGATCGCCCGCAGCAACAGCCCTACTTTAACAACATTGTCAGCGAAATTTACCTAGGGGAAAATGCCCAGGTCACCCATATCCGTAACCAGCGGGATTCCGGTGATAGCTTCCACATTGCCACCACGGCGATCGCCCAGGCCAAGCAGAGTCGTTACAAACTCATTGATATTAATTTGGGCGCTAAATTATCCCGCCATAATTTGGCCATGACCCAACAGGGGGAAGCCACGGAGACCGAATTTTTGGCCTTGACTACCCTGGCCGGCCGGCAGGTAAGCGACACCCACAGCACTATTGCCTTAAATCACCCCCATGGGGTGACCAATCAACTCCATAAATGCATTGTGGATGAATATTCCCAGGCAGTTTTTAGCGGCAAAGTTTTAGTCCCCCAGGCGGCCCAACTAACCAATGCCCAACAATTAAATCGGAACTTAGTACTGTCTCCCAAGGCTCGCATCAATACCAAACCAGAGCTACAAATTACCGCCGATAACGTTAAGTGTTCCCACGGTGCCACCATCAGTCAATTGGAAGCCGATGAAGTTTTTTATCTCCGCAGTCGGGGCTTAAATGATTACGATGCCCGCCATTTGTTAATTGATGCCTTTGCCGGAGAAATTTTGGATCAAATTCCCCTACCCTCTTTGCAAGGACGTCTGCGGCAATGTATTTCCTGTCGGACTATTTAGTCAGTCAGAAAATTGATATTTTAGTTGATTTTTTAATTAGTCTTAGTATTGTTTGATTGTTAAACCATGCTTGCCCTACAAACCCCCAGCCTTGCCGCCACTGTCCGCCAGGATTTCCCCATTTTAAATCAGGAAATTAATGGTCATCCTCTGGTGTATTTGGACAATGCCGCTACGTCCCAAAAACCCCGGGCAGTGTTGGAAAAATTAAGGCACTATTACGAAAACGATAATGCTAATGTCCACCGGGGAGCCCATCAGCTAAGTGTGCGGGCCACTGATGCCTATGAAGCAGTACGGGGTAAGATCGCTAAATTTATCAATGCCCGATCGCCAAAGGAAATTGTTTATACCCGTAATGCCACGGAAGCAATTAATTTAGTGGCTTATAGTTGGGGCATGAATAACCTCCAGCCAGGGGATGAAATTATCACCACTGTGATGGAACACCACAGCAATTTAGTACCTTGGCAAATGGTGGCGGCTAAGACTGGGGCGGTGCTGAAATTTGTCCAATTAGACGAGCAGGAAAGCTTTAATTTAGAGCAATTTAAAACCCTACTTTCTGCAAAAACCAAGCTAGTCACCGTTGTTCATATTTCTAATACCTTGGGTTGCATTAACCCAGTGGAAGAAATTACCCGATTAGCCCACCAAGTTGGGGCCAAAGTATTAATTGATGCTTGTCAGAGTGCGCCCCATTATCCCTTGGATGTGCAACAAATTGATTGTGATTGGCTAGTAGCCAGTGGCCACAAAATGTGTGCCCCCACCGGCATTGGTTTCCTCTACGGCAAAGAAGAAATTTTAACAGCCATGCCGCCCTTTTTTGGGGGTGGAGAAATGATTGCTGAGGTCTTTTTCGACCATTTCACCACTGGGGAATTACCCCATAAATTTGAAGCGGGTACTCCGGCCATTGCCGAGGCGATCGCCTTGGGGGCGGCAGTGGATTATCTAACTGATTTAGGTATGGAAAATATCCACAACTACGAAGTGGAATTAACCCATTACCTCTGGCAAGGCTTGGCGGAAATTCCCCAACTGCGGCTTTATGGGCCTAACCCCAAATATGGCGACCGGGCTGCCCTGGCTTCCTTTAACGTGGCTGGACTCCACGCCAGTGACGTGGCCACCATGATGGACCAAGACGGCATTGCTATCCGTTCTGGTCACCATTGCACCCAACCATTGCACCGGCTATTTGACGCTTCTGGCAGTGCCAGGGCCAGTTTGTACTTTTACAACACCAAAGAAGAAATTGATCTATTTTTGCAATCTTTGCAAGCCACCATTAGCTTCTTTAGTGACGATAACTTTAACGTTTAACTGCTTCAGCAAACCTGATTTTGAGGTAATCATCCTCCATTTTTGCTCCAGCAGGGGTCAAGCCAGCCAAGGCCTGGGGCAGCACTAGGTTGCGGCGATGGTTGCCAATGCGGACATTTAACTCATCCCCGGTTTTATTGAGTTGGATTTGTTCCTTATGAATGCCAGGTAAGTAAAGCTCTAGACTGTAGTCGTTATTGTCACCCTGGACAATGTTAATGGTGTTTTCTTTGTAATAAACCTGGGAAGGATCCTCATCTTTATACAAGGTTTCTTTCAGTCTTTCCAGAGCAGCTAGACCACACATCTCTTCGGAAAATAAGGGCGCTTCCTTCACCGGCAGAGGATAGAAATTGTCGTAGATTTCTTGTTTATAGACCTGTTGGTTACTTTTCCATCGTTGAAAGAAAGGATCATCAATGGTGTCTGGCAAAATCCGGTTAGCAATGACCAAATCTGTGGCCACATTGTACAAACTCAGATAGGCATGGGCCCGCAATGATTCCTTCAGCACCATTTTTTCTGGATTAGTCACTAGGCGCACGGAAGTTTGGGTATTATCCGTCAGCACTTTTTCCAGAGCCTCAATTTGCTCATAGAATTCGTAGGGGGCATCCATCACTTCTTTATCGGGCAAAGAAAAACCGGCGATCGGTCTAAATAGGGGTTCCACCAACGGTCTGAGGGCCACGGACATTCCTTGTAAAGGCTTATAAAAACGCCGCATATACCAGCCCCCCACTTCCGGCAAACTGAGCAGACGCAAGGCCGTGCCCGTGGGAGCAGAGTCGATAATCAGTACGTCATAATCAGCTTCGTCGTAGTGGCGCTTCATCCGCACCAGACCAAAAATTTCATCCATGCCAGGGAGAATGGCCAGTTCCTCCGCTTGTACCCCGTCTAGCCCCCGGGCCTGTAGCACCTGGGTAATGTAACGCTTCACTGCGCCCCAGTTACCCTCCAACTCCATCAATGCATCCAATTCCGCTCCCCAGAGATTTTCCTTCACAAGGCGAGGCTCATGGCCCAACTCCATATCAAAACTGTCAGCGAGGGAATGGGCCGGGTCGGTACTCAGGACCAGGGTCTTATGGCCTAATTCCGCACAACGGAGGCCAGTGGCCGCCGCAACAGAGGTTTTGCCAACCCCCCCCTTACCTGTCATCAGAATTACGCGCATGGATGGATCTGCCTAGAAATATGAAAAATCGGAGACGGAATGTTACATATTGTTAACTTCCCTGCCTCCATTATGCCGGGAAACACTAGGCTTTGGGAAGAATCAGAGACTTCATCATTAGATTGATCACAGCGGTGACCGCGAAAACTAACTTCCAACAATAAAAAGCTTTATTTTTCGATTCCCCGATTTCAATCAATGTCAATCATGCGATTTTGCCAATGCTCTATGGGCTCCTGATATCGTTTACAGGATTAATTGAAAAAACATTAACCACAAAGATAGCTTAATAAAATTCAAGATAGTTTAATTTGTCAAAAATTTCTTGCCATAGAAACTTCTAAATCCCTTCCATACCTTACCGCCGTATCTTACATTTTGATTTGCCAAACAAACCCAATATTCATTGGCTTCTTCGTTCTTAATATTATTTGGTACACCAAAATAATCTATAGATTCCAAATATTTTAATTGTTCTGAAGATAGCAAAGGGCACTTTTTTTGGTATTCAACTTGAGATATATCCTCAGATATTAATTTAATATTCCACTCTATAACTTGACCAAATCTAAAAATTATCGGACTAAAAAAGATAGCTATCCACAATAATGCCAAAAAAGAATTAATTCTAGAAAAAAACACAGAAATTCTATACCCTAACCACACAAAACCCAGAGGAAAAAGTGCCATTGAAGCAACCCATTGCCTAGACATAATCCAATAATTGCTTAGATAAGAAATATAGGATAACAAAATTGAAGCAGCCAAAGCAAATATCATTAACAAAATCGGGCTGACAAAGCTTTTAAAGTAGTTAGATCTTAGTCGGGGTATACATGCCACAAGTAGAACAGGTGTCATACTTGCTATTATTAGAGGAAATAGAAAGCTTTGCAAAAATTCTAAATGATTTAACTGGAAAAAACTGGTAAATAACTGTTCAGATTTTATCCATTGGAAAGGATCAAGGTTTGTTTTTTCACTAAATCCACCTCTTAGCCAAGTTGATTCTCCCAGTAGAATAAATATTAAGCATCCTCCCAGTAGCAAGAGAACATTTATATGCTGGATAGCAGATTTAAATGAAAACTTTTCTGTTGCTTCAATTAATTTTTGCAAATATGTAAATATGACAATACCTAACCAGTATATACAGAAGTAAGGATGAAAAAGAACTCCAATTAAAACAGAAAGAGTTCCAAAAATCTTAAAAATAAATTTTGATCTTAAATTTATTGGAGTGCTGTAATAAGCAAGAGTACAAACCGTGGCAGATACTAGTGGCATATAGGGTCTAGCTTCACCAACAAAATACATCAGCTGAGTTTGGGAACCCAAAGCCATAATTCCTATAAATTGCCATAAAAATGATATTTGCCAAAGACGAAATAGATAGAGAGTTGATAACATTAACCCCAACCCAGACAATAGGCTAGGAAATCTCAACCAAAAGGTGCTGGCTCCAAAAATTTGCATTAGCCAATAGTTAATAATCATGTAAATACCTGTTTGTCCATGATTAATTTCTAATATTGATTCGCGGATAACGTGCCAGGCTTCTCCTGTTGTTTCGTATGAGCCCAGAGCAAAATGTAAAAATTCGTCTATCCAAAGGGGTCTTCCAAAGGAAGAATATAAACCCAAGCAAAATAGAGAAAATAACACTAAAACCAAATTAAATATTTGAGGATTAACTGATTTATTATCTATTAATTTAATATTTTCTTTGTTCACGATTTTTGCCACACAGCTATGATAGACTTACCAAATTTATATCGTAGCAGAGGATCAATGATTTTAGAAATTGGTATCATCCAAGTGTCCCAGACTCTTATTTGTCTCAAAGTTGGCATGGCTTGCCTTAAATAACGATTGCTTAATGAAGCTATTAAACCTACAGAGTCAAGATATTTCAAATTAATTAGTTTGAGATCTGCCAACGTCAATTGTTTTATTGTTAGATAATTATACCGACGGTAGTGCCCTACAGATTCATCAAAGGAAGAAAACAACCATTGATGAGCTGGAGCTAAGACTATCAAAAAACCTTCTGTCTTTAGATGTTTAACTGCGATTTTTATTTCCTCAGTATCATCTTGAATATGCTCAAGTACATCGACATAGATAATCGAATCAAACAACTCGTTAGCTCCGATATCAATTAAAGAACCTTTTTTAACTTCGCAGATTGGCAAGGAATTAACTTCTACTTGGAGTATTTTATTAAGTGAAGGATCTGGCTCTAAGCAAACCCAGCGTTTATGGTCAGAGCGACAAAGAACTTTGGTTGTAGCGCCAATACCTGCACCAACTTCTAAGACGAATTGACCCAAATACGGAATAATTATTTTAGAATAATATTTTTTCCAGTTTTTAGCGTTTTTAAATAGGCTCAATTCAGATCCAATGTACTTATAGTCTTTCATGTTTTTTCAGATTTCCTTTACTGATAAAATAAAGTAGTGATAATCTCTATTTGGCATAAAACTAATATTATTACGTCCCATTAAAACAAGAAAAATAAAAGATAATGCAATCATAAATATTTGTAGAATAAGAGAGAATAATATAGTTACTATATAGGATGTCCATCCGGGTATGGCAATGTCTGTCATAAGACGTATCCCTATAACTATTAATAAAACTATAATTATTAATCCAATCATAAGACAGGAAAGAATTAATAAACGAACGCCAACGATTTCACCGTGAACTGAAATTGCACTTAAGCCATGCGTAACTAGCGCTATAAAGTTCATTTGAGACTTACCATAATAACGAATTCCACGACGAGTATCTATATTTTCATTTGCCAGTTTTGATTTCAAAATACCCGCTGCATAATGATTCCATATTTCTGAAACTCCCACTAATCTAGGAAGTAGTCTAAATGGAATAACGCTAAAATTACCAACTCTAATATCATATCCAGTTAGTAATCGATAAATGACGCAGTATAGATAGTAGAAAATTTTAAATGACTGAGACTCTGAACGTCTACTTCGTCGTGCAAAAATAATTTTATTATAGTTATTTTCAGTACATTTTTGAATTAAAACAATACAATCTTCGGGAGTGTCTTCTCCATCAGCATCCATTACTAAAACCATATCTCCTTCACAATATGCTTCCGCATGAGCTATGCCAATTGCTATAGCTCGTTGATGCCCAATATTTCTTTTAAGTTGAATAATTTTAATACTCTTAATTATATTGAAATCAATATTTAATATTTCGTTATTTTCAGTAGTCGAGCCGTCATCAACGATTAAAATATCGGCAATAATATTATTGCTATTTAGAACTAAATCTATATCCTCTAATAGCTTTTTTACTGACTTCCAGTCGTTAAAAACAGGAATTATAAAAATGACTTTTCTGGAATAAGTTTGCCTAGACGCTTTTTTGGAGTTCATCACGGACAAGTGAAAAAATTTTCTTAAGCAAAATACTTTGTTAAATCTTGTAAAATAAATGCGTAATTTTTCAGGGAATGTTTTCTGCGGTAAATTTTGCTCATAATAATCATTTTTTGGCGAATAGATTTATTTTTTAATACCTTTGAGATCTCTGATGATATATTAATTTCACTCTGCCAACTTAGAATTAATTCCTCTAAGCCATATTTTTTTAACTCCCTAGCCATCCAGGTACCGGGGGATACTAACGGTATCCTTTCTGCAATGATGGCTTCAGTGAAAATGCCGGAAGTCCTTTCTGCGTAAGCCTCTGGGTCGTAGGGTAAGAGAATGATTTGGGCTTTGTTTAACCAATCGGTGTATTCTTCCCTGGTCAGGCGATCGCCAATTAAATGAACTTCAATGCCTTCACTGTTACTTTTTAACCCGGAAGCGGCAGCCGCAATTATCTTCAGTTTGGGGGAGTTATGCCAAGGTGATGAAACCAAACCTCGCATCACCGACCAGCCTTTTTCTTCCCTGGGGGCACCGGGCCACCAGCAAACGATGGGATCAGCTTGTAGGGATAGGGGCACAACTTCAGCAAAATCCGTGTGGGGAATGGGCATCACCGTAAAGGGTTGGCGAAAATAATTCTGGAGCGATCGCCCGAGGGGTTCACTATCGGTTAAGAATTGGCACTGGGGCGGGGGCAATAATTTCCGTAAGCGTTGGTGGAGCCAATGGTAAAGAGGACGGGTTTGGTCTAAATGCACATCTCGGCGGTAGAGAATCCAAAAATGCAATCTTTTGCGGTTTGAAGCAGACAATTGCCGCAGTCCCCACCAGACAGCAAAAAGTTGGAGATGGATAAAGCGCTCCAAAAATAGGATGATTGGTCTGTTTTCTCCATTGTTCAGCAACGGTTGCAATTGTCGGGCCAAGACATTGCCGCATTCCATAGCCTGGGGAAGACGGGTTAATTTTGCTACCATACTGCCCTCTGCTTCCAAATCCTCCGGCAGAAGAACTCGATGGAGGCGATCGCCAATTTCCTCTAACTTCGGATCTGCATCCTGGGGAACCCAAGCTTGATATTGCCAACCCAAATACTCCACCGATCGCCGCACTGCCCCGTGGTAAGGCAAAATATGGCCTTCCCCTCCCATTAGATGGGGAATGAGAGAAATAAAGAGGGGTTGATCCTTGGAATCGTCAGAGTTCATTCGCTTGAGGGGGAAGCCAGCAGACTAATAGTTTCCCCCAGATTGGCAAAGACGGGAATCGGCCCCGCTAATTGCGCCGCAAATTTATCCAACTGCTGGCAGGTTTCCTGGCCCCGGCCTGTTAGTAGCACCACTGGTTGGCAACCGGCGGCAATGGCCGCTCCAACGTCACTGGGGGCATCACCAATAAAGTAGGATTCTTGGAGAGAAATTTGGTACTGCTCTGCCGCCCGCAACAGCATTTCGGGGGCAGGTTTGCGGCAATCACAGCCTTCCTCTGGATGGTGGGGGCAAAGGAAAAAATCGGTGAACTTTACTCCCTCTTTGCCATACTCCCGTTGAATTTTGTCATGCACCGCCGCCACGTCACCATGGTCAAAATAACCCCGGCCAATGCCCGCCTGGTTGGTGATCACAATTAATAAATAACCGGCTTTTTGCCACTGGATTAAAGCTGGTCCGGCACCCCGGGGTAACTGCACTTGTTCTGGCTTACCAAGGTAGGGAATATAGTCAATGATGACGCCGTCACGGTCGAGGAACAGAGCTTTACGGAGGGCACTCAAGGTTATCGGTGTGGATTTTGGCTAGGTTAAAAAAGGCCTTAGCATTTTACCAGGCAGGGAAATAGTCTGATTCTCGGTGGAACTAATTTTGGTTCCTTTCCCAGCTACACCTTAACCCCAACGGACTTTTGGGCGAAGAGACGGGATTCCACCTGTTCACAGATGTGGTGGTAGGTCATCAAATGCACTTCTTGGATGCAGGGGGTATTTTTATCGGCAATGAAGAGGGGATAGTCGGCAAATTCCTGGAACAAACCGCCGTTATTACCAGCCATGCCAATGGTGTGCAAACCCCTATCCTTGGCACATTTCAGTGCATGGAGCACATTGGTGGATTTGCCAGAGGTGGATAAACCCCAAAGAACGTCCCCCGGTTGCCCTAAAGCTTCCACCTGGCGGGAAAAAACAATGTCGTAGGTATAGTCGTTGCTGACAGAAGTGAGGATGGAACTGTTGGCAGTTAAGGCGATCGCCGGTAGGGCTTGGCGGTTGAAATGGAAACGGCCGACAAACTCAGCGGCCAGATGTTGGGCATCGGCGGCGGATCCCCCGTTACCGCAGATGAGCAATTTGTTGCCTGCCTGGAATCTTTGGCAAATCAGGTCCACCACGGCCTCAATGGCTGTGCAATAGGATTGGTCAAAAGCCTTGGCAAGGGACTGTAATCGCTGTTCAACCCATTCAGACATAGTAAATCCTCATTTTCAAAGCCTGAAGCAACAAGCAAAATCTAGCTTCGACTTTTAGGGACTCCCATTACCGCAAAAAAGTGGCAGGGGCCAAAATATAGTTCCTCATCTTAATCGAGGGAGGCAAAAATTGGCTAATGTTAAAGGGGTTGGCGTTTGGTCACTGGGGACGATTTTCCCTCATCCTAGGGTGAGCAGACAGTGATTTGAGATTTTTATGTGGATTATTTATAAGGAATTTTCCTTTGAGGCGGCCCACCAATTGCCCCACCATGAAGGAAAATGTCGGCGTTTACATGGCCACAGTTTTCGGGGACGGGTTTACGTGGCCAGCGATCGCCTCAAAACCACTGGTTCAGAAACGGGTATGGTGATGGATTTTAGTGTGCTCAAAGCCCATTTAGACCCCTTGGTGAAAAACTACCTCGACCATTATTTCCTCAACGAAAGTCTCGGCTTGGAAAGCCCCACCAGTGAGGCGATCGCCGCTTGGATCTTTGCCAAGTTAGAAGAAGCTGGGGTACCGGGGTTACATTCGGTGGAAGTGCTGGAAACCTGTACCTCCGCCGCCCGTTACTTCTCGCCCCGCCTGTCCACATTTCTCTGATTTTGGTAATCCCTGTCATCGGGGGGGGGGACAGCGCCTAGGGCTCTAGATGGCACAACAAAACCCTTACATAGTTGAGCTTTACGAGTGTTTTATGCATATCAAGCCGCTGTAGAATTTGCTGTAAGTGCCTATTATGCTTGGTTAATCAACACTGGTAAACCCGAGAAAAAGACCAAGCTCCAGCTTGCCGAACTGGAGGGAGCAATTACAAAGAAAAATTTTATACTTTTGGGATATGTCCCCATTTTCTTGGTGGAAGAAAAACCAAATATCTAGGGCAAAAAATTTAGGGTAAAAATAAACTTCATTGTCGATCTGCAGGAAAACTGCCCATGCAATTAGATTGAAATCGATATAAATTGACCCCGGTTAGCCAACCATTGCTTAAACTAGGGGAAAGTACTAAGTTGAGTGAAAAAAATTGTCAGCCTTAGGCATTTAGCGGAATTTTGATAGGATTTCGCTCCTTTGAGGCATTCTGAAACTAGCATTAGTCACCACTGTTGTTGTTTGTTGAACCGTTATCTCCGCCGCCCCCGCCATGGTCTTACCCTCCGATTCCCCCGAATTTAGCCTTTCCCCCTTTGAACAAGCCCTCATTGAAGCGGGTTATCTTTCCCTTTCTCAAATTCATCAGGCTTTAATGGAGACTCGCCGCACCGGCATTGCTCTGCCGACGTTGGTGGAAACAATGTTGGGGGAATCTTTGCCCGACGAACTACATCGTCAGTACCAAGCTCAACAACAGTTTGCCCTCTCGGTGATCCATGGGGTGAAATTTTTTGACCAACATCAGTTGATGACCCTGGCCAACACCGAGGAGATCGCCAGTTTACTGAACCGTTACTTTCCTTTGCCCGTCTGCCGTCAGTATGGTTTTTTGCCTCTACATTATCGGGAAGATCCCGGTGCATTGTTGGTGGTGATGGTGGACCCCAGCAGTAAGGAAGCAGGTCAATTTTTGCAACGGCAATTGGCCCCCCATAGTCTTACCCTGCGGCGGCGGGGGGTAACTAGGGAAGATTTTGACAATTTAATTGACCAGCTTTACCACGATCCGGAAGTGCAGGCTGCCCTCAGCGCCCACGACCAAACGGCGATCGCCGAAAATCCCTACGATGGCAAGGCAACGGTGGTGGAAGTGACGGAAATAATTGAGGATTTGCCCCAACAAATCGCCGCTCTACAGAATACTCCCCCGGTTGCTCCCCCCACTGCTCCGCCGGTCAGTGCCGTAGGGGAGAATGTATCTGTTCCGACCTCAGATACCAAAGCCGAAGGGCCAGAAGTTAAATTAGCCAATAAGATTCTTATTCTGGGCTTACGGGAAGGGGCCAGCGAAATTCATATTGATCCCCAGGATAATCAGGTGCTAGTGCGGATTCGCAAGGGCGGTAATCTGTGTATGTTGCTCGAACCCTTGCCCAGGGAATTAGGACCCAAACTGGTCACTAGGCTGAAAACCATGACCCATTTGGACACCAGCCAGACCAATGTGCCCCAAAAGGCTCGCATCCGCAAAAGTTATAACGGCCAGTCGGTATTTTTCTACGTCAATATTCTCCCCAGTTTTTACGGCGAAAAAGTACTGGTGCGGGTGGTGCCTTCCCTAGAAAAATTGCCCGATTTTACCCAACTTTGTGGCGATCGCCAGGGCCAGGAAAGTTTGCAAAAATTAGCTGAGCAATCCCAGGGTTTAGTGGTGGTGATCGGGGCGGCTTATGGCGGCAAAACGACCACCATGGAAGCTTTTTTGGGAAAACAGTTGGAACAGGATCGTGCCGTCGCCCTGGTGTCCGATCCCCTGGTTCATATCTATAAAGACATTAATCAGTTAGAGATTAACCTCCAAAAGGACTTTACCGGCGAGAAGGCAGTGCAGTCCCTCCAGGAGCAGTTCCCCCCTGTGGTGGCGGTGGATCCCTTGGAAGATCAAGAAACTGCCCAGGCTTTGACCCAGGCCCTCAACCAAGGACGTTTAGTTTTCACCTCCGTTATTGCCAAAGATGTGCCCTCGGCGATCGTCCAGCTGCAGGAATGGTTTGAACCGGCAGTACTCGGACAACACCTCAAGGGCATTGTTTCCCAGCGACTAGTGCGGCGGGTGTGTCCTGCCTGTCGTTTGAAGGGGGAGGTGACACTGGAAGAGCAACAGCGTTTTGGTTTGCCTGCGGGGCCCATTTATCGGGCTAACAGTTTGAGTGTGGAGCTAATGGCCCAACCCATGATCAAAAGTCGCCTCTGTCGTCAGTGCCATGGCCTGGGTTACGCTGGCATGACAGGGGTATTTGAGGTGGTGTCGGTCACTCCTGAACTCCAACAGTTGGTCAGTGGCCCCTGCTCCCATGAAGAAATTATCAACGGTCTTAATCAAGCCGGTATTGCCAGTCCCGCCCGGACGGCGATCGCCTTAGTGAGTCAGGGAGTTACCACCCTCGAAGAAGTAAACCGACTTTTTCCCCAACTGCCCCAGCAACTATCGCCCCAAACCTCCCCCACTGCGGCTAGTATTACGGCTCCACCCCCAGTTGCCCCCCCCGCAAGTCAACCTCACCCAGGAGAAAGTGTGCCCCCCAACGACCAATGGTGGCAACGTCTGCAACAACTGGAAAAATCTGTGCAAGAGCTTAACCGTGCCCTGGCAGATTTGAAAAAAATGGCGGGAGATCGCCCTTCTGCCCCCCGACCCCATACCGCTCCCTCCCATCCCCCATCTGCTTCTGGCCCCAACTTAGACCTGATGGCGGAATTGCAAGCCCTAGAGGATTTATCCGCCCACAAAAAGCCCAAGGTGAGGGATAGACATGACCAGAACATTACCGTCATGGAAGGCTTTGATAAAATTGAAGAATTATTAATCGACGAATTGGAGCCACTGTCCGCCGTCTCCCCTCATGCTGGGGAAGAAACCTTCATTGCGGAAGAAGAAGCCAATTCCCCAGAACAAAGTAAACTCAATCCTTTCAAGTCCGTGATTGACCCTTGGTAATCCAGGCACTATTTCTTCGCAGATGGCAAAGGCTGGAAAAAAATTCTGCCCATCCAAAGCAAACACACCAGGAAATAACCGGTGCTGATCAGGCCATTCAGGTACATCAGTCTAAATCCTGCCAATTCCCCCGTCCCCTGGCCAGTACCCCAGAGCAGTAAATACAGACAGAGCCAGCCCAGGGTTAACTGCAATGACCGACGGCTCAAGCGGCGACGTTGACGATGATACTCATGGTCAGCCCAACCAGGTTGGTCTGGTTGGCGCAACTGCCAGAGGGACGGTAATATGCCCACTACGGGAAGCAGATATAAACAAAGTTGTAGGCGCATCAGTTTCGTGTCGGCAAAACGATCTTCGTTCACTCTGATTTTCCATCCTGCTTGCGAGCCCAGCTTGACCGGCGCTGACTTTTCCATTAACCCTAACCTTGCTGAATTTGTCCATGGCCTCCACCCCAAACTCCGTAACCCTCTACACCGATGGCGCTTGTTCAATGAATCCTGGCCCCGGTGGCTATGGCGCAGTAATTCTCTACGATGATGGTCGCCGGGAAGAACTATCCGCCGGTTATAAAATGACCACCAATAACCGCATGGAAATTATGGGGGCGATCGCCGCCTTGAGTCACTTACCGGAACCGTCCCAGGTATTGCTCTACACCGATTCCCGCTATATGGTCGATGCCATGAGCAAGGGTTGGGCCAAGAAATGGAAGGCCAAGGGATGGCAAAGAAATGCCAAGGAAAAGGCCAAAAATCCCGATCTCTGGGAAACGATGTTAGCGCTGTGTGAAAAACACCAGGTTACGTTTCAGTGGGTCAAAGCCCACGCTGGCAACAAGGAAAATGAGCGGTGCGATCGCCTAGCGGTGGCCGCCTACCAAAATGATCCCAGCTTAGTGGACGAGGGCTTCGGTAAATTCTAGGGGCCAAAAGTACATCAAGTCCCATCCTGTGCCTAGGCTTTGCCAACCCAACGATTTCCCTTTAATGGCAAAGGAGGGAAATTTCTCCATGGACAATTTTCAGCACTAGGGCAGGTTTGCTTCCTTCCCCATGTCATTATTCTGCCAAAAAAGTTTGCTGTTAACATCAATCTTGTGTGTTATATGTTGGTTAAACAACATCTAGTAGGTTTCCCAATGGCAACGCTAGAAGCCCCCCCCCATAGTCTCCAACACCAGGAAATTCCCCCCAGCCATCGTATTTTGGTTGTTGAAGACGAAGTTTCCATCCGTGAAACCATTGTCCTCTCACTGCAGGAAGAAGGTTATGAAGTCTATGCAGTGGACGATGGCCGCGACGCTTTAGCCCTGTTGCAAGAATTTAGCGAAGACCCAGGCCAGGCCGCCGTTGACTTGATCATTCTCGACATCATGCTTCCCCAGGTAAACGGTTTAGATGTGTGTCGTAGTTTGCGCTTTGGTGGCGATAACACTCCAATTTTGATCGTCAGTGCCAAGGGCAGTGAAATGGAAAAGGTCACTGGCTTGGAGGTGGGGGCGGATGACTACATCACTAAGCCCTTTAGCATGAGAGAATTAGTCGCCCGTTGCCGAGCCATGATCCGTCGCCAAGGCCTGGCCGGTAACAGCATTGCCCCATTCCGTAAATTTCGAGACTTGGTGCTTTATCCCCAGGAATGCCGGGTGTTAATGCGGGGAGAAGAAGTCAATCTAGCCCCGAAGGAATTCCGCCTGTTGGAATTGTTCATGAGCTATCCCCGTAGGGTCTGGTCCAGGGAACAGTTAATTGAACATATTTGGGGCATTGATTTTATGGGAGATAGCAAAACGGTGGATGTCCATATCCGCTGGCTGCGGGAAAAGCTAGAACAAGATCCTAGTCAGCCGGAATACTTAGTTACCGTGCGAGGTTTCGGCTATCGTTTTGGTTAATCTTAGGGCGTAATTTTCCGGTATCTGACACTGTGGGCCCATGGCGATCGCCCTAGTTTTGGGGTCAATGTCAGCAAATGTATAACATTACACCAAACGACTTCAGGTTTTCTGGTGTAAATCTGTTACAATGTCTTTACAAATAAAAAGGGTCTGACCACCGTTCCCCATCTGCAGGCTGTGTTTACAGAATTTGCTGATCATTGCCTGGTTTAGTCCCTACCCTACATCCTTTGGACTCGAACTCAGTCAATAGTCAGTTAATCCCTAGTAATTAATTTATGGGCCAAACGCCAACGATCGCCATTAACCACTTAGGTTGCGAAAAAAACCGGATCGATTCGGAACATATGCTGGGACTGCTGGTGGAAGCCGGCTACCAGGTGGATGCCAACGAAGAATTGGCCGACTACGTCATTGTTAATACTTGTAGTTTTATCCAAGATGCCCGCCAGGAATCGGTGCGGACCTTGGTGGAATTGGCTGAAGCGAAGAAGAAAATTGTTATTTCCGGTTGCCTGGCCCAACATTTCCAAGAGCAACTGTTAGAAGAAATCCCCGAAGCAGTGGCTGTGGTGGGCACAGGGGATTACCAAAACATTGTTGATATTATCCGGCAAACGGAACAGGGCCAAAGGGTCAAAGCAGTTTCTGCTAATCCTAGTTTCATTGCCGACGAACATTTACCCCGTTATCGCACCACCAACGAGGCGATCGCCTATCTACGGGTGGCGGAAGGTTGTGATTATCGCTGTGCCTTTTGCATTATTCCCCAACTGCGGGGTAAGCAACGCTCCCGTCCCATCGAATCCATTGTGGCCGAAGCTCAGCAATTGGCCAGCCAGGGAGTAAAGGAATTAATTCTCATCTCCCAGATCACCACCAACTACGGTTTGGATTTGTATGGGGAGCCAAAATTGGCGGAACTATTACAGGCCCTCGGCAAAGTCGATATTCCCTGGATTCGCATTCACTACGCCTATCCCACTGGATTGACCCCGAAAGTGATCGAGGCGATCGCCACTACGCCCAACGTCCTACCCTATTTGGATTTGCCCCTGCAACACTCCCACCCGGACATTCTCAAAGCCATGCATCGTCCCTGGCAAGGTCAGGTCAATGACGACATTATCACCAAGCTCAAAACCGCCCTCCCCGACGCTATCTTGCGCACCACCTTCATTGTTGGTTTTCCGGGGGAAACGGAGGCCCATTTTCAGCATTTGTTAGACTTTGTCCAGCGCCACCAATTTGACCATGTGGGAGTCTTTACCTTTTCCCCAGAGGAAGGCACCGCCGCCTTTGACCTGCCCAACGCTGTGCCGGAAGAGGTAATGGGCGATCGGCGGGATCGGTTAATGGCCCTGCAGCAACCCATTTCTGCCCAGAAAAATGCCGCCTGCTTGGGACAAACCCTAGATGTGCTGATTGAACAGGAAAATCCCAGCACCGGGGAGTTCATTGGCCGAGCATCCAGATTTGCCCCGGAAGTGGACGGTCTGGTCTACGTCAAAGGGACCGCTAACTTGAACGAAATTATGCCTGTGACCATCACCGCCACCGACGACTATGACCTCTATGGTCTAACCGCCGAGGAGGCTAGGGTTTTTTAGCTAATTGAACTAAGGGGATGGACTGGCTGTGTTATTGACGGTTGGTTCCCAGCCATTCCCGCAAAATTTTTAACTTTTAATTATTTGCCCACTAAACCGTCTTTTGTTACCTGAAATTATTTAACTTTTCCATGACTAATACCTTGACTAGTACTTTTGCCGACCTTGGTCTTTCTGAAAAACGTTGTCAACTCCTGGCCGACATTGGCTTTGAGTCCCCCACCCAAATTCAAACCGAAGCCATTCCCCTCCTGCTCAGCGGCCGGGATATGTTGGCCCAGTCCCAAACGGGTACCGGTAAAACCGCCGCCTTTGCATTGCCGTTGATGGACCGCATTGATCCCGAGGGGGATTTGCAAGCCTTAATTTTGACCCCCACCCGGGAGTTGGCCCAACAGGTGGCGGAAGCGATGAAGGACTTTTCCCACGAGCGCCGTCTGTTTATTTTGAATGTGTATGGTGGCCAATCCATCGAACGACAAATTCGCAGCCTAGAGCGGGGGGTGCAGATTGTGGTGGGTACCCCAGGGCGAGTTATTGATTTAATTGAGCGCAAAAAACTGAAATTGGAAACCATCCAATGGGTGGTGCTAGATGAAGCGGACGAAATGCTAAGCATGGGCTTCATTGACGATGTGAAAACTATCCTGCGTAAAACTCCTCCTACCCGTCAGACGGCTTGTTTTTCCGCCACCATGCCCCGGGAAATTAAAGAGTTGGTCAACCAATTTTTGAACGATCCCGCTCTGGTGACCGTTAAACAAACCCAATCCACCCCCACTCGCATTGAGCAACAGCTTTACCATGTACCCCGGGGTTGGTCTAAGGCCAAAGCGTTGCAACCGATTTTGGAAATGGAAGATCCGGAATCCGCCATTATCTTTGTGCGCACCAAACAAACCGCCGCTGACCTGACCAGTCGTTTGCAAGAAGCGGGCCATAGCGTGGATGAGTACCACGGCAACCTGAGCCAGTCCCAACGGGAGCGCTTGGTGCATCGTTTCCGGGATGGCAAAATTAAGCTGGTGGTGGCCACGGACATCGCGGCCCGGGGCTTAGATGTGAATAACCTCAGCCATGTGGTTAACTTTGATTTGCCCGATAACGCTGAAACCTATATCCACCGCATTGGCCGCACCGGTCGGGCTGGTAAAACCGGCAAGGCGATCGCCCTGGTGGAACCCATTGACCGTCGTTTACTGCGCTCCATCGAAAATCGTCTCAAACAACAGATCGAGGTTTGTGCGATCCCCAACCGTTCCCAGGTGGAAGCCAAGCGCATTGAAAAACTCCAAGAACAACTCAAGGAAGCCCTCGCCGGTGAACGAATGGCCTCGTTCTTACCCCTGGTGCGGGAACTGAGCGATGAGTATGATGCCCAGGCGATCGCCGCTGCAGCCCTGCAGATGATCTATGACCAGAGTTGTCCCCATTGGATGAAAACCGATTGGGAAGTGCCTGAAGTCGACTTCAACAAGCCCGTTCTGCGTCGTAACCGTGGTGGTGGCGGTGGTCAAAATAAGGGTGGGGGCTACCAAGGTAAACCGGGTAAACCCCGTCGCTCCAGTGGTGGCCGTCGCCCTGCCTACAGCGATCGCCAACAGTAAAAAATGGTCAGATCGGCTGGTTGAAAAAAACGAAGCTGGGTTAATGACTCGCTAAAAAAATCACTCCTCCAGAATGTGAATCCTGGGGGAGTTTTACTGTGACCAATGATTGACTCCCAGGGGAGAAATTGACTAACCCATGGCTAGGGATAAAAAGCGAGTTGGGGTAAGCCCAAGGATTCTTCCCAACCCATCATTAGGTTTAGGCATTGCACCGCCTGCCCTGCCTGGCCTTTGACCAAATTATCAATGGCGGAAAGGACAATGACCCGCCCAGTACGGGGATCCACTTCAATGCCGATGTAGCAAAGGTTAGTGCCCCAGGCCCATTTGGTTTGGGGGTAAACCCCGTGGGGCAGAATTTTCACAAAGGGGGAAGCCCGGTAAAAAGCACTGTAAATGGTGATCAGATCATCCCGCACTAACCCCGGATCACGCAGGGTGGCATAAACGGTGGCTAAAATACCCCGCACCATGGGGATCAAGTGGGGGGTGAACTGGACTTGCAATTCCGTACCAGCTAAATCACTGGCAATCTGCTCAATTTCAGGGGTGTGGCGGTGTTTGGCAACCCCATAGGCCCCCAAAGAACCCTCCGCTTCCGCTAGGAGCATATTAACTTTTGCTTCCCTTCCTCCCCCAGAAGTGCCGGATTTGGCGTCAATGATGGCGGTTTCAGGCACAATGAAACCCTGTTTGAGCAACGGGGAAAGGGCCAGCAAACTAGCGGTGGGGTAACATCCGGGGCAACCAATTAGTTGGGCATCCTTAATGGCATCCCGATACAATTCCGGCAGGCCGTAAACAGCTTGGTTATTGGTGGCTTGGTCCTGGCGATCTTTTTTGTACCATTCCGTATAGGTGTTGAGGTTACGGAAACGGTAGTCCGCCGACAGGTCTAAAACTTTACAACCTTTGGCCAATAATGCCGGGGCCATGTCACAGGCCAAACCGTTGGGCAAACCAAGGAATACCGCATCACAACGATCGGCGATCGCCTCTAGGTCAATGGGTTCAATGGTGAGATTTACCCGGTGGGTTAAATGGGGATAAAGGTCACTGTAGGGCTTCCCTGCGCTACTGTGCCCCGCTAGGTAGGTCAATTCCACCTGGCGATGTTCTAAAAGTAAACGTACTAACTGAATGCCGCCATAGCCTGATGCGCCAATGATACCGACTCTAGCTTTTTCATTCCCCATGGTTCTCAAGTCTCAAATAATGCCAATAGATTGGTGAAATTGGTGTGTTGGCTGAATTTTAATATCAAAATTGCCCAATGGCGAACTTGATCCCTGGTTTTGCCAAGATTTTTTCTGGGATCTCCCTGCCTGGATAAATTGCTGGACTCCCCTGGGGAACGGTCAACTTTGCGTACAATGGCTAGACGGGGGTTAAGCCCGACCATTAAAGGGTTTAACTCTGTCCTACTTTGCGTCTTTTTTCCCATGGGTTACATCGCCGTCGTTGACTATGATATGGGCAATCTCCACTCCGTCTGTAAGGGTTTGGAGAAAGTGGGGGGTAATCCCCTCGTCACGGACCAGGCCCACGTTATTGATGCTGCCACGGCCATTGTTCTGCCGGGGGTAGGTTCCTTTGATCCGGCGGTGCAACATTTACGGGAAAGGGGCTTGGAAGATGTGCTCAAAACGGCGATCGCCAAGGGGACTCCTTTTTTGGGGATTTGTTTAGGTTCCCAACTGCTATTTGACAGTTCCGAAGAGGGCCAGGAAAAAGGGCTCGGCATTATCCCTGGGCAAGTCAAACATTTCCGTTCTGAGCCGGGATTAACCATTCCCCACATGGGCTGGAATGGGCTGGAATTAAATCAACCGGATTTATGCCTCTGGCAAGCTTTGCCCCCGGACCCCCAGGTGTATTTTGTCCACTCCTACTACATGGCTCCCCTTGATCCTCAGGTAGTTGCCGCTAGCACTACCCACGGCAGTCAGACCATCGCGGCGGCGATCGCCAAAGATAATGTGATGGCAGTGCAATTCCACCCGGAAAAGTCCTCTACCCTGGGACTAAAAATTTTGGCTAACTTTGTTCAGAAGGTGCTTTGAGCATATTTAGCCCTACCAAGTGTCGTGGTTGGTCACAGTTGCCTGTAATTTTTCCAACACCTCCGTTACAGGAATTTCTCCCAATTCCCCCGAAGCCCTGGTGCGGATATTGAGGACATTGGCCTCGACTTCCTTCGCTCCCACCACCGCCATAACTGGGATTTTTTGCTTTTCCGCATTGCGAATCATTTTCCCTAGGCGATCGCCACTGGTATCCACTTCGGCCCGCAAACCAAGGGCTTGCATTTGTTTGACCACTGACTGGGCAAAGGGTAAAAACTCATCACTCACCGCCAGCAAACGCACCTGAATGGGAGCTAACCAGAGGGGAAAATCCCCTGCATACTCTTCAATCAAAATGCCAATTAACCGTTCCAGGGAACCAAAGGGGGCGCGGTGAATCATCACAGGTCGTTGACGGGAACCATCGGCGGCAATGTATTCCAAATCAAACCGCTCCGGCAAGTTGTAATCTACCTGCACGGTACCCAGTTGCCATTCCCGTTCCAGGGCATCTCGGAAAATGAAATCCAGTTTAGGACCGTAGAAAGCCGCTTCCCCTGGGGCTTCAAAGTAATCCATCTCCAATTCCTGCACTGCCCGACGAATGGCTCCCTGGGCTTTGTCCCACGCATCATCGGAGCCAATGTATTTATCGGACTCCGGATCCCGAAAAGAGAGGCGGGCTTTAAAATTCTTCAGTTGCAAACTCTTGAACACGGTCAGAATCAGATCCACCACGCTCAAAAATTCTGCGTCCAACTGATCCGGGGTGACAAATAAATGGGAATCATCCACCGTAAAACCCCGCACCCTGGTTAATCCCCCCAGTTCCCCCGATTGCTCGTAGCGATAGACGGTGCCGAATTCCGCTAACCGTAGGGGCAAATCCCGATAGGAGCGCAGTTCACTCTTGTAAATTTGGATATGGAAAGGACAGTTCATCGGTTTGAGCACAAAGCCCATTTCCTGGGCTGCTTCCTCCGCTGATTCCGCCATCATGGGGAACATATCTTCATGGTATTTTTGCCAGTGCCCCGATTGTTTGAACAAGTCTACCCGGGCAATGTGGGGGGTAACTACGGACAAATAGCCCCGCTTAACTTGTTCCTGTTTGAGAAAATCCTCCAAAATGGTGCGAATAATTGTGCCTTTGGGAGTCCAGAGGGGTAAACCGGGGCCTACGGGGTCGGAGAAGATAAATAATCCTAATTCTTTACCAAGTTTACGGTGGTCCCTTTTGAGGGCTTCTTCCTTGCGCCGTTGATATTCTGCCAACTGTTCTGGGGTTTCCCAAGCAGTGCCATAAATTCTTTGCAGTTGGGCGTTATTGGCATCTCCCCGCCAGTAAGCTCCCGCCACACTTTCGAGGGCGATCGCCTTGGGGTTAATCTCCGCAGTATTTTCTAAATGGGGCCCGGCACAGAGGTCCCACCATTGATCCCCCAGATGGTAAAGGGTGATGGGCTCATGGATACTGGCAAGGATTTCCAATTTGTAGGGTTCTTGGATCGCCTCAATCCTTTGTTTGGCCTCCTCTCGACTGAGTTCTTCCCGCATCACCGGCAATTTTTTATTAATTATCTTCACCATCTCCTTCTTGATTGCTTTCAAATCCGCCTCGGTGAAGGGTTCTTCCACATCAAAATCGTAGTAAAAGCCCGTCTCTGTCCAGGGGCCAATGGTTACCTGGGCTTTGGGAAAAAGTTTCTGTACCGCCATGGCCATGATGTGGGAGGTGGTGTGGCGGATTTTTTTGAGATTTTCCGACTCACTGGTGCGGGGTAAGGCAATGGTATCGGGGGAAACGGGGGGTTTGGCCATGGATGATGTTTACAAAAAATGTTCAAACGAAGGAATTTAGCCCCCTCCCATGATACTTGATCTGCTCCCGCCCCCCATCGTTCTGGGCATTGCGGCTCGATTAGAGGGAGGATGTCGCCCATGGGAAAAGGTTATAATCCAAGGCGTTTGTTTTCCTTCATGCCTGGTTTTGCCGTGTCCTACGCCATTGATTTTGGTACAACCAATACCGTCATTGCCCGCTGGAATGAAGTAACCCGTCAAGGAGAGTTAATTGACTTGCCCTCCCTGAGTCGTCCCCTAGGGGATAGTGGCCCCTTGCTTCCCAGTTTGCTCTATGTGGAAAATGCGGCCCTCGGCCAGGTGGCGATCGCCAGGGAAGTGATGGATCAAGGCCAGGATGTTCCCACGGATAGCAGGTTTTTTCGCAACTTTAAGCGGGGTATTGGGGCGGCGGTGCAAGGATTTTTACCCCAATTGGATGGCTGTACCTTATCCCTGGAGACATTGGGACAGTGGTATTTAAATAAATTAATCCGAACCTTAACGGCGCAGGAAGGCAAAGGGCCCGATTGTTTGGCCTTAACGGTGCCGGTGGACAGCTTTGAATCCTATCGCCATTGGCTGAGCCACACCTGTCGCAGTTGGGGAGTGGAGGAGATACGCCTTGTGGACGAACCGACGGCCGCCGCCTTGGGCTACGGGGTGGGGGATGCCAACCAAGTCTTGGTGTTAGATTTTGGTGGGGGCACAGTGGACTTTTCCTGGGTGCAGTTGGGAGAAAAGACCGCAAAAAGCCGGGCAGGATTCCTGCTCAAATGGGGGGATGTGCTTGGGGGCGGCAAAACTGGGGAAAAATCTGCCCTTGCTAAGGTACTGGCCAAAGCAGGGGCTAATTTGGGCGGTAGTGACATTGACTATTGGATTAGTGAATATTTTACCCAGGCCCAAGGTTTACAGGTTTCCCCCTGGATTAAACGTTTAGCGGAGCGGCTCAAAATTGCCCTGGCCCAAGCGGAAGAAGCCACAGAAGTTTACTTTGATGACCAAGCCCTAGAATCCTATGAGTTTCAACTGCGGCGATCTGACTTAACAGAAATCCTCCAGCAACGGCAATTTTTCGACCGGCTAACGGCCCTGTGGGAACAGGTGCAGCAAGTGGCCCAACGACGGGGTTTGACTCCCGCTGACCTAGATGCAGTGCTGGTGGTGGGGGGAACTAGTCAGTTACCCATGGTGCAAGATTGGATTAACGCCCAATTTCCCGCCAATAAAATTCGTAATCAACAACCCTTTGGGGCGATCGCCCTGGGAGCGTTGCAAATTTACCAAGGCCGGGAGGTGCAGGACTATCTCTACCACAGTTACGGGGTTCGGTATTGGAATCGCCGTAAAAATAGCCATAATTGGCACCCAATTATCAAAAATGGGCAAGCTTACCCCATGGTCGAACCCATTGAATTAACCCTAGGGGCTTCCCTGGATAATCAGCCCAGCATTGAACTAATTGTGGGGGAGTTGGGGTCTAGCATTGGGGCCACGGAGGTGTACTTTGACGGGAATCAGTTAATCACTAGGGTTTTGGAAAACCAAGAGTTCACAGTCCAGCCCCTCAACGACCGCAATGGGGCCAGGCAAATTGCCCAACTGTCTCCCCCTGGCGTCCCCGGTGGCGATCGCATTAAGGTCAAATTTTGGGTGGACGACCAGCGTTATCTACGGCTTACCGTGGAGGATTTGTTGCAGCAAAAATTGTTACTGGAAAATCAAGTGGTGGCCCAGTTGCGTTAACTTTGGGTCAATTTTTCTCTCAAGCAACACTGTTCCAGTCAATACCATGCCAAAACAAAAACCGATTCCAGGCGATCGCCAAGATTAGGGTAAAATGTTCTACCCAAAGTCGAGGCCAAATTTTTTATGATCACCACCGATGTCGTCATTATTGGGGCGGGGCACAACGGCCTAGTCTGTGCGGCCTATCTGCTCCAACGGGGCCTGGGGGTGACGTTACTAGAAAAGCGGGAAGTGCCTGGGGGCGCGGCCACCACAGAAGCTCTCATGCCGGAGCTATCCCCCCAGTTTCGCTTTAACCGCTGTGCCATTGACCACGAATTTATCTTTCTGGGGCCAGTGTTGCAGGAATTAAATTTGTCCCAGTACGGTTTGGAATATTTATTTTGTGACCCCAGTGTTTTTTGTCCAGGATTGGACGGTGAAGCTTTCATGGCCTACCGTTCCTTAGCTCAAACCTGTGCCCACATTGCCACCTATAGCCCCAGAGATGCGGAAAAATATCAGCAATTTGTCAATTATTGGACGGATTTACTCACCGCTGTCCAGCCCGCCTTTAATGTCCCTCCCCAGGCTTTACTAGACTTAGCCCTCAACTACGGTTGGGAAAATTTAAAATCTGTGTTGGCGATCGCCGGGTCGAAAACTAAAGCGTTGGATTTTATCCGCACCATGATCGGCTCCCCAGAAGATGTGCTGAATGAATGGTTCGACAGTGAACGGGTGAAAGCTCCTTTAGCTAGATTGTGCTCGGAAATTGGCGCTCCCCCATCCCAAAAAGGCAGTAGCTCCGGCATGATGATGGTGGCCATGCGCCATGGGGAGGGCATTGCTAGACCCAAAGGAGGCACTGGAGCCCTAACGGAGGCCCTGGTTAAATTGGTGCAGGCCAAAGGGGGAAAAATTCTCACCGATCAAACCGTCAAACGGGTATTGGTGGAAAACAACCAGGCGATCGGGGTGGAAGTGGCCGGCGGCGAACAGTACCGGGCCCAAAAAGGCGTTATTTCCAACATTGATGCCCGGCGTCTATTTTTGCAATTGGTGGAACCAGGCGCCCTAGCCAAGGTGGATCAAACCCTAGGGGAACGGCTGGAACGGCGGACGGTAAACAATAATGAGGCCATTTTAAAGATTGACTGTGCCCTCTCCGGTTTACCCCAATTCACCGCCATGGCCGGGCCCGAGGATCTAACAGGAACCATTTTGATCGCCGACTCGGTACGCCACGTGGAGGAAGCCCATGCCCTCATTGCCCTGGGGCAAATTCCCGATGCTAACCCTTCCCTCTATTTGGACATTCCCACCCTCTTGGACCCCACCATGGCTCCCCCAGGCAAGCACACCCTGTGGATTGAATTTTTTGCCCCCTACCGCATCGCTGGATTGGAAGGGAGCGGGTTAATGGGCACAGGTTGGACCGATGAGTTGAAGGAAAAAGTGGCGGATCGGGTGATTGATAAATTGACTGACTATGCCCCTAACCTAAAATCCTTGATTATTGGTCGCCAAGTGGAGAGTCCCGCAGAATTAGCCCAACGGCTGGGGAGTTACAACGGCAATGTCTACCATTTGGATATGACCCTAGACCAGATGATGTTCCTGCGACCCCTACCGGAAATCGCTAACTATCAAACCCCCATCAAAAATCTTTACTTAACAGGGGCTGGCACCCATCCGGGGGGCTCCATCTCCGGTATGCCTGGTAGAAATTGCGCTAGGGTCTTTTTAAAGCAACAACGACGTTTTTGGTGAAGCGGAAAACTTAGATTGGGATGGCAATAAAGTCCCTTGTTTAGCCATGGGGGAGCATAGTAGGTGAAGCTCGACAAGATAAATGGTTTACCATGTTAGGCCTAAGCTTGCCCTTCGAAGGTCAGCCTTGAATCCTACTGTTATTTTCCTTTCCATACCATGGCCAGCGCCACCACTGCCAGTGCAGACCTCTACGAAAAAATTAAGGACTTCTACGACGACTCCAGCGGTCTCTGGGAAGATGTCTGGGGTGAGCACATGCACCACGGCTACTACGGTCCCCACGGTACCTATCGGATCGATCGCCGTCAGGCCCAAATTGATCTAATTAAAGAACTACTGGCCTGGGCGGTGCCCCAAAATAGTGCCAAGCCAGGAAAAATTCTCGATTTGGGCTGTGGCATTGGCGGCAGTAGTTTGTATTTAGCCCAGCAATACCAAGCAGAGGTGATGGGGGTGAGTCTCTCCCCGGTACAAGTGGAGCGGGCAGGGGAAAGGGCCAAGGCCATAGGATTGAGCTCAACCTGTCAGTTCCAAGTGGCCAATGCCTTAGCTTTACCCTTTGCTTCCGGCTCCTTTGACTGGGTCTGGTCGTTGGAAAGTGGGGAGCACATGCCCAACAAAGCTCAGTTTTTGCAAGAGGCCTGGCGGGTACTTAAACCTGGTGGCCGCCTGATTTTAGCTACCTGGTGTCACCGTCCCATTAATCCTGGCAATGGCCCCCTAACCGCCGATGAACGTCGCCATCTCCAAGCTATTTATGACGTGTACTGTTTACCCTATGTGGTTTCCCTGCCAGATTACGAGGCGATCGCCGGAGAATGCGGCTTTGGGGAAATTAAAACCGCCGATTGGTCTGTGGCTGTGGCCCCCTTTTGGGACCGGGTAATGGAATCTGCCCTTGATCCCAAAGTGTTATGGGCCCTAGGACAAACGGGGCCAAAAATTATCAATGCCGCCCTGTGTTTGCGGTTAATGAAATGGGGCTATGAACGGAGATTGGTGCGTTTTGGCTTATTAACGGGGATAAAGCCTTTAGTTTGAAGTCCACAATGTCCTAGGTAATTATGGAATTCGACTATCTTCATTTATACGTTGACGATTATCAGTCAGCCCATCATTGCTATCAGCACCAATGGGGTTTCATTTGCTTAGATAAAATCAACAATCAGGAGGGGATTACTGGCATTTATCAACAAGGGCAAATTCTGCTACTAATTTCTGCCCCTGCCCCTAGATCTGATTTCAGTAGATATGGTGATTACCTACAAAAACATCCCCCTGGCATTGGTGAGGTGGCATGGCAAATAGCAACAGAAAATTGGTCTACCTTTACCGCTCACCTAGAGCAAAAAAAAATTAAAACTAGCCCTATTAGGCATCTCCTGACTGGGGTAGAGGGATTGACTTTTGTGGCCTGGGGAGACGTGGCCCATAGCGTTTATCCCGCTCGTCCTTCCTTGAAAAGTCAAAAGTTCCATGGATCTAAGTTAACCACCATTGATCATGTGGTACTAAACATTGGAGCTGATCAATTCACCCAGGCCTCCCAATGGTATCAACAGGTGTTTAGTTGGTCAGTACAACAATGCTTTAGCATTAATACTTGCGATTCTGGGTTATACAGTGAAGCATTAATCAATGCTAATGGAAAAGTTCAGTTTAATCTCAACTGTCCGACTACAAATACCTCTCAAATAGAAACTTTTTTAGCTAATAATGGTGGAGCAGGCATTCAACACGTGGCCTTTGCCACCGACAATATTATTGAAACTGTCACCCATCTGCGCGGTCTGGGAGTAGAATTTCTTTCTATACCTCCTAGCTATTACAAACAACAACAGCAGTGCAATCACTTCCACAATAATTGTTTAAATTTGGATTGGGATAGCCTACGACGTCTGCAGATTCTCCTCGATGATCAGGAGAATACAGGTCAGCAGTTACTACTACAAATTTTTAGCCTGCCTTGTTACGGAGATGGTAGTTTATTTTGGGAAATTATTGAGCGCCGTCATCGAGCTAGAGGGTTTGGAGAAGGCAACTTTCAAGCTCTCTACGAAGCAGTGGAAGCCTTGGAAAAAAGCTTGGAAGTTTGACAATAGATAGTCTGAAAAGATTTACTAATGCTTAGTTTTTGATTATTCTAATCATTATTTTACTTTTATCATAAAATTAATTACCCTAGATATGCTTAAAACCATTGTTGCGGAGCAAAGACGGTTCTTTCGCCTTGGTAAAACTCAATCAGTGGGAGAAAGATTAAGCTTACTAAGCAAACTAAAAGCACAAATCCAAGCCCAGGAAGTGGAAATTACTGCTGCCCTTAAGCAGGATTTTGGTAAGCCTCCCTTTGAAAGTTATGTGAACGAAATTTTGGGAGTAATTAGGGAAATCAATTATTATCAAAAACATCTCCAGCAATGGTCTAAGCCTCAACGAGTGGGCGTTAATTTACTGGTATTTCCTGCCACAGCCCAGCTAAGACCAGAGCCCCTTGGTGTAGTTCTAATTATTAGCCCCTGGAATTATCCTTTTTATCTTTGTTTAATGCCCTTAATTGGGGCGATCGCCGCTGGTAATTGTGTGGTGGTTAAACCTTCAGAATATACGCTGGCCACTAGTGCAGTAATTGCTAAATTAGTTAAGTCCGTATTTCCCCCAGCTTGGGCCACGGTGGTGGAAGGGGATGAAACCGTTAGCCAACAATTGTTACAGGAAAAATTTGACCATATTTTTTTCACCGGTAGCCCGAGGGTGGGTCGATTAATTATGGCGGCGGCAGCGGGCCAATTAACCCCAGTTACGTTGGAATTGGGTGGTAAATCTCCCTGTGTGGTAGATAGGGAAATTAACCTACAGGAAACGGCAAAACGGATTATATGGGGCAAGCTGGTCAATGGGGGGCAAACCTGTGTGGCACCGGATTATTTGTTGGTGGAGCAATCCTGTCTAGATCAACTTTTGCCAGCTTTACAACAAGCCATTAAGACACTGTTCGGGGAAAATCCGGCCCATAGTCCTAACTACACTCGCATTGTTAACCGACGACAATGGTCACGGTTAGTGGGTTTATTAAGCCATGGCAAAGTGATTACGGGGGGAGATTATAACGAAGGCGATCGCTATATGGCACCGACTTTAATTGTTGATCCGGATCTAAATTCCCCCTTAATGCAAGAAGAAATATTTGGACCCATCCTGCCAATTTTGACCTATGAAAACTTAGAGGAAGCAATAGATTTTATTAACGCTAAACCTAAACCGCTGGCGTTATATTTTTTCAGTAATAATCGACAAAAACACGAACAAATACTGCAATCTACTAGTTCTGGTAGTGTTTGTTTGAACGATATTCTCCTACATTTGACTGTGGCAGAATTACCCTTTGGCGGAGTGGGGGAAAGTGGCATGGGGCGCTACCATGGCAAAGCCAGTTTTGATACTTTTAGCAACCATAAAAGTATTTTACGTCGTCCCTTTTGGGGGGAAACTAATCTCCGTTATCCTCCCTATGGTAAAAAGATGAACTTGATTAAAAGATTTTTCTCCTAGGTTAAGCCATGGCTGTTCTTCCCCAACTGAGTATTATCATTCCTGTCTTTAATGAAGCAAAAATTTTACAAAAATCCTCAGGCGATAATAGCAAGGAATATTTGGGACAATTTATCCAGGATCAACGGATAGAAATCTTAATTATTGATGGGGGGAGTGGCGATCGCACGGTGGAGTTATGCAAAAATTATGCTGATCGTTTGCCTTTACAGGTTTTTTCTAGCCCTCAACCAGGGCGAGCAAACCAAATGAATTACGGTGCCAGTTTGGCCCGGGGGGAATGGCTGTTATTTTTACATTTGGACAGTATTTTACCTAGGGATTTTTTTGCCCAAATAGCTCAAATATTAAGCAATTCCGATTACATAGCCGGGGCTTTTAGGTTGGCCATTGATCTGCCCGGTAGACCCTATCGCTGGCTAGAAAAATTAATTCTTTGGCGCTCCATTTACGCCCAACGGCCCTATGGCGACCAAGGTTTGTTTATTCGGCAACGGGATTTCCACCGGCTGGGGGGCTTTGCCGATTTACCGATTATGGAAGATTACCAATTTATGCAAAAACTGGGAAAACAGCAGGGCAAGGTGGCGATCGCCGAGGGCAAAGTGATTACGTCTGGAAGACGGTGGCAAAAGCTAGGACTGGTGCGGACTACGGCCATTAACCAGGCGGTGGTGGCGGGCTACCATCTGGGTGTTTCCCCTCACACTTTGGCCCATTGGTACCGGGGGGCAAAACCGAATCGAGGGAACCGGCCAAACTCCGACGGGACTTCTTGTTAGAGTAAGTTAGTTAGGGGTAAAGCTGGGGCGGTTTGGTCAACTCCATGGCAAGTCCGGGAAAATTTTTCCAGGCTTTGCTCCAGGGCGGCAGTTTCAGGTCACAGGAGGGACACTTGTATGGCATCAACGGATTTCAAGGACTATTACCAGATTTTAGGGGTGGGCAAAACCGCTTCAGAAGCTGACATTAAAAAACAGTTCCGTAAATTGGCGCTGAAATATCATCCTGACAAGAATCCTGGGGATAAGGCAGCGGAGGAAAAGTTTAAGGAAATTAGCGAAGCCTATGAGGTGGTTTCCGACCCGGAAAAACGCAAAAAATATGATCAATTTGGTCGCTATTGGCAACAGGCCGGAGCCGCGGGGCAACCCGGTGGGGGTTATGGCCCAGGGAATGCCGGCGTGGGAGTTGATTTTGGTGGCTTTGACTTTAGCCAGTACGGTAATTTTGACGAATTTATCAATGAGCTATTAGGGCGTTTCAATACCCCCGGTAGCGGTCCCAGAACTTCCTATGGTTATTCCACCGGCGGCCCTGGTTTTAATGATTTTGGTGGTTTTGGCAATGCCCAGGCCCCCGCAGGCGATCGGGAAGCAACCCTACAGTTAAACCTAGCGGAAGCTTTTCGGGGGGTGGAAAAGCGCCTCAACTTGGGGGAAGAAATGGTCACAGTGCGCATTCCTGCTGGAGCCAAAAATGGTAGTCGAGTGCGGGTCAAAGGTAAGGGCATGGCCAATCCCTATGGCCAACGGGGGGATCTATACCTTAATTTGCAACTGACCTCCCATCCCTTTTTCCAATTTGAAGGGGATAACTTGGTCTGTGAATTGGCGATCGCCCCTGATGAAGCGGTGTTGGGAGCCGACATTGATGTGCCCACCCCCGATGGCATGGTGCGGATGAAAGTACCGGCCGGGGTTAAATCTGGCCAATCCCTACGGTTAAAGGGCAAAGGTTGGCCCAACCCCAAACAGGGCCGGGGCGATCAGTTGGTGCGTCTAGTCATTACTGCTCCGAAAAATCCCAGCGCCATTGAACGGGAATGCTACGAAAAAATCCGGGCGCAACGGACCGAAAATCCCCGCCAAGCGGTGGAAAAATACGCCAACCTATTTGGGTAAAATTCGGCTAACAATGCCATGGGCCAAGGTATCACTGGTTTTGATCCTAGTCTTTACGTCTATCTGCAAAGCATTAGTGCAGAGGAATCGGTGTATCTAGCCCAATTGCGGCGGGAAACAGCCCATTTACCCGGTGCCCCCATGCAAATTAGCCCAGAGCAAGCCCAATTCCTTGGTTTGTTGATCAGTTTAACCGGAGCAAAACAGGTACTGGAAATTGGTGTTTTTCGGGGTTACAGTACCTTGGCTATGGCCTTACAACTTCCCCCCGATGGTCAAATTATTGCCTGTGACCAAGACCCCAACGCCACGGCGATCGCCAAGGAGTATTGGCAGAGGGCGGGGATGGCAGAAAAAATTGATTTAAGATTGGGGTCCGCCTTGGCAACGTTGGAACAGTTGGCTGGGATCAAGCCGTTGCCTCAATTTGACCTGATTTTTATTGATGCCGATAAACGTAACTATCCCCACTATTACGAAGCTGGCTTGAAACTACTGCGGCCAGGGGGATTGGTAGTTATTGATAATGTACTCTGGCACGGAAAAGTAGCCGAGGTTGATCCCCAAGAACCTCAAACCCGGGTTTTGCAAGAATTTAATCGTGACCTGGCCCGAGATGCACGAGTACAAATCGGTGTGATTCCCCTGGGGGACGGTATGACGTTGGCTGTTAAAAAATAGTAGGCCTCTTCCTGTCCGGAAATGCTGATGGTTGCGGGTTCCAGATTTATAACCCTGGTCTATGCTGACGATTAGCAATCTTGATGCAATTCCCCTTCCTTTTCCATGGCTACTACCCTCCCTTCCCCTGCCCGTTTTGTCCATGGGCTCCGTTTTGATAATCTCCGGGGGGACATTTTCGGCGGTATCACAGCGGCGATCGTTGCCCTTCCCCTAGCTTTAGCCTTTGGGGTTGCTTCGGGGGCTGGCCCCATTGCGGGACTATATGGCGCCATTTGTACGGGATTTTTTGCCGCCCTTTGTGGGGGAACTCCAGCTCAGATTAGTGGCCCCACGGGACCCATGACAGTGGTAATGGCCTCCACCTTTGCCAATTTAACTGCCAGCAATCCAGAAAATGGTTGGGCCATGGCCCTGACAGTGGTGATGTTCGGCGGCATTTTCCAGGTGCTTTTGGGGCTATTTGGTTTGGGGAAATATATTACCTTTATGCCCTACACTGTCATTTCCGGTTTTATGTCCGGCATCGGGGTAATTATCATCATTTTGCAAATTGCCCCCTTATTGGGACACCAAACGGCCCCTGGGGTAGTGCGCTCCCTGGAAGCTCTTCCTACCTATATCAATGATGTTAATTTTGCCGCCTTTAGTTTGGGCTTAATTGCCCTGGCGATCGTCTTTTTTTCTCCGCCCCGTGTTAACCGGATTTTGCCCGCTCCCTTAATCGCTCTGGTGGTGGGGACAATAATTTCGCTCATTTTTTTCGGAAATGTATCCCTGCCTCGTATTGGGGAAATTCCCTCCGGTTTGCCCAGCCTTCATCTGCCCTATCTCAGTTGGGGGAGCTTAAAACAAATGTTGCTCTATAGCATCATGTTGGCGGTGTTGGGTTCCCTAGACTCTCTATTAACTTCCCTTGTGGCGGATAACATCAGCCGTAGTCACCATGACTCCGACCGGGAATTGGTCGGCCAGGGCATTGGCAATCTTGTTTCCGGTCTATGCGGCGGTTTGCCTGGGGCTGGGGCCACCATGCGGACGGTAATTAATATTAATTCCGGTGGTAAAACCCCCATTGCGGGCATGATCCATGCGCTGATTTTGTTAATTATCGTCCTTAAAGCGGGGCAGTTGACGGAACCTATTCCCCATGCCGTCTTAGCGGGCATCCTGATCAAAGTGGGCATCGATATTGTTGATTGGAGTTTCCTCAAACGGGCCCACCAACTTTCCACGAAGGGGGCGGGGTTAATGTATCTGGTGTTGGGATTGACCGTGTTTGTGGATTTGATTACGGCGGTGGCGGTGGGGGTGTTTGTGGCCAATCTGTTCACAGTGAAAAATTTGACCGATATCCAACTCCAGTCGATTAAAAGTGTTACCCGGGGAGACGGGGAAGACTGGTTAGAAGAAGAGGAACAACAAATTTTGCGAGAAGCCAATGGCCGCATTTTTATGTTTCACCTCAGTGGTCCCATGAGCTTTGGGGCAGCCAAGTCCATTGCCCGCAGGCTAACCATTGTGGAAAATTACGATGTGCTGATCCTCGATTTGGCCACAGTACCCCGCCTTGGCATCACTGCCCTACTGGCGATCGAAACTATGCTCAAAGATGCATTAGCTAAGCAACGGGAAGTTTTTTTGGTGGGGGCTAAGGGTCAAGTCCAGGCTCGCTTGCAAAGGTTGCCGGTGTTGGCCCAACTATCTCCCCATCATCGTTTGGAAAGTCGTTTGCTCGCTTTACAAATGGCCGCCGCCTGTATCAATGTTGATTAGGCGTTTAATGGCTTTTGGGCTGGGGATTTATGTTTGGCAAATATCGACCCAAAAATCTTGATAACTGGCATTACCGTAATCTTTTTTGGTCAATTGTTTCATTACTGCTTTTTGCCATGTTTGTGAAAACGCAAATAGGAGGAGTTATTACTTCCGTCTTGTTTACGGTGACCATTCTGGTAATGGTAAAAAATATGGCCATCAGCTCTCTCTGGAAAACTTTTCTACGGGGACTTGTGGCGATCGCCTTGGGCTGTGATTTATTAACTTTATTGATTAGTAACCCAACCATTTCCCAAAGACTATTTACTTGGGCAGATATAGTCTATGCGGTGTTCTTCGGAGCGGCGGTGATTACCATTAGCCAACAATTGAACAAGGCCCAAAAAGTCGACCAAAATATTTTACTGGGAGCTATCAGTGTTTACTTACTGATTGGAGTCTTTTGGTTTTTACTTTACCGGATCTCCTATATTATCTCCCCTACCAATTTTAATGAATTACAAAGTGATGGAATTAACAATTTCGTCTTGCTCTATTTTAGCTTTACGACTTTGACCACCCTGGGTTACGGCGATATTCTCCCCACAGATTCCATTGCCATGGGATTGTCCAATATGGAGGCGGTTATTGGTCAAATGTATTCAGTGATTTTCGTTGCCCGCCTGGTTAGTCTCTACACTAACGATCTTAATCGTCACAACCAAACCCAGGAGAAAAAAGAATCCGACTAGGCACCCATGCGAGAAAATTCATCCCTTGGCACAATGGTAGAAGCGAAACCTAGCCCAAACAGTATCACTTAGCTCATTTCATGGTTGTCTCCGCCACTGATCATTCAGATAGAACCACATCCCAAACTGGCGATCGCCAAGGCTCATCACCCAGCCCGTCGGAGTCAGAACCAATCCTTTGTCCCCATTGTCGCCGCACGGCCAGTAATGGCATTAAATGCAAGGGAATTTGCGTTGCCGATAGCGATTATTGAGCATTTTCCGGATTTTCATCATCATCAACCTGAGCTTCTGGTGTTTCCTCGGGAGATTCCATCACAGTTTCTTCGTCCACCACTTCACTGGTAATCAGATTTAAAAACACATCTTCTAAGGTGGGGCGTAGCCGTTGCATTTCGTACAAGTCCCAACCCTGGGTAACGATCGCCTGGGCTAATTGTTGCCCCAGTTCCTCCAGTTGATTACTCCGCACCAAAATTTGCTGACGTTCCTGCTGTTGGGGATGGCTTTTAATCTCCACCTCTTCCACACCGGGCAATGACTGTAAACAACGGGCGATCGCCGTTCCCTCTGCCCCAGCTACCTCCAACTGATAACTGAGATTACCTTTTAAATCTGCTAGTAAATTGTCCGGGGTATTGGTGGCCACCACCCGCCCTTGGTTGATGATGGTTACCCGGTCGCAGGTCATGCTCACCTCCGGCAAAATGTGGGTGGAAAGGATAATGGTGTGGTCCTCTGCCAAACTTTTAATTAAGTTACGCACTTCGATAATTTGCTTTGGGTCCAGCCCCACTGTGGGTTCATCCAAAATGATCACCGCCGGATCATGGACAATGGCCTGGGCAATGCCCACCCGTTGCTTAAAGCCCTTGGACAGCTTGCGAATCAGGACTTTTCGTTTTTCTGTTAACTGGCACCGTTCCATGGCCCAGGTCACCCGCTGGTGGCGATCGCCTGGTTTAACTCCCTTAATGCTAGCCACAAAATCCAAAAAGCTTTCCACAGTCATATCCCCATAGAGGGGGGGATTTTCCGGTAGATAACCAATGCGTTTCCGCACCGCCAGGGATTGTTCATGGACATCAAACCCCGCCACCCGCACTGTCCCGGTAGTGGCCGGAATGTAGCCAGCCAAAATCCGCATGGTGGTGGTTTTCCCTGCGCCGTTGGGGCCCAAAAAACCGAGAATTTCGCCTTTTTGTACCGAAAAGTCCACATCTTGGATGGCAGTGGTGGAACCATAAACTTTGCTGAGATGTTCAACCTCAATCATGGCGGGGGAAATTAGTGAGTAAACAAGCTGGGCATATTATCCCCTTTTCTTGGCCGGGCCCCAAGTGAGGTGGGTCAACCCGAAACTACTCTAGATTTATCTGCGTTCCCAATGGCTGGTTGGCAAGGTCTTGATTAACCCACTAAAGCAACCAAAATTCTGGGGGACTTTTCTCTAGCTTCCCTTCAAACTGTCGCAGCGAGAGAGCTTTTAAAACACTCTCTAACTTCTGGCAATCTTCTCTTTACCTTTAAAATGGATTAAGGCTGTTCTGAAAAAAGCCATTGCCACTCAACTTCACCCATATTTTTCCCATGCCGGAGTCATCCACCCCTTCCCTGCTGGTTCCCAACTTTTCCTCCCGTGCGGCGGCGGTACATCGAGTCACTAAAGAAACGGATGTGCGAGTGAGTTTGAATTTGATGGGCAGTGGTTTATGCCATGTGGCTACGGGAGTTCCGTTCTTAGATCATATGTTGCACCAGATTGCTTCCCACGGTTTGATTGACCTGGAAGTGAACGCGACTGGGGACATTGAAATTGATGACCACCACACCAACGAAGATGTGGGTATTACCCTTGGCCAGGCTTTAGCTGAAGCCCTTGGCGATCGCCGTGGTATTAATCGGTTTGGCCATTTCATTGCTCCCTTGGATGAAGCCTTAGTACAGGTAACGTTGGATTTTTCTGGGCGGCCCCACCTCAGCTATGGCCTACAAATTCCGACGGAACGGGTGGGCACCTACGACACTCAACTGGTGCGGGAATTTTTTGTTGCGGTGGTTAACCACAGTCAAATTACCCTCCACATCCGTCAGCTTGATGGCATTAATTCCCACCACATTATCGAGGCCACTTTCAAGGCGTTTGCCCGGGCCATGCGCATGGCGATCGAAGTTGACCCCCGCCGGGCCGATACTATTCCCAGTTCCAAAGGGGTTTTGTAAGGCTGATTTTAATCCCATTAACTAGGGAAAATTCTTTGCAGAGATAGGATGAATCCTGGCAAAACAGTTTCCCCTGATAGGGTGCTGGGATTTTCCAGAACTTCCACCGCTTCACAAGAACGATAAATTTCCACCCGCCGATTTTTGGGGTCAATCAACCAACCTAACTTGGTTCCGTTTTCCATATACTCCTGCATTTTTTCCTGTATTTTTTTCAGCGAATCGGTTGGAGACCGTAATTCCACCACAAAATCAGGACATAGGGGGATAAATCCCTGTCTTTGTTTGGGAGTAAGTGTTTGCCAGCGTTCCCTCGCTAGCCAAGACGCATCCGGCGATCGGTTAGCGCCATTGGGCAATTCAAATCCTGTGGAGGAGTCAAACGCTATGCCTAAAGTATCGTTAGCTTCACCCCATACCCCAAGTTGAGTAATGATTTTGGCGTTACGATTACCTGTTTCGCCACCAGTGGGAGGATTCACAATTAATACCCCTGTTGCTGTGCGTTCAAGTCTTAAATCACGATTTTCCGCCGCTAAAACAGCAAATTGTGCTGGCGTAACCTGCAAGGCCAGTTCTTCAGGAATGTTCAAAGACAGTGACTTGGGATGATCAACTGACTGAACCATGGCAATTTCCTCTGTGCAACCAGGGGGACTTTTTAATTTTAGTCCTTAGCCCCCGTCTGCAAATTTCAGAGCATCAGTAATTGTTAAAACAGATCCTAGGATTTGCTAAGGGTCAGTAGTTGCCGAGTTTGTAGGCTCCGCACCAATGCTAAGTCGATGGATTGATCGCCTAGGTTAGCCAGGATTGTTGCCACATTGGCTTGACTGTCAGTATATTTTTCCACCTCTTGAAGAAACTTAAATTCAGCCTCTGTTAATTCCAACGGTTGATAGTTATAGTCAAATAAACTGCGGCTGGGCCAACCGGTAACACAGGGATGAAGCCCTGGTTTGGCTTGTAAAAGTTCCCCATCGTCAGCCCAATCACTAATTTGTACGGGGGGTTTAGCCAAGAAAAATTCGTAGTGGGTAATTTCTGGGTCTAACAATTCGATCAGACGATACCGTTCCTTTTCGCCCAAATTTTTGGCCCGTTCCATTAAGTCCGGCGCTTTACCCAACAGGCGATCGAGTTGCCAATAGTCGGGGTTGGAAAAGCCTAAAAATTCTAGTCCGGCCGAGTCGATTAACTCAAACAGAGTATCAATGTTGTAGTCCGTTTCCTGGGGATGGACATACATATCTGCAAAGGATTCGTCCCGGTGATTTTCCAGGGACCAACGCTCTTTTTCCCTTTTCACTAAACGGTTATATTCCGGCAAACTAGCAAAAATTTGTCGACCTACCGCTACTCCATCCTGGTAATCACCCCGTTTTTCCCCCTGTAAAATGGCGATCGCCCTTTGCATGAGCTGGATTTCCCAACGGCCGATTTCAGCGTAAACAAAAATGTGGAATAAACCGCCGGGGGCTAATTTTTCCGCCAGAGCTTGGATACCTGCAATGGGGTCGGGGAGATGGTGCAACACCCCCACGGAGTTAATGTAGTCAAATTGTCCTGGTATGCTGGCGGCATTTTCGAGGGGTAACTGCTGAAAACTCGCTCGGTCGCACCACACGCCGGATTTTTGTAACCTTTCCTGGGCAACCTGCAAGGCCCCTTCGCTAATGTCAATGGCGTGGATTGTCGCTTCGGGGTTAAGGTGAACTAAATATTCCGTTCCCACCCCAGTACCACAGCCGGCATCGAGAATACGAATTTTTTGGTTAGATGGCCGTCGCCCCAAACAGAAATTGTGCACCGCAGTCCATTGCCAGCGCCAGTTATAACCCGGGGGTGGCTCCTGTAACAGGGGTTCCGGGGGAAAAGGATAGGTATTGTAGAGAGCCTGGACAGCTTGGCGTTGGGGGGAATTGGGCAACATGGAGGGGTAGATCAGGAAAAAACTTGAGCTTTGGCGATCGCCAGAGAAATGTAGGAGGCAAAATTCTCGCCCTAGTTTTTAATCATCACCTAATATCGGCCCACCGCCTAGGGGATAGCTATCAATCCTCCGGGAAATGAACCTGCAAACCTTCGGGCACAATGTCTAGCCCCAGCAAAACTTTTTCCGTATTGGACATATCACCGATAATCCGTTGCAGAGGAGGGGGCAATTGTTTGATCAGGGTGGGGGTGACCATGATTTTTTCCTCTTCCGCCCGTTGGGGTTGCTCCAATACATCGATGATTTCAACGTTGTACTGATCACCTAAATCTTCTTGACAAATGCGGTAAATATTGGCGATCGCCTGCTGAGAACGCACCGAATTACCCGTAATATAAAGTCTTAAGACAATCCTATTCATATCTATCGTTGATAGTAAATAAGGCCAATGCTCAAGTCTAACTCAATAAACCCAGGATAAATAGCCTCAATCAAAGGGAATCTAAAGAAAAAAGAATGATAAACTAATAGATTGGTAACCTAGTTAAAGTAAGATGTGATTCAGTCAATCAAAGAACAGATTACTCAATAAGACATTAACATCTCAAGAGCTGTCTTTGGGGGGAAATCGTGGTGAAATGCGGGAGGAAATATTCAAATTATTTAAGCTGACATAGTATTTGCGATAAAAACCCGCTAAATATCCCATTAATTCTAATAATATCAATCTGCCTTCGACGGCATAGGCTTGGGATTTAACCACATTAATATTATGATTTTTTTCCTTGAGGGTCGTGGTATGGATTTCGATAATGTCCCTGGGGCTGGCTTTCATAAAACCTAGGCGATCGGCTAAATTTCTCAAGCGACCAGACAGATTATGGTCTATCCTAAAGGCCCGTTGATCCAACGCTAACTCTAACAACTCTCCATAGGATTGTTTCAACTCTTCAAACAATTCTGGAAAGGAGTCTTTGATGGTATCGGAGCCAAACATCCGGGCGGTGACGCTGGTGGTGGAGCTAATTAGGGTTTCCAGGTCGTGGTATTCCTTCTGTTGGCTGGCTAAGTTCCGTTGATTTTCACTCTTGCGGCGATAAATATTTCTTTCTAAAACCGATAGCAATTCATAATAAAGCAAATAGCTGTCTAGGTTTTTTAGTCGTAAATAGCCATCGGCCCCGTGCTGAAAAGCTTGAATAACTAAATGCTCATCTTCACTTTGGCTATAGGCAATGATGGATTGGTCGGGAAAAATTGTACGGGCTTTAATTAGAGTATCAATTCCTTGAATTTCCGATAAAAATAGATCTAATAAAACAATGGCAAATTCCCGGTCTTGGCAAACTTCCACCGCCTCAGCCAAATTCGACACCGCTGTGATTTGCACTGGCAGACGGGCCGCCAAAGGGGACATAGTCGACGAACCCAGATAATTCTCAACCATTGTCGCCGTGGCCGAATCGTCTTCAATCAGTAGAATTTGGTAGGGATCCTGGGTCATGCAATCACTGCTAAGTTCCAAGGCGAGGGGTTCATTGGTGAGTTCAGTTTAATTATCTTGTTTTGCCTCCCCAGGTTTTGCCTGGTAACGTCCCTGTGCCTAAAGTTTTGAGGAAAATTAAAGCAAAATTAAAACCTGGTAAATAGGCATTTACCAATCCTAAATACAGCGGTTGGGGTGTCTGAGTGGCACAGCAAACTCTTTACTGTATCTCTATGATTTGATTTGAGTATTTAGCTGTGTTCATTATATTGATCTTCTAGCTGAGTTTTTAGGGTTGGTTAATTAATCTTCACTCCCCCGTATCAGCACAAAGTTGCCCATCTTCGAGTTGAATAATCCGATCCGCCACGTCCAAAATGCGGTTGTCGTGGGTAACAATCAAAATAGTAGACCCCTGCTCCCGGGCTAGTTTTCGCATTAACTCCACCACGTCATGGCCCGATTTACTGTCCAAGGCCGCCGTTGGTTCATCGGCCAAAATCATTTTGGGATGGGAAACCAAAGCCCTGGCGATCGCCACCCGTTGTTTTTGTCCACCAGAAAGACTATGGGGACTATAGTTGATGTGGTCCCCTAGACCCACCGCCTCCAGCATAGCAATGGACAATTCCTTAGCCTGATGGTCATTGTATTGGGAGTGTAGTTCGATGGCCATCTGCACATTTTGCCTGGCCGTGAGGGATTCCAGCAAATTATGGGCCTGGAAAATATAACCAATGTGACGGCGGATCTGGACTAACTCGTGTTTTTTGGCACCATTTAATTCTTGGCCAAACACCCGCAAACTACCGCTTTGGGCTGACCGCAATCCCCCCATGAGGGTCAACAATGTGGTTTTTCCCGAACCGGAAGGCCCTTTGAGAATAACCACTTCCCCTTCCTCCAATCGGAGATTGATATCAAATAAAATCTGTTTACGCAGGTTGCCAGTGCCGTAGAAGTGACTGAGATTCTCCATAGCCACCACTGGTTCCATTGGCGCCGTTTTCACTGGATCGCTGGAGGGAGAGGAAAGGAGCATTGCCATGGGCACAATCGTAGTGGGGGAAAAATCTTTATCTATCATGACCGTTCCTTGGGGGGAAAACCACCGCTAAACTTAAAGACCCGCCCCCAGACGGTCATATCCTAATTGTTACAAGTTTTCACAAATTTTTACGAAATTTATGCACAAAATCCCCGTTACCGTAGTCACTGGCTTCCTCGGCTCTGGCAAAACCACCCTGGTTAGGAACCTATTGCAAAATAACCAAGGACGACGCATTGCCGTATTGGTCAACGAGTTTGGGGAAGTGGGCATTGATGGGGACATACTCCGCAGTTGCCAAATGTGTGACGAAGACGGTAATCAGATCTCTAATGAAGCCCCTAAAATTGTCGAATTGGCCAATGGCTGCCTCTGTTGCACTGTGCAGGAGGAATTTTTGCCCACCATGCAGGCTTTATTGGAGCGGCGGGAGGAAATTGATTGCATTGTGGTGGAAACTTCTGGTTTAGCCCTACCCAAACCCCTAATTCAAGCTTTTCGTTGGCCAGAAATTCGCACCGGCGCCACCGTAGATGGGGTGATTACCGTGGTGGATGGGGATGCCCTGGCTAGGGGAGCCATGGTGGGAGACTTGGATGCGTTGGAAGCGCAACGGCAGGCCGATGATAGCCTCGACCATGAAACCCCCATCGAAGAATTATTTGAAGACCAGTTGGCCTGTGCGGATATGGTGCTGTTAACCAAAACCGATTTGTTGGCGGATGCGGATCAACAACGGCTGGAAAGCTGGTTGGGCGACCAGTTACCCACGGGGGTGAAAGTGGTGCCCTGTCACCAAGGGCAAATTAGCCCAGCAGTTCTCCTCGGCTTTAATGCAGCGGTGGAAGACAATCTCCATAGTCGCCCCAGTCACCATGACCACGAGGAAGACCACAACCACGATGAGGATATTAATGCAGTCTATGTGGCCCTGGACCGAGAGTTTGATCCCAAGCAGTTGGTCAAAGGTCTAGCCAATTTAGTGGAAAACCATGAGATTTATCGCATTAAGGGTTTTGTCGCCGTGCCCCAAAAGGCTATGCGTCTGGTGCTGCAAGGGGTGGGTCCACGGTTTGATTATTTCTACGATCGCCCCTGGACAGAGGTAGATAGCCGGCAAACCCGCTTAGTGTTAATTGGCCAGGCTTTGGAACCGGAAAAGATCAAAATGGCGATCGCCAACATCTAGGCCCCTTCGGCCATTAACAGAATCAGCTACCATGGAGCAGAGAAACATCAGCTTTCAGGGTAATGGTAAATTTCGGGCTCAATTCAGCTAGCATCCTTGGTATTTTTCTCGCAGTGGCCGGGGCGGGGCTCTATTTCCTGCGCTCGGTGCGGCCGGAGGTGTCCCGGGATTACGACATCTTTTTCTCCGCTGTGGGCCTACTGTGCGGATTAATTTTACTGTTCCAAGGTTGGCGGCTAGACCCGATTTTACAGTTTGGGCAATTATTACTCAGTGGCTCCACTGTGTTTTTTGCCGCTGAAACCATCCGTTTACGGGGCATCACCACCGAACAGGCTAGGCGCAGTGCCCCCTACGCAGACGATCGCCGGGTGAGTAAAACTAGGGTCTATACCGAAGCCGAATTGGACCAATTGGAACCGGAAGATGAACCTGTGGCCCGTAACAATCGCCGCCTGAGGGGTTATGACGATGATGCCCGCAGTGGCCGCCCCGATGGCTATGGAGAAGCGGAAGCTAGGGCCAGGCCCCGTCCCTCTAGTGGTCGCAGTGCTCCCCCCCCCAATGCCAAGCCAACCCGCTCCCGTCCCCCCGCTGGCCGCAGTGCCCCCCAACGCCCCCCCGCTGGTTACGGTGATAACTACGGTTATGAAGACGATTATTCCGGTTGGGATAGTGGTGCCAATGACGTTTGGGATGATCCCACCCCCAGCCGTCGTCCCCCCAGCCGTCGCCCCCGCCCAGAAGCTAGCAATACTCCCAATTCCAATCCCCCCCGTCGTCCCAGCAACCGCCGCCCCCGTCCCACTACTGGGCCGAGCAGTGATTATGATTCCTTTGGCGATCGCCCAGAGAGGAATGCCCCCCGCAATGCCCGCCCCTACGAAGATGAACCCCCGGCGGCCTATGTGGACTACCAACCTATTGATGAAGCTGATTTAACTCCCCGCCCCACCACTCCAGAGGACCAGGAACAGGCGGCCCGCAGTGGTAACCCCCGCAGTCAACGTCCCAGTCGTCCCCCAGTCGATGCGGAAGAGCCCCCCATCGGAGCTGATGACCAAGAACGGTTTGATTATTAATTTTTCTCAGTGAACAGGGTGAAAGTTTGGAGTAGTTTAGGGCGGACTCCATGGTTATGGTTGGCAATAATACTAGTCCCCCTAGCGCTCAGTGGTTGTAATAACGTCAGGCGATCGCCATTGGACCAGAGCCTAAATAGCCGCTTCAATGACGAACAGCCCAGCTTGAGCGGTGATGGTCGTTGGTTGGCCCTAGTTTCTAACCGCAACGGCACCAGGGAAATTTTGGTCTATGACCTCCGCAATAACCAGTTGGTCAACCTACCGGGATTGAACCAAGCCAACACCATTGCCGAAAGCCCCAGCCTGAGTCGCACTGGCCGCTACCTGGTCTATTTGTCCAGCATCCAAGGGCGGCCCGACATTGCCCTTTATGATCGCCTCACCAAAAAAACTGACCTGTTAACCCTCAACTATCGCCAATGGGTCAGAAATCCAAAGATTAGTCCTGACGGCCGCTACATCGTTTTTGAAACCGCCAAACGGGGACAATGGGACATCGAAATTCTCGACCGGGGCCCCCAAATTGAACTGGACATTGCCGAGGGTACCCCCGTGGAAAATCCCCCCACTCCCCCATGATTAACCATGGGCAAAACTGAATTTTGCTTAAAGCTCCTTCACAAAAGGGGATTCAACATTATGCGATTCTAAAGAGTGGCGAAATTTAACCACTAACAATTAATTAAAAATTTATAAATCCATGGAACAGCCGATGAAACCAACGGTGATCATCACCGGAGCCTCCTCCGGGGTGGGTCTATATGGCGCTAAAGCGTTAATTGATCGGGGCTGGCACGTAATCATGGCCTGCCGCAATTTGGACAAAACTCAGAAAGTTGCCGACGAGTTGGGTTTTCCTAAAGATTCTTACACCATTATTAAACTAGATTTGGGCTATTTAGACAGTGTGCGGCGATTTGTGAGCCAGTTTCGAGAATTGGGGCGTCCTCTCAAAGCTTTAGTTTGTAATGCGGCAGTTTACTTCCCTTTATTAGATGATCCCCTCTGGTCAGCGGATGACTATGAATTGTCTGTCGCCACCAATCACTTGGGACATTTCTTGCTTTGCAATCTCTTGCTCGAAGACCTGAAAGCTTGTCCCGACGAAGATAAACGCCTAATTATCTTGGGTACCGTCACCGCCAACAGCAAAGAGCTTGGGGGCAAAATTCCCATCCCCGCTCCACCGGATCTGGGCAACTTTGAAGGGTTTGAAGCGGGCTTTAAAAAACCCATTACCATGATTAATAACAAAAAATTCAAGTCGGGCAAGGCATATAAGGACAGTAAGCTCTGCAATATGCTCACCACCAGAGAATTACACCGTCGCTTCCACCAAGCAACGGGCATTGTTTTTAATTCCCTTTACCCTGGTTGTGTGGCGGATACTCCCCTCTTCCGCAACCACTATTCTCTTTTCCGGACTATTTTCCCCTGGTTTCAAAAAAATGTCACCAAAGGCTATGTCAGCCAAGAATTGGCAGGGGAACGGGTAGCCATGGTGGTGGCCGATGACAAATTTAAAGAGTCCGGGGTGCATTGGAGTTGGGGCAACCGTCAACAAGCAGGCCGGGAAGCTTTTGTGCAGGAACTTTCTGAACAGGGGAGTGATGCTCAAAAGGCCCAGCGCATGTGGGATTTAAGCGAAAAGTTAGTGGGTCTGGTTTAGTTCACCTGTAAATTCCCCCCAGCATTGGGGGGTCAGGGGGGCAAGTCAAAAATGATCAAACAGCGGCGATGGGATAGTCCCTGGACTGGTCTGTTTCTACTTCCCGGTCCACTGCGCCTTGGTAGGTGTCCACCACATGGTTGGGTAAAATGTCTTGCCCTTGGTTGAGGAAACTCCAACTCTGGCCCACATGGACATAGGTGCCTAGTCCCGTTGTGGGGGGCAAGAGAGGAATCACGTCGGCGAGGTTAACAATGCGGTAACTGTTGGGTACTTGGCGGGAATGGAGTTGGGCAAAGGCTATATCCCCAACCCTAGGGCAGGCGTAGCTATAAAGTTGGATCTGGGGCCGTAAGTTAGGCAGGTTAACCGCTAAATCCAGGGCCGCCAGCACTGCCAGGGAAGCCCCCAAACTATGGCCAGTGATGTAACAGGGCACAGCCGGGTCTAATTTTCGGGCAATTTCCCTCGGAATGGGACTGACGATGCGGAGATAGTTTTCGATAAAGCCTTGGTGAATTTTGCCGAAATGTTGTCCCGATTGGCGATCGGTGAAGGGAATTTGCTGGGCCCGGAGATTGTTGACCCATTCCATGGTGGTTTGGGTACCCCGGAACACAATTAAATTGTGCTGGGGAGAACTGAGGACAAAACCGAGGTAAACGGGGATTTGTTGGGTTACTTTCACCACTTGGCGAATGGTTTCCCCCAGGGAATCTTCCGCTTGGTCCCAGGTTTGATCGAGGGGATCGCCCGTGTTATCTAAGGGAATTTGCACCGCAACGGATTCGGAAATCTTGGCTTCCTTACCCCGAAAAGAAGCAATTTGTTGGTATTTGTCCAGGTCAGAGCTATAGGCTGGCAATTGTCGGATATTGCCGTCGTAGCTAGGGATGGTTTTCCCCGTTAGGTATTGTTGGGTGGCGATTTTACTGCAACGGATCAGTAGTCGGGAAATTTGGCGATCGTAGGGCAGAATGGGAGGAGTGAGCCTAACACTGTTGATAATCTCCTCGCCCCGGTAAATTTTTTCCGCATCAGCTTCAAAGGCGGCACTTAACATACTGGTGCGGTCGGTATTAGCGGCCTGGGCCCGAGCCAGTTCCTCCAACTCTTGCTGTTTTTGTCGATGGCGCTCCTCCTGGCCTATGGTGAATGCTCCCCCCAGGGCGGCTCCCCCTAGCAATAGTCTTCGGCGGTTAAAGATGCCCATGGTTTACGCTTCCCTGAGTCAGTCAGGCTGGATTGGTCCAAGATTTAACAAATCAGCGGGATGGGGACTTGGCCGCACCATTGGCATAATACTGGTTGGTGCTTTGCCCTAGCATCCAAGTGAGGGTAAACAGTCCAGCAAAGCCTTTAAAACTGTCGAAATAGGGCACCCAGATCCCGATCGCCAGTAGGGTGACCCAGACTACAGAGGCGGTGATCACTGCGCCCATGGCCCCAAAAATATTACCGGCGATCGCCAAGAGGTCTTGTCCCCGGGGAAATTGCCAAACTTTACCAATGTCCCGGCACATCTTGGCCAGCAGAAATAACACCAGCAACAGCCGCAGGGAATAGTAACCGGCGATCGGCAATAGGGCCACGAGGCTAGTGCCTAAAGCGTAGTCGAAAACTAAATCCCTGGCCTGCTTGGCCCGGTGCAGATTTTTTTGCCAAAGTTCGACGGATGACTGCACTGTATTCTCAGACCGGTGATGCCGACAAAGGCCCAGAGCTACCCATTGTTGGGCAACCCCAGGGGGATTTTAACCCAATTTGAGGGTAGAGGTGATGCGCTCCATGGCTTCTTCCACATTGCTCCGACTGTTAAAAGCAGAAATGCGGAAATAGCCTTCCCCGGCCGCCCCAAAGCCAGAGCCAGGGGTACCCACCACATTCACCGTATGTAATAGCTTGTCGAAAAAGTCCCAACTGCTCAGGCCATCGGGGGTTTTGACCCACACATAGGGCGCATTGACCCCACCATAGACCATCAAACCGGCGGCGGCTAACTTCTCTCGAATAATGCGGGCATTTTCCAAATAAAAGGCAATCAGTTCCTGTACCTGGGCTTGGCCTTCCGGGGAATAAACAGCCTCGGCCCCCCGTTGGATAATGTAGGAAACCCCATTAAATTTGGTAGATTGGCGGCGGTTCCAGAGTTTCCATAATTCCACGTCACTGCCATCGGCGGCTTTGGCGGTTAAAGTTTTTGGCACCACAGTGAAGGCGCAACGGGTGCCGGTGAAACCAGCATTCTTGGAAAAGGAGCGAAACTCAATGGCACAGTTCCTGGCCCCTTCAATTTCATAGATGGAATGGGGCAAAGTGGGATCGGTGATAAATGCTTCGTAGGCCGCATCAAAAAAGATAATCGAACCATGGGCCAGGGCATAATCTACCCAATCCTTTAAATAGGCTTTAGTGGCAGTGGCTCCGGTGGGATTGTTGGGAAAACAAAGGTAAATTAAATCTACTTTTTGGCTTGGAATTGCCGCTGTGAACTCATTTTCCGCCGAAATGGGCAGGTAAACCAGTCCGCCGTATTCTCCTTTGTCGTTGGCATCGCCGGTGTGCCCCGCCATCACGTTGGTATCCACATAGACGGGATAGACAGGATCGGTGACGGCAATGGTGTTATTTTTGCCGAAAATATCGAGAATATTGCCGGTGTCGCATTTGGAACCGTCGGAGATGAAAATTTCTTCGGCACTAACCTCACAGCCCCGGGCTTGGAAATCGTGCTGGGCAATTTTTTCCCGCAACCAAGCGTAACCCTGTTCCGGGCCATAGCCCTTAAAGGTTTGGCGATCGCCCATGTCGTCGATGGCTTTGGCCATGGCCTGGCGACAAGCAAGGGGCAGGGGTTCCGTCACATCCCCAATACCAAGTTTGATCACCTGGGCGTTAGGATTGGCATTGGTGAAAGCATTTACCCGCCGAGCAATTTCGGGAAACAGGTAACCGGCTTTGAGCTTGAGATAGTTGTCGTTGATACTGGCCATGGCTTGGTGATTAAAGGGCGATCGCCATTATAAAAGGTGAGTTACCCCTCGCCGTAGGGAAGTTGACAATGGGGTTATGCCCGCTCCAACCAACCCTACTCCCCTTGGTTCATTGACGGCGACGGCCGTAGCTACTCCAATTTCCTGCAAAATCTATCCTTACATCACATCTCAATCAAACATTTATGTCCCAGTGGATCACAGAATGGATTCCCCAGGTGATGAATCAGTTAGGCTACGGGGGGATCAGTCTTTTAATGTTTTTAGAAAACCTCTTTCCCCCCATCCCCTCCGAATTGATCATGCCCCTAGCTGGTTTTGCCGTTGCCCAGGGAAAATTGGCATTGTTCCCGGCGATCGTGGCAGGCATTGTTGGGACAATTTTGGGAGCTTATCCCTGGTACTACATTGGTAAATTGGTCAGTGAAGAACGGTTAGAACAACTTGCCGACCGTTATAGTAAGTGGATTGGCCTAGATGCCAAGGACATTCACAAAGCTAACGTTTGGTTTGGTCGCTATGGTCATCAATCGGTGTTCTTGGGACGTTTGGTACCTGGCATCCGCACCATGGTCTCTTTGCCTGCAGGCATCAATGCCATGGGTCTTATTTCCTTCACCCTCTATAGCTTGGGAGGCATATCCCTCTGGGTAACCTTTCTCGCCAGTGCCGGCTATAAACTGGGTAATAACTATGACTTAGTGGAGCAATACTTGGGGCCGGTGTCAAAAATTGTCCTGGTTAGTGTGGCCGCCATCATCGTGTTGTCAATTGTTCGCAAACAGCTACGTCGGAGGGCTTGATTTTTGGGCTCCCACTCCTGTGTAATCTCGTAAATTTCCTAGTTGATCCTATCCTTGCCCCACGGGCCACTAGGCTAAAATTGGGGCTTGGCTATATTCGATCGTCCTGATCCTGGGGAAGCTTACCGTGATTGCACAACTTAATACACAACCACAAGAACCGGGACCCCAGGCGATCGCCAATGTGCTTGAACAAGGGCATTTGCTAAAAAATTGGCTGCTGGAAACATTGAATGCTCCCATCTTTAAGTTGGGAACTGAGAGCATCACTTTGTGGTGGATTGTTCAGGCCTGTTTTCTGCTTTTATTGGTGGGAGTATTTGCCAAGGCCACCAAACAATTTCTCAAAAAAATTCTCCTGCTCAGACTAGGATTTAGTGAAGGCAACCGAGAAGTAATTGGTACATTAACAAGTTTAGGTGTGGCAGTATTAGGCTTTATTATTGTGCTGCAAGGCATGGGCTTGGAACTGGCTAGCTTTGCCGTAATTATGGGGGGACTGGGAATCGGTATTGGTTTTGGCTTGCAGGAATTAACTAGGAATTTAGTCAGTGGTTTAACAATTTTTGGCGAAAATAAACTCAAAGTTGGTGACTTAATTGAATTTAATGACCACATTGGTTACATCAAAGAAATTTCCATTCGCTCTACGATAATCCGCACCTTTAGAGGCAGTGACCTAGTGGTGCCCAACACCGATTTAACCAGCAACTTAGTAATCAACTGGAACTATGAAAATTGTAGCGGTCGCCTCGAAGTGCCAGTCAGTGTGGCCTATGGCAGTGACTTAGTTCTAGTGACGGAAGTGCTATTGGAATCCGCCGCCATGGAAAAAAATATTGTCAGTGAGCCAGCACCAAAAGCAGTTTTTCTTGGGTTTGGCGAAAATTCTCTTAATTTTGAACTCTGGGTTTGGACTGAAAGAATCGACCAAAGATTTCTGATCTTTAGCTCTCTCAATCACATCATTCAATATAATTGTCGTCGCCGGGGAATTAATATGCCCTTCCCCCAAAGGGATCTATGGCTAAGAAATCCAGAAAGCATCTCTCTAGCAGTTAGCAATCAAGAAAATAAGGTTCCAGCCCCTGGAGAAAAATTAGATAATTCTCCCACCCTCACCCAGCTATTGAAGAAAAACTTCTGCTTTCAAAAACTCAATGATCTTGAAATTAGAAATGTGATTGAAATGGGGAAACGATGGCATTTATCGGCGGGAGAAACCTTAGTCAAACAAAATCAGTACCACAGCTATTTTTGTGTCGTGCTCACTGGGGCAATAAATGCCATTTATGAAAATGAAAAAATCAGCAACCGTATATTTACTTTCAGACAAGGGGAATTCTTTGGTGAGTTACCTTTGATGCTGGAAGTCCCCTATCCCACCACCATGATCGCCGCTGAAGAATCCACCCTTTTCCTAATCGGTAAAGACTGTTTTCACAAACTTCTATCTACCCACCCCCATCTATCCATACGGGTGGCGGAGGAATTGGGTAAACGTCAGGGTGCTCTCCAGGGATATGAACAGAAACTAAAAGAAATGGGACTACTGGCTGAGGCGGATCTGAAAAATCCTGTGGACTGGATTAGGCAAAGAATCAACAAAATTTTTGATGTTAGCCTAAAGTCTTGATCTCGTTAGCTAAAGCTTATAGGCGGTAATGCTTTTTTAAAAGTTTCAAGGAGATAAATCTATCCTCGTTGTTATGGCATACTTCTATTTTATTAATCGATAAATCTGAAGTTGCTACCATAGGAATTAGATTAGTAGAAACGATTAAATTTTCATTATATCGAAACCACTGGGTGATTAACGGTTTCATCATTGTCACTATTAGGTCAGCAGAATCCGTGCAAAACCTGCAAAGCTTAATGCAGCCATTATAGGGACTGGTAACTACGGTAAGATCAGAAGTTGGAAGTACCTCACCCTAACTGATCGTCTAGAGACAAGCCATGGTTGCACAAATCGAGTCACAACAACAGTATGAACAGGCTACCCAGGCGATCGCCAAGGAACTATTAGCCCAGACCCGGGAGAAAAGATCGCTATGGGACAAAATTGGCGATAATCTGCGGCTCGATGACAAATTGCTGGATTGGACCATGGGTCATCCGGGGTTGCGGGTGCAATTGTTCAAATTCATTGACTGTCTACCAGCGTTGCAGAGTAATAGTGAGATTGCCAACCATCTCCAGCAGTATATGAGCGAAGAGGAGGTGGAGTTACCGGAGGCACTGAAAAAACTGTTGAACTTTGCTGATGCCCATTCTACGCCAGCCCAGATTGCAGCGGGAACGGTGAGTAAGGCCACGGAACAGTTGGCATTTAAATACATTGCTGGGGAAACGATCGCCCAGGTGATCAAAACGGTGGAACGACTCCGCAAGGAAAAAATGGGCTTTACCATTGATTTACTGGGGGAAGCGGTAATTACGGAATCGGAGGCGGCGGAATATTGGCAGAACTATTTAGACTTGATGGCCCAGTTATCCCAACAGGCAAAATCCTGGTCAAAGGTGGCCCAGATTGATGAGGCAGACGGGGAAATGTTGCCCCAGGTGCAGGTATCGGTAAAGTTAACGGCCTTTTATTCCCAATTTGATCCCCTTGACCCTGAGGGCAGTAAAGCAAAAGTCTGTGAACGGATTCGGGCATTGTTGCGACGCGCCCAAGAATTAGGGGTGGCGGTTCACTTTGACATGGAGCAGTACCACTACAAAGACCTGATTTTAAATATTCTCAAGGAATTGTTGGTGGAAGAAGAGTTCCGTTCCCGCACCGATATTGGCATCACCATGCAGGCCTATCTGCGGGATTCAGCGGCGGATCTAGAAGGGTTAATTCCCTGGGCCAAACATCGGGGTTATCCCATCACAGTGCGCCTGGTGAAAGGGGCCTATTGGGATCAGGAAACCATTAAAGCCCAACAAAACCATTGGCCAATTCCGGTTTATGTGGAAAAAGCCCAAACCGATGCCAATTATGAACGCATGACCCGGTTACTGCTGGAAAACCACCAATATTTATACGCCGCCATTGGTAGCCATAATGTCCGTTCCCAAGCCCTGGCCTGTGCGATCGCCGAAGAGTTAAATATTCCCAAACGACGTTATGAAATGCAAATCCTCTATGGCATGGGGGAACCTTTGGCCCGGGCGATTGTGAAACGGGGTCATCGGGTGCGGGTCTATGCGCCCTACGGTAAGCTACTGCCGGGCATGGCCTATTTGATTCGACGGTTACTGGAAAATACGGCCAATAGTTCTTTTCTACGCCAAAACCTAGAGGAGCGCCCCATTGAAGAATTAATTACTCCGCCCCAGGTTAAAGGCATTAATGACCTGCCCACCAAGGGTTATCCCAACGCCCCTGATGCGGATTATGCCGATGCTGATTTACGCCAAAAAGCCTTCCAAGCCCTAACCCGGGTTAAACAGCAATTAGGCAAAACCTATCTGCCCTACATTAACGGCGAGTACGTCGAAACCGAGACCTATATTGATTCCGTTAATCCCTGTCGTCCATCCCAGGTGATTGGCAAGGTGGGGCTAATCAGCGTTGACCAGGCGGATCATGCCCTGGAAATGGCTAAGGCGGCCTTCCCTGCTTGGAAGAAAACCCCAGTACGGGAACGGTGCGGCATTCTCCGGAAAGCGGCGGACATTATGGAAGAGCGTCGCCATGAGTTAAACGCTTGGATTTGTTTGGAAGTGGGCAAAATTATTCCCCAAGCTGATGCGGAAGTGTCCGAGGCGATCGATTTTTGTCGCTACTATGCCGATGAAATGGAACGACTGGACCAAGGCGTTAACCTCGATATTCCCGGCGAAACCAACCGTTATTTTTATCAACCTCGCGGTATTGCTCTAGTGATTTCTCCCTGGAATTTTCCCATGGCGATCGCCGTTGGCATGACAGTGGCGGCCTTGGTGACGGGCAATTGTACGTTGTTAAAACCAGCGGAAACTTCCACGGTAATTGCGGCCAAAATTGCGGAAATTCTCATTGAAGCGGGGGTTCCCCCGGGAGTTTTCCAATATGTGCCCGGTAAGGGAGCGGTGGTGGGTTCCCACATGGTCAATCACCCCGACGTGCATTTGATTGCCTTCACCGGCTCCAGGGAAGTGGGCTGTCGTATTTACGCCGATGCCGCTTTGGTGCAACCGGGGCAACGTCATCTCAAACGGGTGATCGCCGAAATGGGCGGTAAGAATGCCATCATCGTCGATGAAAGTGCAGATCTGGATCAGGCGGTGGCTGGCGCGGTCTATTCAGCCTTTGGTTATACGGGGCAAAAGTGTTCTGCTTGTTCCCGGGTGGTGGTGCTTTCCCCTGTCCATGATGCCTTTGTGGAGCGGTTTGTGGAAGCGACCCGTTCCCTCAATGTCGGCCCCACCGATGACCCCAGCACCCAGGTGGGCCCAGTGATTGATGCCAAAGCCCAAGCCCGCATTCAGGAATATATTGAGCAGGGCAAAGCGGAATGTGAATTGGCGATCGCCTGTAATGCTCCCAGTGAAGGCTATTTCGTTGGCCCCACGGTGTTTAAAAATGTCGAACGCCATGCCACCATTGCCCAGGAAGAAATTTTTGGCCCGGTGGTAGCCATTATCCGAGCGGCCAATTTTGATGAAGCGTTGGAAATTGCCAATGGCACCGACTACGCTTTAACAGGGGGTCTCTATTCCCGCACTCCTGACCACATCAATCGTGCCGCCGCTGAGTTTGAAGTAGGCAATCTTTACATCAACCGCACTATCACCGGGGCGATCGTTTCCCGCCAACCGTTTGGGGGCTTCAAAATGTCTGGGGTGGGCTCCAAAGCTGGTGGCCCGGATTATTTACTCCAGTTCTTGGAACCCCGCCATGTCACGGAGAATATTCAACGGCAAGGTTTTGCACCCATTGAAGGAGCAGATCAGTAGTAAATTGATAAAACAGAGGAGGTGTTTGTCTCCTCTATTTCATCCAGGCTTAGATTAATAACGTTTTATACGTTTATTTTTATAGAGGATGACGTTAGGACAAATACCGGGAATCAAGCAATTATTGCTTCCCCCTGCAAAAAGCCCTGTAGCTGTTGGTCATGACCTAATGACCCCAAAGGTAAATCTTCCAGGGCATAATTTTAATTCCCTTTTCAATCTATCCTCCGGGGGCAAAGGTCAAACACGACATTGATTTATAGACCTAAATTAGCGGTCTGGTTTCTTAGAAAATTCCTACAAACATTAACAACATAAATGCAACAAAAAATACTAGAGAAAAAGCAGCAAAACCCAGCCAAGGCTCATGATTAACCCGGTCTAGATATTTGTTGACTTTTTCGTCTTTTTCTTCTGGATGCCAAATCATTGGTTTCATAATTTTATCCTCTTAGATAACAAAAAAATTATCCGCTTAAGAATTAAATATTCCTAAGCTTTTTGCCCCTGGCTATCGAGACATGAATAATTCCTTAGGAGAGATTGACAACATTAACCAGTGCGTCATCACTTATGTAAGCTCCCGTTAAGTCCGCCTCGCTAAAATCCGTATCTGTTAAGTTAGCTTCGATTAAGTTCACACCACGCAAATCTGCCCCTCGAAGGCTAGCTTCAGATAAATTCGCCTTCCGTAAGTCTGCACCTCCTAGTTTCGCACCGGATAGATCTGCATTGGAAAGATCTGCCCCCATCAAATTTGCACCACTAAGGTCTGCACCACTCAAATCGGCATAAATTAAACAAACCTCGGTCATATCAGCTAAAGCAAGATTTGCTTTTTTTAAAACTGCATTATTAAGGTGTGCATGCTTTAAATTTGCACCACTAAGGTCTGCAAAAATTAGTTGTGTTCCCATTAAGTTTGCATTCGACAAACAGACTTTAACCAAGTTTATATGACTAAAATCCCTCTGTCCTTCCGCGTAACACTGAAGAATTTCCTGAGCATCCATAGTTTTTATCCTTTTCTACGTAACAATCTTTTTCTTTTTAACTTATACTGATTTACTTATTAAGTTTGAAGTAATTTCCTTTTTCCATTCTAGCTCAAATCTCATTTATGGCTAGATGTAACTTTACGCCAACTGCTATTGTGACAAGTGGTGCAAAGGGACACTCAGGTTGGTCGTAACTGTTATGTAGCCCGTCTTTCTAGACACATTCCCTCGACTCCCCCAGGATAGACAAGACAAACTAGATGGAGATCATGCTTGTAGAATTGGCATCGATAGTTTTGGAATTTTAGTTAAATGAGAGTAATATTGGTTGAAGCAGAAGTGTTGAATGAATTCCCCAACCATTGGACATGGGGAACGTAGATTAAAGACCTCGTCGAAAACTTAGCTGATTTATACGGAATATTTACCCCAGAAGAAATACTGGGAGTCAAGCAATGATTGTTTCCCCCTGCAAATAATCCTGTAGCTGTTGGTCATGGTCGTGGCTTAATGACCCCAAAGGTAAATCTTCCACAGTAAAAGCCTGTACCTGGGATACCTCCTGGCGATCGCCAACGAGCAAATTACCTGCCGCTTGAACCACCAGGGAAATGGTGACGGAGTGCATGCGGGGATCTCGGTCAGGACTGGAATAGACCCCAAGCAGGCGATCAATTTTGATTAACTGTAAACCAGTTTCTTCCCGTAACTCCCGCGCTGCCGTTATTGTCACCGTTTCTCTCCAGTCGATCAGCCCCCCCGGCAAACTCCATTGCCCCGTATCCCGCCGTTTAACTAAGACAATAGAACCACTAGGCAAAACGGGAATTAATGTCACCGCTGACAGGGGACGACGGAGCAGTAATTTGATGAAAACCTGGGCATATCTCCACACGGGTTTAACCTAGGCCCAACTCAGCTTTGGCATTGGCGATCGCCAAATTAACTTGGTCAAAACCCGTGCCGCCGTAACTATTGCGAGCTGCCACCACCTGTTGGGGGGTAATGGCTTGGTAAATGTCCTCTTCAAAAGCCGGATGGAGTGCTTGCCATTCTTCCATAGTTAAATCCTTGAGCAATTTCCCCGCCGCTAAGCTGGTTTTTACTACCTTGCCCACTAGGTTATAAGCCTCCCGGAAGGGGACCCCTTTCGCCGCCAGGTAATCCGCCACATCCGTCGCATTGGAAAAATCTTCTGCCACTGCCTCTGCTAACCGTTCTTGCCGGAAGACAATGCCTTCATCAAGCAAAATAGTCATGGCTTCCAAGCTCACCTGGACCGTTTTAACCGCATCAAATAAAGCTTCCTTATCTTCTTGCAAATCCTTGTTGTAGGCCAAAGGTAAACCCTTCATCAGCACCAGCATGCCCTGGAGATGGCCCATCACCCGCCCTGCTTTACCCCGGATTAGCTCCGGCACGTCTGGGTTTTTCTTTTGGGGCATAATGCTCGACCCGGTGGCACAACTGTCGGTCAAACTGATGAAGCTAAATTCCTGGGAGGCCCAGAGGATCATTTCCTCACTCAACCGGCTCAGATGCACCATGATCAAACTGGCAGCATTGAGAAATTCGATGGCAAAATCCCGATCGCTCACCCCGTCTAGACTGTTGGCGTAAATGCCTTCAAAACCCAGCAATTCCGCACTGTAATGGCGATCGATGGGAAATGTGGTACCCGCTAAGGCCCCGGAGCCCAGAGGAGAAATATTAGTTCTAGCTCGAATCTCCCCTAACCGTTGCCAATCCCGTTGGGCCATCTGGAAATAGGCCAGCAGATGGTGGGCCAAACTCACTGGTTGGGCCCGCTGGAGGTGGGTGTAGCCAGGAATTAGGGTTTCCACATTGGTTTCCGCCAGTTGCAACAACACCGATTGAAAATCCCTTAACCGTTGGCGGATGTCATCAATCTGGGCCCGCAGGTAAAGACGAACATCGGTACCTACCTGGTCATTGCGGGAACGGGCGGTGTGGAGTTTTTTGCCTACGTCCCCCACCAATTCCGTTAATCGTCGCTCCACCGCAAAGTGTACGTCTTCCTGGTCTACCCCTGGGTTAAAATTACCAGCTCGGTATTCCTGGCGAATTTGCTCCAAGCCCTGCACCAATTGTTCTGCTTCCCCTGGGCTGATGATGCCCGTTTTGGCCAACATTTTGCCATGGGCGATCGAGCCATTCAGATCATGTTCAATTAACTCAATATCAAAACCAATGCTGGCATTAAAAAGGGTAATGGCAGGATGCAACGTGCCTTCAAAACGATCGCTCCAGGTTTTTTTTGTCATTGGGATGGGGGAATTTCGTGGTGATAATTAGCAGATGGTGGCCTAGCAGTTAGTTGTAGCCGGAGAAAAATATTAACCGCCAGTGAAACCCCGGAAGCCCCAACCAAGCACAAAACCAATAATCAAAGCCCAAATTTGCCCAGACTGGACAAATTTGCTCCAGGCATCCTGAAAATCCCCCAGAATGTCAACATCCCTAACATTTTGAGCAAAAAACAAACCGTGGTCCAGCCAGGAAGAGAAAACGGCGGGGGCAGTGGGGGAAAAATGCTCTATTCCTCCATGGAGAGGGAAAATATTCAAGGCTAAATCTAGGCACTGCCACATAAACGCTGACTCCCAAACAGTAAGACTCACTCCGTCGATTTTACCCGCAGAACGACCAATGTCATATCGTCCCGAGCCGGGATTTTATCGGTTTGATGACTATTGTCTGAGCCCACAAATGCTTCCACCGCAGTGAAAATTTCCGTCAGGATACCCTGGGCCGTTGGGGCGCTTTCACAGGCCCGTTGGAACGCAATGCGGAGATTTTTGTCGTCGAACCGATCGCCTTTGGCGTTACCGGCATCGGTCAGACCATCGGTGTAGTACAGCACCACGTCCCCGGGAATGAGTTGAATTTGGGCATCCCGGTAATCGGAATCTGACTCCAAACCGATTAAAGCCCCCTCCGTATCCAAGGGAATTAAACATTGGGGAGTGTCACTGCTGGCCCGCCATAACAGGGGAGGATTATGGGCGGCGTTGCTGTAGGAAAGCACACTCGTTTCCGGGTCGTACTCAGAATAAAACAGGGTGACAAAGCGATGGGAATTTTCCAGGTCGGCATACATGACCCGATTGAGGTGATTGAGAATCTGGGCCGGACTATGGCGATTTAACACTTCCGCCCGGAGCATGCCCCTGGTCATGGTCATAATTAGTCCCGCTGGCACCCCCTTACCCATGACATCGCCGATGACAATACTCCAGGGCACCCCCAAATGGCTGGTGTTGCGACATAACCAATCCCCCTGGCGCAGTTGGTCATAGTTGGCAGGAATAAAATCGTAGTAGTCTCCCCCCACCCGACTGGCGGTTTTACACTGGGCGGCAATGTCCAAACCATTAATTTGGGGGCAACAACGGGGTAACAATTGATTTTGAATTTCCGAGGCGATTTCCAATTCCCGGTCCTGACTTTCCCTGGACCTGAGTTTTTGGTTCAAGTCACTGTTGGCGATCGCCACAGCGGTTTGGTCAGAAATTAGTTGTAGTAGTTTGCGACGGGTGGGAGTCCAGCTATAGTTACGGTCCTGGCTGAAAATGTACAGACGCCCCACTTCCTCTTGGTGGCTCAAAATGGGGGTGTTATAACAGGCGATCGCCGGTAATTCCTGGCGCAATTTACGGTCAAAATAACTCAGAATAGTGGAGGAATCCGGTGCCGGAGTAATCTGGCGAGCCTTCTGTAAAGCACCTTTAATGGTGCCCTTGAGACCATTTTTGTGGCCATGGATTTGTTCAAAAATCGATATTTCCCCCTCCCGCATCAGCACTAAAACACTGCCGTCAGCATCGGTCACCCTGGTGGCCATCAGGGGGGTCAATTCCAGAAATTGATTGAGATTATGTAAACTCCGCAGGGCATAACCCATGGCGCCCAACAAATCCTGCACCTTGTTTTGTTCCCGGTACAACTTAGCCACCAACTCCTTGAGAATAACCACCGGAGAGGTGGGAGGTTCAACAAAGTTACCGGGGGGAATAACGGTATCAGTGGACGGTAAGCTAGGCACGGAGGGCATGGAGGACATCCCAGAAAGGTTAGTTGGAGCGATGCAGGAAAAAGTTGACAGAATCCATAGATGGACAAACTAGTAAATCAGAGATTGGTGCAGAAAGTACAAAGCCGTGGTCAAAATCGGCTAACTCATCAAGCAGTTTTACCAGTGGTTTGATCAAAGTTATTTTTAACCCACTATCTGCTGGGAAAAAACTATTGTTTTTAACGAAGGCAAACGACAACAATCCGGCCCATTGAACTGCTCAATTTTCCCCTGGAGAAGAAAAATTAGCGGGGCTTTTTAGCAATGGTGGGGGACAGCCATGGGCTGAACACAATGTTCCAGCAAACCGGCCACATCGGCCACAGGATAGATGGTTGTGGCCAATTTCTGGGCCACATCGGCCACCCGGAGGTCATCCAAAAAGCAAGTATCATCGTGTTTCAACATCAGAGCAGGCAATAGGATACCATCCCCTAAATCTCTGCCTGTCAATTTAGCGATTAAATCCTGTCCCGTCAATAGTCCCGTTACCGTAATTTCCTGGCCCCAATAATCACTGTTCAAGGGGGCTAAATTAACCGTTAAACCCTCTACCTGATTTAATTGTTCCACCAGGGGCTCAAACGCCTGTTCCACAGCATTGCCCACCACCCAGGTCAACGTCTTGGCTACGGCGATCGCCGGGGGGAGAAATTCCTGGGCCTGTTGTTGAAATTCCCTAATAAATTGACGGATCGAACCGACCCCATTGCCAATTTGGGGATAGTCTTCGTAATGGCTTTCCGGCGGCAAAGGTTGACGGGCAATGAGAAACCACTCATCGGCTAACCAAGCAAAGTTACTACCTAGTTGTTGGGCAAATTCCTTTTGTAAAGCTTGCACCTGGGCAATTACCTCCCTGGCTTGAGCTTGACTGACAGGACTTAACTCATCTTCCTGGGGACGGAAACGGGTCAGGCCCACCGGCACTACGGCCACGGAAATGACCGCTGGGATTTCTCCCCGGTGAAACTGGGCTAAATCCCTCAAAGTTCGTTCTAAATGGGCCCCATCATTAATACGGGGACACACCACCACCTGGGCGTGGATCTGTAACCTCCTCGCCTGGAACCAAGCTAACTGGTCGAGAATTTGCCCCGCTCGCTGATTTTTTAACAATCTTTCCCGCACCGATGCTTCCGTAGCGTGGATAGAAACGTAGAGGGGAGAAAGCCTTAACTGCTCTATGCGTTGCCATTCCTTAGCACTCAAATTGGTCAGGGTGAGATAACTGCCATAGAGAAAACTGAGACGATAGTCGTCATCTTTGTAATACAAACTCTCCCGTTTCCCCGGCGGTTGTTGGTCAATGAAGCAAAAGGGGCAACGGTTATTACACTGGATTAACCCGTCAAATAGGGCCGTTTCAAATCCCAGTCCTAAATCCTGATCAAATTCCTTCTCCACCGCCAGTTCATGCAGCTCTCCTTGACGATCCAATACGTCCAATTCCAAATAATCGTCGGCGCACAGAAATTGGTAATCAATCAAATCCCTCGGTGCCTGACCGTTAATGCGGACAATGGCATCCCCAGGCTCAAAGCCCATTTCTTCCCCCAGGGATCCCGATAACACGGTACTAATTTTGGCGGGACGTAGGGAAGCTTCACTCATGGCTTGGGGGACAAAGCAGTGGTTTGACTGACAGAATAGTTATTGAAAATTAGCGAAGACCGCATTAATTCAGTGGATGATTTATCCTGACCCATTCTACCTTGGCCCATGGAGCCCATGGTTTTAGCCCCTGTCCGGTTGGGGAAAAGGCGATCGCTAAAGGAGAGCAAATCGGGGGAAGATTGTCGATAGTGTATTATCAATAATGAATACTTCTCACATTAATATTTTATGCACAATCTGATTAAAGCAGTGGTGAATAGCAATGAAAATACCCTGCTGAGGGAATTTCTCCACCAACTGCGGCAACAGAAGCGTACCTATTGGTTAAGAAACGACATCATCGTCTTTTTTGAACAATTTTGTCAGGAACAAAAGCAAGAAGGAAAATTATCCCCGACGGGTCAAAGCACCGTCCAGATTGAAAAAATTCTGCAAGTTATCCAAGAAATTATCCTCGAATCCGAAAGTTATTGCATTGTTATTCGCCCCAAAATTGCCCAGGAAGAATTCTATCGCCTCACCAATGCCCTGGAAGTGGAAGCCATTTCCGTCCAAGAAATTCTCGCTATCCGTGACCGCTATGTCAACCGCCATCATCCAGCGGATGGAAAAATTTTTGAAATTGATTTTCGTCCTTTTTATGACTATTCTCCTCTGATTAGAGACAGTAAAAATATTGGTAACGGAGTACAATATTTAAACCGCTTTTTATCCAGTAAATTATTCCAAGATCCCCAGCAGTGGTTATCGGAGTTGTACAAATTCCTGAGCCTGCATAACTACAATGGCACCCAGTTGCTAATTAATGAAAGAATCCAAAACCAGGCCCAATTATCGAATCAAATTAAAGAGGCGATCGCCTTTGTGGAAAGTAAGCCTGGAACGGAACCCTATCCGGAATTTCGCTTTCCCCTCCAATCCCTTGGTTTTGAGCCTGGTTGGGGCAACACCGCCGCTAGGGTCCAGGAAAGCCTAGAGTTGCTCGATGCCCTGCTAGATTCACCGGATCACCAAATCCTAGAAGCCCTACTGTCCCGCATTCCGATGATTTTTCGTTTAGTGCTGGTGTCCTGCCATGGTTGGTTTGGCCAAGAAGGAGTGTTAGGGCGGCCAGATACCGGCGGCCAAGTAGTTTATGTGCTGGACCAAGCTAAAAGCTTAGAGCAACAATTGCTGGAAGATATTACCTTAGCGGGGCTTGATGTGCTAAAAATTGCCCCCCAAGTAATTATCCTCAGCCGCTTAATTCCCCAGAGTGACGGTACCCGTTGTGACGAACGTTTAGAAAAAGTTTATGGCACAGAAAATGTCTTTATTCTCCGGGTTCCCTTCCGTAGCAATGGCCATTCCACTGATTACTGGATTTCCCGCTTTGAAATTTGGCCCTACCTGGAAACTTTTGCCATTGATGCAGAAAAAGAATTGTGGTCGGTTTTAAACGGTCGTCCTGATTTAATTGTTGGTAATTACACCGACGGTAATTTAATTGCTTTTCTCCTGGCCCGTAAACTGAAGGTAACCCAATGTAATGTGGCCCACGCCCTGGAAAAGTCGAAATATTTATTTAGTAATCTCTATTGGCAAGATTTGGAGAGTCAATATCATTTTTCTCTGCAATTTACCGCCGATTTAATTGCCATGAATGCGGCCAATTTCATTGTCAGTAGCACCTATCAAGAAATCACCGGCATGCCCGATAGTGTGGGGCAGTATGAATCCTATAAGCATTTCACCATGCCAGATTTGTACCATGTGGTGGATGGTATTGAGCTATTTAGCCCCAAATTTAATGTGGTCCCCCCTGGCGTAAATGAGTCCTATTTTTTCCCCTACAGTAATTATCAAGACCGCACCATGGGCGATCGCCAACGGTTGGAGGAATTGTTATTTACCCTTGATGATCCGAGTCAGGTCTATGGCAGGTTGGACAATCCAGAAAAACGCCCCCTCTTTTCCATGGCCCGGTTAGACCGAATTAAAAATCTGACCGGATTGGTGGAAATTTTTGCCCAGAGCGATTCATTACAAGCACAATGCAACCTAATTTTAGTGGCGGGGAAATTACGCCTGGAGGAATCGGAAGACCCCGAAGAACGCAGTGAAATCGAAAAAATGTATGCCCTAATTGACCAGTATCAACTCCAGGGCAAAATTCGTTGGTTGGGGGTGCGGCTCTCCAAGGGGGATACGGGGGAAGTGTATCGGGTCATTGGCGATCGCCGGGGCATTTTTGTCCAGCCAGCTTTATTTGAGGCCTTTGGTTTGACCATCCTGGAAGCGATGATTTCCGGCCTGCCCACCTTTGCCACCCGCTTTGGCGGCCCCCTGGAAATTATCCAAGACGGAGAAAATGGTTTTCTGATTAACCCCACCCAAACTAAGGAAACGGGCGATCGCCTAGCAAAATTTGTCCAGCAATGTGACCAAGACCCCGATCTTTGGTCGAAGCTTTCCCAGGCGGCCATGGCCAGGGTTTACAGTACCTATACCTGGAAAATTCATACCACTAAACTCCTTTCCCTTTCCCGGATTTACGGCTTTTGGAATTTTGTCTCCCAGGAGGAGCGGGAAGATATGCTCCGTTACATTGAGGCCTTGTTCTATTTGCTCTACAAACCCAGGGCTAATCAGCTTCTAGCGGCCCAGCACAGCCGTTAACCAGCCCGTATTAAGAGCAGATTTTAACTTTTCCCTGCCCTATCTAACCTCAGAGGGAAAGGGGATCAAAATCCCCATTTAGGGCGTCAACCTAAACTTTACCAACAGGCCCCAACCACAAAGTTGACGTCCTCTTTGATACAATTGAGGGTTGTTATGGATTGTCATCGTCGGATTTGCTTCCATCGGTGCATTGCCCTTAATACTGGTTTACTTGCCCTCCGCCATGGCTCACCCACCTTCCAGGGATTGGGGGAGGGGGAAACACCGTTCCAAACATCTGTACATCTGCAGTTGACATGGTTCAGTAATTTACTGAGGACGGCTTTCCACTACAAACTTTATGGGCAATGGCAAACCGCGGCAATCCTAACGCTTCCCTTCACCCCGTAAGCCCACCTCAGGATTCAGTTTCATGGATTATTCGATCGCCACACTTTTGTCCTATTTTGTTGATGACAAATTAGTAGCGGGTAAATTTCTCGAAAAAAAATTAGGTTGTGAAAGTCCTGAGGCCATAGAAGCCCTGCAGATTGTCCTCGATGCCCTGGAAAAAATGGGCGTACTAGTGAAGGAGCGGGGGAAATACAAACGGGTATCCCGGGAAGATGTGGTGGAGGCACGGCTGCGTTGCTCCAGTAAGGGTTTTTGTTTTGCCATCCAAGACGATGAAGATGCCACCGATATTTACGTCCGGGAAGGCAATCTCAGCAATGCCTGGAACGGCGATCGGGTTTTGGTCAAAGTGATTAAAGACGGTACCCGCCGCAAATCCCCCGAAGGGGCCGTCCATCTCATCCTTGATCGGGCCAATCCCTCTCTGTTAGCCCAGGTGAAAAAAAGCGAAGATAATTACCGCGCAGTGCCCCTGGATGACCGTTTGCTATTTGAGCTAGAACTCAAAGACGAAGAGCAAAACCTCGCAGAGGCAGTGGACCACCTCGTCCATGTTTCCGTTCTCCGTTATCCCATTGCCCAGCACCCGCCCCTGGGGGAAGTTACCAAAGTGTTGGGTAGTGACGCTGAGGCCGCGGCCGATACCGATATCGTCTCTTGTAAGCATGATTTACCCCTAGGTTGGACTCCCGAAGCCATCGAAGCTCTGCAAAATTTGCCCAAGGTAATTGAACCCGGAGAACTGAAGAAAAGGCAAGATTACCGCAAACTCCAGTTAGTTACCTTTGGCGATCGCCTCCGGGGAGAAACCTTACCCTGGCAAGAAGTGGCCCTGAGTCTAGAAAGCCAGCCAAACCAATGGCAAGTGGGCATTCACATCACCGACATTGCCCACTACATCGCCGAAGATAGTCTGTTGGACCAGTTAGCTCGTAAACGGGGCACCACCGTATACCTAGAAGAGCAGGTTTGCCCCCTTTTCCCCGAAGGGTTGACCGGACGCTGTTCCCTCATCCCTGATGAAGATCGTTTGGCCCTATCTTTCTTCCTCACCGTGGATGACCGGGGGGAAGTAACCGGGTTTGAATACCACAGCAGTGTGGTCAAAGTTGATCGCCAACTGGACTTCAGCGAAGTGCAAACGGCCCTGGCGGATATTGAATCCGTCAATGATGATTTGAAACCCTACAGCGGTCTGCTCCAGGAACTATTTTTCCAAATTTGCCCCCTGATTAAATCCCAACGCCTACAACGGGGCAGTTTCAACCTCCAAACAGAAACGGCTTCCCCCCGCCTGGATGAGGGCCGTTTAGGGGTGATCATGACCCAAGAAACCCTGCCCATTCGTAGCTTGTTAGCAGAACTGATGGTGGTGTTGCAACGGCAAGTGGCTCTCCAACTCCAAGCCCTGGGGATACCGGGTCTCTACTGTGGGCAAGTAGCACCGGAGGCAGAAGATCTGACGGACATTGTTAAATTAGCGGAAAACCTTGATTTAGGCGTAAAAATTGACCTAGAAGGGGACATTATTCCCCAGCATTACCATCACCTCAGCCAAGCATTTGAGTCCCTCCCGGCCAAAGCGGTGTTGAACCATTTGCTGGCCAATACCCTCAAACTCGAAAAGTACTTTAGCCATCCCGCCCCCCACTTTGCCCTCGCCTACGACTCCGGTTACACCCACTGTGTTTCCCCTGCCCAACGGTATGGGGACTTGGTGGTGCAACGGTTGCTGAAACTCGTATTGGCGGAGGGGCGCGATCGCCGTACCAAACAAATGAAAACTGGGGTAGAGCTCAACGCCCACACCTGCCGCAACCAAATTAGCTGGAATGTGTTGCCGCCCAACCTCCAAGAAACCATTGAAGGGGATTTGCACCAGTTGGTGTTGGGACTCAATGACCGGGAGCAAACCGCCGAAGATGCGGAAAAAGATCTGTTAGGGCTGAAAAAAGCCGAAAAAATGAAAGCTCGCACCGGGGAAATTTTCCGGGGGTTAATCACCGGCGTCCAATCCTACGGCTTCTTTGTGCAAATTTTCGATCTACTAGCTGAAGGCCTCGTCCATGTTAGTTCCCTCAAAGATGATTGGTATGAGTTCCGCAGTCGTCAATGTGCCCTAGTGGGACGCAAAAGTCGTACTTCCTACCGCTTAGGCAACGAGGTGGACGTGCAGGTGCGCAGTGTGGACTATTACCGTCAACAAATCGACCTCGGAGCAGTTAACAATGCCCCCAAAGGTTCTGCCAACATTGATTTGGATGATGATGACGAAGAGGGAGATGACCAGGACCAGGATGGGACCATGGATTGGGATGCCATGGACGATGGTGATGATGACGAAGGAGGGGCGGTAATTTTCTAGCTGTTGTCCAGGGACAAATCCTGCAAACCAAAGCAGACTAGGGCAAAGGCCATTGTCGCCTGGGCAAAAGTTGCTAAAATTTAACAATTCGCAATAAATTTTAACAATTACCCCAGGAGCAACGATCAATGGCCGGATTATTTGGCTTATTTGGTAAAAAAGCACGGTACGTCGAAGATATTGAAGCCAACCCCGGCGCTCAACCAGAAAAAAAAGAGGCATTTTTCCTCGAAACCGACGATGCCAAGAGCTTAGGCAATGCTGAATATATGCGGACTCCCATCAAAATTAAACGGAGTTTTCCTAAAACCCTTAATTCCCAAGGAGGGGAAGTGGTAAAAGAAGTTTCTGCCATGGAAGTGAAAAAAATCCAGGCCAATGGCCAGCCGGCCCCCAGTGCCCAAACAGACTCCGCCCCATCTCCGGCCAACACCACTCCCGCAAACGACGATCGCCGTTCCAGCGACAACAGTTTGGATATGTTCCGCCAGATGGCTAAGGATTTGAAAAAATAAAATGGCAAGGGGCAGCGAAAATTTCTGAACTTGCACACAGACCATGGCCGGGTGTCTTGACCACTCTCTAATGGCAGAGGAGTTAGGACACTCGGCCAACACTAATTAAAATGCACTGTAGTTCCGGCAGGGCAATCATTAAATTCTTGCCTGGGCTGGGTAACCTATGATGGTAGTGGTAATCTTTGCTTTTCTTTCCAGACCATGAGCATTATCGAGCAAGTTCTCACCGCCACCGTCACAGCAGAACAAACTTTAGAGCTTCCCCCGGAAATTAGATCCAAACTTGTTCCCGGTGAGACCTATAGAATCACGATTCAAGAAAATATCATCGAACTAACAAAAATTCCTAAATTTGATTGGGAACAGTGGCGACAAAATTTAAGTAGGGATGGTGAGGAACTTACCGATGAAATCATGGAAGAAATTTGCGAACTTGTCCGAGAAGTACGTCATGAAAATCGTCTTGAGAGAGAATCGGCATCATGAAGGTTGTCTTGGACACAAACCTTTGGCTATCGGCGTGGTTATGGCAAGGTTTACCCAAAGAGTTAATAGAGTTGGCTAAGAAAGGAGAAGTCTGCAGTTGTACGTCCTTAGAAATTTTGCAGGAGTTAAAAAAAGTTTTAAGTTATCGTAAACTGCAAAAGAGGCTCGCAATACTTTCTTTAACATCGGAAGATATTCTGATCGGAATGCAGGAAATTTCCGTTATTTTCCCTATCCAGCCCCTGGAAGTTCCCGAACTGCGGGATCCTAAAGATGCCATGGTTTTGGCAACGGCGATCGCCTCCCAGGCCGATGCCATTATCAGTGGCGACAGCGATTTGCTCATTCTCGAAACGTATCAAAATATTCCCATTTTGACCGCAAAACAATTTTTAGATAGTTTGTGATTCCCCAGAAAAATTATGGCCATGGCAACAAAATCCATTCCCCAATTGACCACAGATATTTTGGTAGTGGGGGGGGGCACTGGGGGCACTGCGGCGGCAATCCAGGCGGCCCGGCGGGGAGTAAAAACCATCCTGGTAAGTGAAGGGCCCTGGTTGGGGGGCATGTTAACTTCAGCTGGGGTAGCGGCCCCCGATGGTAATGAATTAGCTGCTTGGCAAACAGGTTTATGGGGACAATTCTTACGGACTTTGCAAACCCAACAACCCGGGGGTTTGGATCATGGCTGGGTTAGCTTATTCACTTTTGATCCTCGCTTAGGGGCCAAAATTTTTGCTGACTGGGTGGCGGAGTTGCCTACCTTGACTTGGATTACCCATCAGTTTCCAGTAGAGGTATTAAAAAATGGCGATCGCCTGGTGGGGGTGAGATTTCCAGACTATGAAATCCGGGCTAGGGTAATTCTCGATGGCACAGAGTTGGGGGATTTACTGGCTCTGGGAGACATTGACCACCGCTGGGGTTGGGATTGGCAGGATAAATTTGATGAACCTAGTTGTCCCGTTGCGCCTAATGGCATGACAAAAGAGTATCCAATACAGTCTCCCACTTGGGTATTTTTGCTACGAAAAACGACAAATAATCAGACAAACATCATTACCGAACCTGCCATTGATGTGACCCAAGATTTCACTAATACTTGGCAGAACCACGGGGAAAAAGATTTCTTAACCTATGGTCAATTGCCTGGTGAGCATTACATGATTAATTGGCCGATCGCCGGCAATGATTATGGCAGAGATTTAGACCGTTTACTGGGTAGTGAAAAGGAAAGGCAAGCCTATTTACGGGAAGCTTACCAATATAGCTATGCCTACGCCCATTATTTACAAAAATATCATTCGAAAAATTTAGAATTAGCCACAGAATTTTTTCCACAAACGGGGGAGCTATCTACAGCCTTTGCCCTCCATCCCTACTATCGAGAAAGTAGACGTTTGAAAGGTCAACAAGTGATTACGGAAAGGGATATTTTACCCCAGGGCCAGGTGGCTTCCCTGCCAATTCATAACCAACAAGTTACTAGCATTGCGGTGGGAAACTATGCTAACGATCACCACTATCCTGGTTACGAGTTTCCCCTCGCTCCTAAATCCTTAATTTGGGGGGGACGGTGGACAGGAACTCCCTTTACCATTCCCTTCGAAGCCCTTTTATCCCCAACAATGCGGGGCTATTTACCCTGTGAAAAGAACATTTCCGTTAGTCACATGGCCAATGGCAGTACCCGTTTGCAACCCCTCGTGATGAACACAGGGCAAGCGGTAGGCATGATAGCCGCCTTAAGTGTGGAAAAAAACTGTGACCCCCAGGATTTGGACGTGCGGGATGTGCAGGAAGCCCTGATTGGCGATCGCCAAGCTCCAGCGGCGGTTATTCCCCTATTTAATTTGGTTTCTGACCATCCCGAATGGCGGCAATGGCAGAGGTATTATTTAGACAATCCTGAGCAATATCCCCCATCAGGTCATTGTCCAGTGGATGTTAATTTGACTCGATTACCATTTTCTAAAAGTCAATGTGTTTACAGCGGTGAATTGCAAAAAAACGAAAACCAAACCTATCAGTTAACCTGTCAAAAATCGGGCAAAGCCCTCAAAGTAATTACGGAACGGCCAGAAGTGGCAGAGCAATTAATCAACTGTGCTCATGGCCAAAGGATTACCCTGGGAGGTCGCTACAATCTGGCTGGTAATTGGTTAGTGGTGGAAACAGTGGAAACCATCACATCAGGTAAAGATCTTGGGGGCAGATAGCTCAGGGGCGTATAAATAACCAAAAATAGGCAGACGAATAATCCCCAAAAAAGCACATTGATAAACTCAGAACGCTGACGGTCTAGCAATAGGGAAGTCATCGCCAAAGTTAAGGCTAACAAAACTAGCACTAATATGGTGAGCACTCCGTCCTGGGCAGTCCAAGTGGTTAAATTGCCTCGGCCATAGGCGTGATAAACTGCCATGGCCCCTAGGCCCGCACAACCCCCCAGAATTAAGAAAAATCTCCGCCACCAGGGAGGATAAACCCAGGTAAGGCTTTCTTGTCTCACTTCAGCTAAAGTTAACCCCGCCGCCACTGCCAGAACTACCAACAGGGGCATCACCAAGGACGTGCTAGACCAGGGGGAAATAATCACTAACATGCTGTACGCTCCTGCTTGACAGAGGAGAAAACGGGCCCAACTCCAATGCAAGGCCTGTTGAGCTTGGGGAAAGGCATGCAGAGCAAAGATCAAACCGGGGGCACTGGCCAATAACCAAAACCAACCCCGCAGTTTAGTTGGCCAGGGGGAACCACTGATGAAATCAATGCCGGTCAACAGGTCGACACTGGAGGGTAATGAGCTATGGCCTAGCCACCAGGCGATCGCCGGCATCAAACCTAAAATGAAACCGATCCAAAAGAGGAATGAGGATTTTAAACGGGGTGTATCCCAATAAAGAAAAAGTAGACTAGTAGCCAATAGAACAATGGCTGTGGGCAAATTCGTTAATGCCAGGGCACTAAGGGTTAGACCCAAAGGTAGGGCTCCCCGTAAATCCCGACGGCAAAACAAGGCGCTAGCTAGGTAGGCAATGGTTAAGGGCAAAATAAAACTGTTAATGCTGGCTACCCTGGCCCAATAAACCACTGTGGGGGCCGTGCCATAGACCACCGCCGTTAGCAAAGCTGGCCAACGGCGGCCGTACAGTTCCTTCCCCAGCCAATATAACAACGGCAAACTGGCCCCATTGAGCAAGGCTCCCAGTAAACGATCGCCCCATAATCCTTGGCCAAAGATTATTTGACTAAGACTAATCAACCAAATGGGCAATGGCGATCGCCCTAGGTTATCGAACAAGCTAGTGGGGGTGAAGCCATAATTTTGTAGTGTCGTCCGCCAATAATGGGCTGATTCCACTAAATTTGTTTCCTCTCCCCGCCGTAGGCTATGGAAATCCAACCCCCAACAGAACAGCAAAGCTATGGGGAGCATGACCAGCACTACACTGGACCATGCCTCCAGGGGCCAACGCTGGAGTTTTTGCCCCAGATTTGCCATTAATTTCCTTAAGTTGGGCCTACTCATCGCCACAGGGCATCCGCCACCCTACAGACCTGGGCCATGGCTTCTACGTCATGCACTCTGATGATATCTGCTCCTCCGGCGATCGCCCGACAGCAGGCCGCCCCGGTACCCCAAACCCGTTGCTTGGGATCCGGCTGGTCTAAAATTTTGCCAATGAAGCTTTTGCGGGACGGCCCCACCAACAGGGGAAAACCAAGTTTTTTTAGCTCCGGCAACTGACGCAGCAGGGTGATATTTTGCTCAGCGGTTTTGGCAAAGCCAATGCCTGGATCAAGGATGATTTGTTGGGGCAATACGCCGTAATGGCGGGCTAGGTCAATTTGTGTGGCGAAAAACTGCTTCATTTCCCCCATTAAATCCCCATAATCCGTTAAATTTTGCATGGTCTGGGGAGTGCCCCGTATATGCATCAGAATAATGGGGGCCTTATGCTGGGCGGCGATCGCCAAAATTTCTGGTTCAAAGGTAGCCCCGGAAATATCGTTGATCAGATCTGCTCCAGCCTGGAGGGCTTGCCGTGCCACCTCTACCCTGGTGGTATCGATGGAAATGGGGATGTCCAATTCCTGTCGGAGAGTCTGGATAACGGGAATGGTGCGTTCCAATTCTTCCGTGGGGCTAACGGTTTCTGCCCCCGGTCGGGTGGACTGGCCGCCAATGTCGATGATATCGGCCCCCGCTTCTACCATGGCAACAACTCTGGCGATCGCCTTGGGTAAAGAGTCGAATTCGCCTCCATCGCTAAAACTGTCTGGGGTGGTGTTCAAAATCCCCATCACATAGGTGCGTTTACCCCAATCGAAGCGGCTCTGCCCCACCTGGAGGGGAGGGGGAAAATAATCACTCAATTGATCCAACTGATCCATGGGCTATTGGGACGTAAGGTTGGAGCACCGGGAGCGCTCTTGGTAGAATGTACCCCAAGGGCAATGCTAGTTGGCCAGTGTTTGCTAGCTCCGGTCATAGCAAAGCTCCATGATCCTAACCATACAATTTTCGCTGATTTTTCGGGTTTTATTCCCCCAGTTGCCTAACCATGCCCCTGCATTTCGCCTCCTTGATTCCCATTGACAGCTTATTTTCCACCCAAGGCATTATGGTGATGCTGTTGGGGGCCTATGCTTTGGCCATGTGGTTATTTCTCACCAGTGCCCCCAAGGTTTACACCGTGATGGTGTCTGACCTGGCGATCGCCAAAGCTTTTTATGAAGGGATGCTGGACTTAAATGGGGCTGACGTGCCTCTGCATTACTACTACAACTATGAACAAACCCTAGGCACCGCTGGTTGGGATTCCTTTGCCATGGCCGCTAACCCCCAAATCCCCCCCGAAAATCGCTACAGTGCCCAGGACGGCCTGTGGTATCAGTTGAAAAAGAATACCCAACTGCACATCATTGGGGGAGCTAGCTTTGGCAGTAAAAATCGCCAACGCCACGTTTGCTTTGACCACGATTGCCTAGAGCAAATTTTTCTGCGGGTGCAGTCCCGTCGTCTCCGGTATAAAGTACGCAGTCGCAAGCCATTGAATTTTTTGGTCAAGGATTACGATGAACGGGTAATCGAACTAACAGAAGTGAAAAACTGATTGTTTGGAGACGTAAGAAATCTAGATTAAACCCCCCTGTGAAAATAGCCCTTTTTGGCACCAGCGCCGATCCTCCTACCCTGGCCCACCAAGCCATTCTCATTTGGTTAGCTCAACATTTTGACCGAGTAGCGGTGTGGGCCGCCGACAATCCTTTTAAGCAAGGCCCCAATCCCCAAACAGGACACTGGGCCAGCCTTGGCGATCGCCAAACAATGTTGAAATTGCTAGTGGAAGACGTACAGAGTCATTACGGCACGGTACAAATTTGGGAAGATTTGAGCGATCGCCGTAGTTTAATTAGCCTGCAACGGGCCCAACAACGGTGGGGTCTGGAACCTAATTATGCTCTGGTGGTGGGGGCTGATTTGATTACCCAAATTCCCCAATGGTACGCAGTGGAAAAATTGTTGCCCGCTGTCCAATTGCTGATTTTTCCCCGACCAGGTTACAGCATTGATCAAGCTAATTTGGCTAGGTTGGAGCAGTTGGGAGGGCAATATCAAATAGTCGATCAGGTTGGTGATCAAGACATTACTCCGGCCATTTCCTCCAGCATTTATCGCCAAACCAAGGAGGAGGAGCTAATTCCCCCTGCGGTGCAAAGTTACATTGAACAAAAACAACTGTATGAACCCTAACCATGGTCAGCTAGGGTCAGTACCATCGAGCATTCCCCATTAATTCCATGGCAACATCGTCAGACCGTGGCTTAGGTTATGCCCCTGCACCGGCTCCCACCGCCGCCTACATTCACATTCCCTTTTGTCGGCAACGTTGTTTTTACTGTGATTTTCCCATTGCCGTGACGGGTTTCCAATCTTTAAATCTAGATGGTTGGGTGGGGGAATATGTGGAAGCAGTATGTCAAGAAATTGCTGGACAACAATATTTAGGCTTGCCCCTGAGCACGGTTTTCTTCGGTGGGGGTACCCCTTCTTTATTACCGATCGCCGGTCTGGAAAAGATTTTAACTGCGGTGGATAAATCCCTAGGCATTGCCCCGGCCGCTGAAATTAGCATGGAAATTGACCCAGGCACCTTTGACCAAGCCCAACTGCACAGTTATAAAAATTTGGGTATTAACCGCTTTAGCTTGGGGGTACAGGCTTTTCAAGATAATTTACTAACCCTCTGTGGCCGCCATCACCGTCGTCGGGATATTGACCAAGCGATAATGGCGATCGCCAAGGAGAATATTACAAATTGGAGTTTAGATTTAATTGCGGGGCTACCGGAGCAAACAACGACCGATTGGCACAGTTCCCTCTCCTTGGCTCTAGAAGCTGGCCCTAATCACATTTCCTGCTATGACCTAGTATTGGAACCCCAAACTGTTTTCGATAAGTGGGAACAGCGGGGAAAATTGACTTTGCCTCCTTCCGAACGTAGTGCCAACTTTTACCGCCATGCTCAACATGTATTAACCCAAGCCGGTTTCCACCATTACGAAATTTCTAATTATGGCCGCCCCGGTTACCAATGTCGCCATAACCAAATTTATTGGCGTAATTTGCCCTACTACGGCTTTGGCATGGGGGCCACCAGTTACATTGACGGCAAACGTTTTGGTCGTCCCCGCACCAGAAATGACTATTACCAATGGCTAGAATCTTGGTTAAAGCAAGGGAGAAAAACTCCAGGAGAAAGGGTTGCTCCGTTGGAAAATCTGTTGGAAAGCTTGATGTTGGGACTACGGCTCACCGCTGGAGTGACCTGGGAGCAACTGCCTGTGATCAGTCCAGGGGCCAAGCAGACCATCCTGGCTACCCTCACTTCCTTTGGCGATCGCCCTTGGCTAGAATTTTACGACCGGAACAACGAATTACTTTCCCCAGAAAACATCACCACGGCTGCAGTGCAAAGATTCTGCCTCACAGACCCGGAGGGAATGTTATATTCCAACCAAATCTTGAGTGCCCTCTTCGCGGCCCTGGAGGAAGATTAATGGACTCACTGGAAGGTTACCTTTGGAAATCAACAAAATTTTGATCAAACGCCGTATTTTTCCTTTAGGCGATCGTCGTGGTCATCGGCCAACGTTGCCACCAGGGTAATAGCCCGGGAAATTTCACCGGGGGAAAGCTCTGCCACTGTGCGCTGATGGAGGGCAACTAAATGATTTTCCCGCACAGCAAAACAGGCCTCAAAGGTATCCGACCAGTTTAATTGCATCACTTCCGCCAATAATTGGCCTGGATCTGTTGGTAAGGGCATCACCTCGGCCCAGACCCGAAACAGATCATTTTCCCCTTCTCCAGTGAGCTGTACTAGCACTTCCACACTGCCATAGGCAAATTTCCAGATGCTGCCCTGGTCGTTATCTTGCACAAAGGCGCTATTTTCTTGGGCCATACCGGAAATAACCGTTTCTATGACGTCGTGGTGACTAACGGGGGCCATTTCATCCATGGTCGGGGGGGCTAACTCTGGTGCAGGGGATGCCATAGTCATATTTTCAACGCGAAAGTTCCAACCCAAGTCTAACGGTGAACCGGCCCCAGGCATAGCCTAGGACAGTCGTTGCTTGATGAAATTTACCAATTGCCCCAACTGTTTTTTCAATTGGTCGATTTCTCCGTGCATTTGGGCCACCTGTTGCTTGAGTAGCTGAACTTCGGCGGCCAAATCTCCGGCCGGGACGGCACTGCCCACACTGGCCACAGGGGCGTGTTTTTTCGCTTTGACCATGGCCTCCTTAATGGCGGCCACCAATTCCCTCTGTTCAAAGGGTTTTTCCACAAAGGCAAAATACTCGAAGGGTTCGGGAATTTTTTCGAGTACCTCTTCCTTTCGGCCGGACATCAGCACCAGGGGAATGGCCCTGAGTTCTGGTCTTTCCTGCACCGATTGGAACACTTCCCAACCACTCATTTTAGGCAGAAGAAAATCCAACATGATCAGGTTAGGCCGTTCACTCTGGATCAGGTTAAAACCTTCGAGGCCGTCCTTGGCTTCAATCACCTCGAAATTTCCCTGGGGCAACATATCCCTAACTCGCATACGGATAACTTTGCTGTCATCGATGACTAGAATCTTGTGGGCAGACACGGTAGACTCTCCTTCGAGAAAATTGGGTGAAACACAGCTATGGCAGACTTGTTGGATGCTGCCAACCCGTCAAAATTCTTACTTGCTCTGTACATATTAGAGGAATTTGGGGTGGGAACAAACTTCCAAAAGGTCAATGTTAGCAAGCTCAGATGGGAGAATGGGAACCCTAGGAGGATGTTGGATGAAGTTTCAATGCGCCCCTAAATCGATCCCCTAAAGATCCGTCCATGGTGGGAGTAGGGGATTTTGACTGGGATTTTAACTTGGATTTTCACCAAACTTGGCAGAACCAGGGACTTTAAAAAGGCCTCCTAAAGGGAATTCAAATCCTCCAACTGCCCAATGTTTTTTAGGTTTAGATCGGGACAGGTGCGTTTGCATAGGCCAGTCAGCACTTTGCCGGGGCCCACTTCCCAATAATCCGTTGCGCCAATTTCCCCTAAATTAACCATGGTTTCCCGCCAGCGCACGGAGCCGGTCATTTGTTGAATCAGTTTTTCCTTCAGGCGATCGCCGTTTTGGGTAGGGCTGGGGTCCACATTGGAGAGTACGGGCACAATGGCATCCTGGAACTGACAAGCGGCTAGGGTTTGGGCAAAGGCTTGGGCCGGTTCGTTCATAAAACTGGAATGGAAAGCCCCGGAAACTTTCAAGGGCACAGCTCGACGGGCTTTGACGCTGGCTAAAATGCGTTCCACTCCGGCCACCGTACCGGAAATAACCACCTGTTCCGGGCTGTTATCGTTGGCTAGCACCACTTCGGCATTATCCGCCAGGGCTGTTTGTAAGTGATTTGGATCAAATTTCATCAGGGCGGCCATCATGCCCCCCGAAGCTCCGGCCATCACCTGCGAGCGTTCCTTCACCAGTTGTAAACCCGTGGCAAAGTCGAATACTCCGGCGGCGTAGAGGGCGGAATATTCCCCCAGGCTATGGCCCGCCACATAATCAGGCTCAAAACCCTGATCTGTGAGCAAATCAATCAAAATCGTTTCGATAACGTACAGACAGGGCTGGGTATTTTGGGTCAGGGCCAAACTGGCTTCATCCCCTTGGCATTTTTCCACCACTGACCAGCCCAGAATTTCCTCCGCTTGCTGATATTTTTCCTTGGCGATCGCCGTTGGGAGCAGATCCACCCCCATGCCCACAGCTTGGGAACCTTGGCCGGGGAATACCCATGCGGTTTTCATGTACTTATCTCAATAAATTAAAAAACTAAAAATTTGGTCACTGCCAAAGAGTCCAACTACTGACATTGTCTGTCTTTAGCTAGGCAATTATACCAAGGCGGGGCCAGGGGCTAGACCTGAGCTTGCCAATATGCGGCGGCTAAAATTGAAGGTAAGCTTTTCTTTGTATTGAGTATTACCGATTAACCATGGCCCAAACCATCAATTTGCAACTGGAGGGAATGCGTTGTGCGGCCTGTGCTTCTAGCATTGAACGGGCGATCGCCAAAGTGTCAGGGGTGGAGTCTTGCCAGGTGAATTTTGCTTTGGAGCGGGCAGTGGTTAGTTACCAAGGGGAAATTAACCCGGAGAGTCTGACGGCGGCGGTGGCCAGGGCCGGCTACCACGCCCAACTGATCGAACCAGAGATGGCCTCTGCGGAGCAGAAGAAGGACAACAAGCCCCTATTTTCCGCCAAACTGGTGACGGGTTTAGGGATCAGTGCGGTGCTATTTTTCGGTTCTCTACCGATGATGCTGGGGGTGGATATTCCCCATTTTCCCCATATTTTCCATAATGCTTGGTTGCAATGGCTCCTGGCCACCCCAGTGCAATTTTGGTGTGGGGCGGAATTTTACCGGGGAGCGTGGAAATCCGTGAGAACCCGTAGTGCCACCATGGACACCCTGGTGGCCTTGGGTACCAGTGCGGCCTATTTTTATTCCGTGGCCATTACCCTTTTTCCCCAATGGTTGACCAACCAAGGACTAGCGGCCCATGTTTATTTTGAAGCGGCGGCGGTGGTAATCACCCTGATTTTATTGGGAAGGTCCTTGGAACAGCGGGCCCGGCGGGAAACTTCGGCAGCCATCCGTAAATTAATGGGACTACAACCCCAAACTGCTTTGGCCAAACGGGGAGAAACCTGGCAAACAGTGGCGATCGCCGATTTAACTATTGATGATGTGGTGCGGGTACGGCCGGGGGAAAAAATTCCGGTGGATGGTGTGGTGAAGGCTGGTAACTCCACAGTGGACGAATCCTTGGTGACAGGGGAAAGTTTTCCGGTGGATAAAACCGTTGGAGCGGAAGTAATCGGGGCCACGTTAAATAAAACCGGCAGTTTGGATGTCCGAGTTACTAAGTTGGGGCAGGATTCCGTGCTCGCCCAAATTATCCAATTGGTACAGCAAGCCCAGGCCTCCAAAGCTCCCATCCAACATTTTGTTGACCGCATTACCCACTGGTTTGTCCCCACCGTCATCGTAGTGGCGATCGCCGCTTTTTGTACCTGGTGGATCACAACGGGAAATATTACTTTGGCGGTTTTAACCCTGGTGGAAGTGCTGATTATCGCCTGTCCCTGTGCATTGGGTTTGGCCACTCCCACCTCCGTGATGGTGGGTACGGGCAAGGGGGCGGAATACGGCGTGTTGATCAAAGAAGCCCGCAGTTTGGAAATGGCCGAAAAGTTAACAGCCATTGTGCTGGACAAAACCGGCACGTTAACCGAGGGTAAACCCAGTGTGACCAACTTTTTTACCCTGCCTCCCACCTCCACTGAGGAAAGCTTGCAGTTAGTCCAGTTGGCGGCCAGTTTGGAGCAATATTCCGAGCATCCCCTGGCGGAAGCGGTGGTCAATTACGGTCAATCCCAGCAGGTGAGTCTACTAGAAGTAGAAAACTTCCAGGCGATCGCCGGTTGTGGCGTGGCAGGACAATGGCAGGGCCAATGGCTGAGATTGGGGACGCCCAATTGGTTAGCAGACCTGGGGGTGAATGATACGGATCATCAACCATGGCAAAGCCAGGCCCAGCAATGGGAAGGGGAGCAAAAAACCGTCATTTGGCTCGCGGTGGGCACGGAAATTAAAGCTCTGTTGGCGATCGCCGATGCCCTCAAACCGTCTTCTCCCCAAGTGGTACAAGCCCTGAAAAAACTAGGTTTATCCGTTTATATGCTCACCGGCGATAACCAGGCCACGGCCCAGGCCATTGCCGACAAAGTGGGTATTCGCCATGTCTTGGCCCAGGTACGTCCAGGGGATAAGGCCCAGCAAGTGGAACAACTGCAACAACGGGGTAACATCGTGGCCATGGTGGGGGATGGCATTAACGATGCTCCGGCCCTAGCCCAGGCCGATGTGGGTATAGCCATAGGGACCGGCACCGACGTGGCGATCGCCGCCAGTGACATCACCCTGATTACTGGAGATTTGCAGGGAATTTTGACTGCCATCAAACTGAGCCGAGCCACCATGGGCAACATTAGGCAAAATCTCTTTTTTGCTTTCATCTACAACGTGGTGGGTATTCCTGTGGCCGCTGGAGTGTTCTATCCTCTTTTTGGCCTACTGCTCAATCCCATCCTGGCTGGGGCCGCCATGGCCTTTAGCTCCGTTTCTGTGGTGACCAACGCTCTGCGTCTGAAAAAGTTCCATCCTTAGAGTATGGAAAAACGCTAATTTTTTTGGTACTGACAATTGGTAAAAGGATCGACTATGATGGCCGTGTTGACCATAAGCGTCAAATCTAACTTTTAAACGTCATCAGCAATGGTTTTCCTGGATTTTTGGGTATGGAGGTCTGGCCTGAACCTATTTTTCCCTTTATTCGCCCGTCACTTGCCAGTAACGCTCTGTTGCCCCCCCTTTTTGTGAATCCAATGCCATGGCTAAATCCCCCTGTTCTCAGTTACTAGGCGAAATTTTAAGGGATGCTGACCTCATCACCGAGGCTCAGATACAGGTTGCCCTTCAGGATCAACAGTATTCTCCTTTGCCCATTGGCGAGATTTTGGTAGTGCGGGGCTGGCTACACCAGGAAACCGTCGACTTTTTTGCTGAGTCCTGGCCCCGGATGGTTAAAACCCGCGATCGCCGTCCCCTGGGTTACTACCTACAGCAAGCTCATTTACTCCAGGAAGAACAGGTTGATTTAATCCTCGAAGAACAACGTAAGTTGGGAATCAGATTTGGTTCGGTGGCAGTACTGAAAGGTTGGATGAAGCAAAAGACCCTTGATTATTTCCTCGAATATTTGGCACCGGAAGCTAGAACTACCTCCGCTTTCCAGGGTCGCAATACCGAGGCCAACATAGCTTTTAGCCGGGATACCCGTCTGCAAACGGAAACGCCCCGCGAAACTGGCGATCGCCATGGCCAGACTAAGACCCCCCATCGGGATAGGGTCACCGGCTCTTCCCGCACAGCCAATAATAATGGCCGTATTACCCTCAATCCCTTTGCTAGCAGTTCTGGTAACGGTAAAGCCCGCACCAGTAAAACTAAGCAAACCCATAGCAATGATAGCCACACTACCAATCCTAACCGGGAGGACTTCGACTTAGCCTCGGTTTTGGGGGAAAGTGCCAAGTCCACTGCTGAGAGGGATTGGGAAAACCCCATCTGGGTTGATTAGTCCTTCTCGCTTTCCAAATGAGGTGATTTTGAAAAGCACCTAAAAGCCCATCTTCCCTGGACTAGAGTCAACTGACCCCGCTCCTCAGACCCGTTTGTACCCGCCAGAGTTTGGCGTACACCCCTTGCTGTGCCAGCAGGCTTTCGTGGTCGCCCATTTCCTCGACCAGTCCGTTTTCCAGTACATAAATTTGGTCAGCATAGCGCACAGTGGAAAGACGATGGGCAATGGTGATGGTGGTGCGGTTTCTGGTGATTTTTTCGAGGGAACGGACAATGGCCGCCTCCGTTTCGTTGTCCACTGCTGACGTGGCTTCATCCAAAATAAGAATGGGGGGATTCTTCAAAATCGCCCTGGCGATCGCCAGCCGTTGCCGTTGACCCCCGGAAAGTTTTTGTCCCCGTTCGCCGATGATGGTGTCGTAACCCTGGGGCAATTGCTCGATGAATTCTTCCGCCTCTGCTAAATTGGCCGCCCGTTGAATTTGGGTCAAAGTGGCATCTGCGCTGCCGTAGGCAATATTCTCCCGCACTGTGCCATGGAATAAAAACACATCCTGGCTCACCAAACCAATACTGCGCCGTAAATCCCCCAGGAAATATTTCTTTAGATCTACGCCATCGAGCAAAATATCCCCGCTGTCCCACTCGTATAACCGCAGTAATAACTTGACCAGGGTGCTTTTCCCTGACCCCGTTGCCCCCACAATGCCAATGGTTTGCCCCGCCGGTACCCGTAGGGAAATGTTTTTTAACACTGGTGAACGCTGGGGGTAGGCAAAGCTAATATTTTGGAAAATTACTTCTCCTTGTACTTGGCTAGGATGGAGACTCAATTCCCCTGGATGGGCTTGAATGGGGGTTGCTAAAAGTTGCATCACCCGCTGGGTGGAGGCCATGGCCCGTTGATATAGGTCCAGAGTTTTACCCAAACCTGTCAACGGCCAGAGCAGTCGTTGGGTTAAAAAGACCAACATGCTGTAACTGCCCACAGCCAAATTGCCCCGCACCGCATCTAAACCACCGAAGTAAAGAATGGTGGAAAAACCTACAAAAATAATCACCCGAATTAGGGGCACAAAGGCCGCACTCAAGGCGATCGCCTGTTGATTACTGTCTCGGTAGGCATCACTATCTTGCCGGAGCCTTTCCACCTCTTCCGCTTCGGTGGCAAAACTTTTAATGGTCATAATGCCACTGAGGTTATTCGAGAGGCGGCTGTTCAAATTACTGACCTTTTCCCGCACCAGGGCATAGCGGGAGGTGAGCAAAGACTGAAAGTAGATCGACCCCAACAGCACAAAGGGCATAGGCACCACCGCCATCCAGGCAATGTCCGGGGTAATAACAAAAAATGCACCGCCAATCACCACCACTGTGGTCAGCACCTGCAAAATTTCGTTGGCCCCCACGTCCAAAAACCGCTCCAACTGGTTGATGTCATCGTTGAGAATGGCCATCAGCCGCCCGGTACTTCTTTCTTCAAAATAGGCCAGGTCTAGCTGTTGCAGATGGGCATAGGCATCCAAGCGCAGATCATGTTGGATATCCTGGGCGAGGTTACGCCAAAGCCGCTCGTAGGCATACTCAAAAATTGATTCCAGGGCCCAAATAACCGCCGAAACCACCGTCAGCACTAGGAGTTGGCTTTCCACTGCCACAATGCCCCAGCGGGCCAGGAAAGAATCCTGCTGTTTAATCACCACATCCACCGCTAAACCAATTAGGGCCGGCGGGGCCAGGTCAAAAATCTTATTCAGCAGGGAGCAGGCGATCGCCCAGTAAATTTTGGTACGGTGGACCCGACTGTAATTTAAAAGGCTGAGGAGAGGAGCAATGGGTTTGGTCACAGGGCAGGCAAAGACAAAAAAACGGTGATTTTAGGCTGGGGCACCATCTAATACAGTACAGTGGAAGTCCTTTTTCTGCCCAAGGGTATGCTTGAAAATCTCAGGGCAATAAATTGACACCACTGAATTGCAATTTTCCTGAAAAGAGAATACCCACCAAAAAATCCCCCCTTAATAAGGGGGCCCAGGGGGGATTAATAGCTCCTATCAAGGGAGGCTAAGGGAGGAGGTTAATCGCCCTTATCAAGGAAAGCTAGGGAGAATTAATCACCAGAAGCCAAAGGATTTTAACTCCAACCACCCAAGCCAGTTCTAAACAAATTTAGTGGCTGAAATAGGGACTCCCTAAGCAATGATGAAAGAGCAACATGCAAATTTTACTGATCAAATTTACGAGAGAAGCCCTCTTGTTTCAGGAATACAAACCGGGGAGACAGAGGGGGGAGATTCTTGGCATTATTGAAGCGGGTCTCGTAGCTCCAATTCCGAGTCGGTGCACCGTATAGCTGATTGCTCCATCGGCCTGTAACTCGCTCCGGCGTGCCTGTACTAACAAAAGACCCCGTGTAGTTTAAAGTACCCCAATTTTCATGGAAGCGGGGATAATTCTCCAAACCACCATTATATCCGGGGGTCTCAGTTGAGTTGGTGATGTCCGTACCCGATAGAAAGGCTGAATTGATTGTTGTGTCAAACGCATTCCCACCACAGCCCGTACCGCTGGCCTTGCGAAGTTGCTGATCAGTATTATCTATGCACCGCCGTGAAAGAACATTTAATGAATCAGCCAGAACACTGGCTGGTTGCCAATTGGTGATGTTATAGTCCCCCACCATATAAACCGCTTGGTCACTGACAAAAGTTAGACCAGTGGGGTCAAAGTTATTGGTAGTTTCTGCTAATCCAGGCAATTGTTGACCCCCAACCAAAGCAAATCCGTAGGGGCTAGCGTTTGTGCTAGTAACTAGCGTGGGATTGGGGTTTGCAGTGCTACTAACAGTGGCATGGAACACGAGACCATTACTACTGGTGTCAGAACCGGCCAAACCTAATCTTTGGAAGGAATTTGCTGGAGCAGCTGCGTCCGCTGTTGCCGTGGCAAATAACAGTTGATTGGCAGAAACTAAGCCCGTGCCAGTGTCGTTAAGGTAGACCCCCTGGAAATTCCAAACAGTAAGGCTTTCGATGTTGATCTGCATCAGGCTCATGGTCCTGAAATTGTTGCCAGGACTGCGTTCACGGTTATTGATAAAACTCACTCCATTGGTGTAGCCTGTGGTGTTGGGATGCTGGATTGGGGCACTGATAAAACAACCACCAGCCAGGGCGGCAATTTGATTAGGAGTCAAGGCCCGTATAAGAGTTTGTTGAACAATTTGAGCACTGGTTAAAGTCCCAATAAACCCAAGATTCGTCTCTAATGCATTCCTGACTCCAACAGTACTATTTATAGTCACCCCCATGGCAGAGAAGGGAACCGGAGTGGTCTGGGACAAAATTGCTCTACGGAGTGCATCCGGTAAATCAGTAATTTGGGCTGGGAGCAAGCCAGTGACAAGCGGGGGAGTGACAGGAGTACAAACTCCCGCTGTTACCGCGGCTCCTGTCGCCAAAACGGGTTGACGTAAACTGGCCAATTGGGCGTTGGTCAGCGGTGTGGCAGTCCCAACCCCCAGCGCATCACGTTTGGTGGCTGTGACATTAAATGGAATGATAGTCGTGCCGATACCAGGGACATTAACACCAGTTTTCTCTGGAGCATAGACAAAGTTGATATCGGCTTGTTGAGCATAGTTACCCCCTGCCCCCAGGGAGCTGATGGTGGGAATGGACAATGCTTCAACGGCCAGTTGTACCTGACTTCCCCACGTAGCATTGACATTGGCCGGTATCATCGCCGCTGTTGTTTGGGTTGTGCTACCGGTTCCCCCCTGTAGAAGATTACGCAAAGTTCCGGCACTATTAGCTATCCTTACTCGGCCATCGGGATAAGTATCATTATTATTTTTACGGCGATTGAACAAATCTCGGCCCACCGTCACTTGCCCTGTAATCGCCAGTACATTGTTTGCCCCCAAAAACAGACTGCCGTTGGTGTGAACTGGACCGTTCAGGGTCATATTCGGCCCAGGCAGAATTTCCAAGTCGTTGAGATAAAAAGCCGCAAACTGGAACATGGGAATTTGCCGACTTTTCACCGTCATTTCAGTCATGGCGATTACTTCGTCAGGATTGGCATTTTCTTTGGCAGTAACGGAACTGATGTCATAACGAGTTTCCAGCATATTCAAGCCCTGAAAAGTCTCGCCAGGGGGCACCGTGCCCTAGATGGCTACACCACCGTTCTTGGGCACCACATAGCTGTAGGCCATAATGTTGGCCATATTTTTATCAGGGGAGGCAAAGCTTGCCACCTTACAACGGAAATCCCCACTGCCCATACTGGTCTGTTGTAGACATTGATTTAAAGAGCTTGGACTAGTGCCACTGGGGTTTCTATCACTGAGAAAAACATCCCGCAATTCCTCCACCCTCATATTTAGGGCGCCTTCTGCACCGTAAAAACCGCTATTTCCCGTGGCTGTCCCCTTGGCAGATAGGCTATTAACCTTAGCCAAAATTGCATAGGCCACCAATAAACCGGATAGGGTAATTAGTAGGGACACCACCAGAAAGAGCATATAGCCCCTAGGGTTACCCTTGGGATTTCTAGAAAATAAAAATAGGGTGAGGCGAATATTGCTAACAGCGTTAAATTTAGGTTTCATGGTTTTGACGAATAGGAAGAAAGATAAGATAAGTTAGAGCAGGCGATACAACAATAGAAAATAATTAAACTTTCCCCACTTAAAAATTAATTAAGTTACGGGGATAAAAGGTTTGGGTTTGGGTTCGGCTATTAATGTTATCAATGTTGGTAGTGGATAGCCCAGCAGTATTACCAGCAAGATTAGGTTTACTGGTAACTTCAATGCCATCAATTTGGGACCAATTGTAGGTTTCCGCCAAAGTGGGACTGCAGGTAAGACTATTAGTTTGGGGAAGAAGTCTTGTGCATTGGGAGACAGTACTGCCCTGTCTAACTGCCGCCCTAACGGTGAACTGGCCAACATTATTGATGAGATTAACTGCAGTGCCACCGTCAATACTTGTCTGGAGAGTATTTCCATTGAGTTGATAAGTACGTTCTTCTACAATTATTAATCTGGTTGCTCCCCCGGCAGTATAGCTATTGGCGAGGGTTCCGGTAACATCAATGGAGGCTGAAGCTACTTGGTTTAGGGTCGGAGCACCCGATATGGCGGTTCCCCCTGCATCATAAATTTTTTCCCCGGTATAACTGAGGAGTTCAAGCCGTCCACTGCCGTCATAAATATAAACTCTCAAAGTGCCGCCATTACTTTGTCGATAGCTTTTCCACTCGAGCCAATCATCGGGATAATTATCCCCATTGCCATCCACCGGAACACAACCTGCCGGTGCGGAAGGATTAGATGTTAACACCGTAATTGATGTCTGCGCCCCAGCCACGAGATCCTGACAAATTCTCAGCTTAGTTGATACTTTCAACTGACGAACGGTCAGTTTTGAGTTAGTAGAGCTCAAAGGTTCAATAGAAATAACCGGAAAACTAGAATCCACGCCAACACCTTCCCCCGCTTGGGTAATGGCCGGTCCCACTATCTCAAACACCGTTCTCAAATTCTGATTAGTGTCATTTTTTGCCGCATCTTTCAAATACATTTCCCGGTTAACGGAAAAAGCAAAGTAGGCTAGCTGAATCAAAATGCCAGCAATAACCATCCCCACAATTAGTTCGATTAGGGTCACCCCCCGATTATTTTTACGGGCAAAATTAGGAGCGGATGCGGAGGCGAGCAAAAACAGTTTGTACACGGTAGATAGTTTCATTGGGATTATTGGGGGCTTTAACTTCAAGTAAGATTTGGCGGGCAAAATCATTTTCCCCCACTGTTGTGGAACAGGTTCCAGCGGGATTGGCTGGATTTAAAGTGGTGCCCTTCGTGCAGATATACTGATCAACCTGATATTTATCGCCATTTTGTCCTGGCACGTTCGTTAGCACTGTTTTGCCCAACTTGCTGTTCAGATCAGTCATGGGTTGGCGGCGGAGATCGCTCATCAAGTTATTGGCTACCGCAGTAGCTCCACTGATCTGGCGGTTCTTGGCATTCTGCATACCAAAGTTCATAAAGGCAGGCAACATCACCGCTATGGTAATGCTGAGGATGATGAGGGAGACGAGGTTTTCCGTCATGGTGAAACCTTCGTCCACCGGTCTGAGTTTGAAAAGCTTAAGTACTTGTTTTTTTTGCATTGCCTAGAGTCCTTTGACTAAAAATTTCCCAAAATTTGTTTTAACAACTATTCATTTCTAATTTTCGATGGCTCCACCCGGGGCAACGACAACTTTTGCCTCTTCATTAGTACGAGAATTAGTTAAGACTAAATTAAGTTTATCGTTAACAACGCCATCGGCATTAAATAGACTCACTAAACCCCGACTGTTAATGCAGATAGACCATCCAGTCACTGCCGTACCGCCAAATTTTCCTGCCAAGCGAATATCAGGGTCAGTCTGGGAGCTTTTTTTGTTGATGTTAAGGTCTTCCTCTAGAAAAGCCCCGTCATTTTTCCAGTTTTTAACGGTTTCCACCTTTGTTCCCGTCGCTTTCGCCCCCACCGCCGCCCCTAGGGTTAGGGTGTTATCGCCGAAGTTGACTGACAGCACATCTGCCTGGGTCCCCCCCACACTCACACGATCGCCAATGGCAAATCCATTCACGCTATTCAGAGCAATGGTGGTATCCGTAGCTAGGGCGTCTTGGCGGAGGGTGGCATTGGCTTGACAGCTACCGCTTCTAATTTTTTGTACTTGGATAGACTCATTGGGATTGTTGGCATCGGCCCTAATGCGGTAAGTGGAGGTCGTGTTCATGGCCCGGGTTCTGGCCAACTTGATTGCACTCTGGAGACGGTCTTGGCTATTCTTGAGCGGATTTTCGTACCATGGTCTAGCGTTGATCACTATCCCCGACAGGATGCCAATCATCACCATTACCACCACCAACTCCATGAGGGTGTATCCGGAAGCCGGAGAAGCCCTTTGGGAATTCCTGGCCAACAGTAGAAGTGAGTGGAATTTGGAAAATGGGGTTTTGTACATAGTCAGTGGGGATTCTGGCGATCGGTGCAAGGCCGTTGGGGGATCTTTTCTTACTTATTTCGGGGTTGATTTTTAGGGTTAAACTTTGATTTAGTAATGAAATTTTAATCTTAAGTAAAGGACTTTTAAGTCTCTCCCAAAGACAACCAATGATATTCAGGTAATGGAGAATAAATGGGGGTAGGGGGGATTTTTGTCTGCAAAGTCAAGGTTTGGCAATGGAGTTTTTGAACAAAATCTCTGGGCTGTTGCTAGTCAAATCCAACACGTATTGGCATAGGATGGGTGACAACTAACATCACTTACAATACTAATTTAATTTACGGCATGTGATTGTTAACTAACGCACCAAAGGCTGTGACACTGAGCACCAAAATAGTCTATCTGTTTGCGATTTCTCCCTGTAATTAGTGGGATGACGGTGACTAGAGAGGGATTTAGTTATTATTCGGATACATTTTAATGGCACCGCAAAAGCCTGCAGCAAAACAAATTAAACAATTGGCCAACGAAATTTCTTTTTTCCGGGCCTTATCAAAAGATTTGTTGATGCAAACTATTACTTACCTAAGCTTTCGTAATTATCCCTGTAGTCAGTCAATGTTATTTGAAAACTACTACGGGGGGTCAATTTATTTTATTGCTGAAGGTTGGATTAAAGTGTGTGCCATTGATGAATCTTCAAAAAATAATATCTATACTCTTTACGGCCCAGACGAGATGGTGGGGGCGATCGCCGCGGTGGAAGAAGACTGGAATCCCAAGGAGGCGGTCACTCTGTCCCCTGCCAAGATCTGGAGTATTCCTACCCAAGATTTTCTAAATTTGCTCCAGGAAGATCCCCAAGCTGGTATTCAGGTGGCAATTTTTGCGTCCAAGCGTCTTAGAAAATTGAACCAATATTTTCGCCTAAGGGAAGCAGATAGTGTGACCAAAGTGGCCCATATTTTACTGGAGTTGATGGAACAGAAGGAAAATAAAATAAACACTAAAAAACATAGGGTATTAATACCGAATTTGCCCCATCGAGAAACCGCTATTCTCAGTGGAGTTACTAGGGAAACTGTCACCCGCACATTGAGTAAATTGGAAAAAAAGGGCCTCATTTTACGCCAGGGGGCCACGATTGAAATTCTCAACTTGGATTTTCTCCAGCAACTGGTTAATGGCAATTCCACTTCGGTCTGATTTTGACCAATTCCCCCATGGGATTAAAGCAGGGTGCGGGCTTTGAGTTGTAGGTAGCGATCCACTAACTGTTCACTGACTTTGTCCGCCGGAGCATCCAAGACTAAAACCCCTTTTTGTTTCAGCTTTGCCAGGGCTAATTGCCGCTGTTGCAACAGGTTAATAGCCACCGCCTGTTGGTAAGCACCACTAACTGTAGTGGCCGGGGAATGGGCTAATTGGTCCACCTGGGGGTCCCGCAGAGTGACACAAAAGGGCAGATAACGGGGAGCTAGCTGGGTGAGGGCAGTGAGCAATTCCCTCGAAGCAGTGGGATCAATTAAATCGGTGATGCACACCACTAGGGCCCGCCTGGTTTGTTGTTGCACCAGTTGACCGATCGCCGCACCGTAATCCGGTTCTTGCAGCACGGGTTGGAGGGGAGTCAAGGTTTTCAATAATTTGGGTAAATAATGCAAACCCCGCTCCGGGGGCAACCAACTCACCACTGTCCGGTCAAATACCCCGATGCCCAGGCGATCGCCTCGATGTAAAGCAGTCACTGCTAGGGCCAAACTGGTGTTCAGTGCCCAATCAAAACGCTGTAGTCCCTGCACCCAAGCGGTCATTAACCGGCCCCGGTCAAGCAAAATAATCACCGTCTGTTCCCGTTCCGGCTCTAACACCCGCATGAGGGGAATGCCCCGCCGGGCACTAGCTTTCCAGTCCAAATACCGCAGATCATCCCCTGCTTGGTAATCCCGCAGTTCCCGAAATTCTGTGCCCAAACCCAGCTTTCGCATTTGTCTGAGGTTGCCCGTGGTGGCCTGGGCCAGGCGAATAGTAAGGGATTTGAGCCCTATTAAATCGGGGTGGACAGTCACCGTTTCCCCCTCGCCCACTGTCCATTGGTGCCAAGTCAGTTGCCAGGGACATAGTTGCCGCACATTCACCTTGCCCCAACGGTATTCTCCCCGCTGACGGGGTTGCACGTGATAACTTAACTGGGTGCTGCCCTGGGGCAAAACCTGAGCTGTCTTGATCTCATCCGTAACCAAAAATGGGGCGGGATAATCATCTTTAATTTTGGCGATCGCCGACGGACCAGAATTTGCCACCGTAATGGTAACCGGATTTTCTCGACCGATGGAAAGGGGGCCCAGGGGTTGTCGTTGCACGGTTATTCTTCGCTTCCTGCCCCGGCCATAGTCGATTACCGTCAGTAACAAAAGTAAGCCATCTGCTATGGCCAAAATCCCCACTGCGTCAGGAATGGTGCTCATCTGGGCCACCACCATGGCCCCTCCGCCAATGAGCAGTAGACAGACATAAAAGCGGAGAGTGGGAACCATAGCCTTGGGGGGAAAAGGGGAAAGGAATTAGGTTGCCATGCCATGGGGCTGGGGAAGTATCTTTGTCACCACCACCATGCAACTGGGAAATTTCCCAGGGGGATGAACCATCAACTCACAATAACCCCCGATAACGAATAAAGACCAAAATTGCCCCCCAGGAACCGATCGCCACTTTGAGGGCCACCAGGATATTAAGCCAGGGAATCCAACCGCCACTGAGTTGGGCCCCCATTTCCCCCATGGGCAGGGCCAGTCCCAACAAACTACAGGCTGCGAGGGCAATGAACAGGAGCACGGAAATTTTTTCTAGGGTGGCGGCTCGCCAACGTTGGTAGAGCTGATGGAGCCATTCCGGTGGGGCCGTGATCGCCACCAGGCCAATGGCCGTGCCCCCAGCTACCCCGGCGGCAAATCCTCCCCCTGGACTGAGGTGACCCCGCAGCGCCAGTTCCACACTGATCAGAGCGGCAATGGTGGCCCCCAATCTGGCCAGAACAATGGAAGGATGGTCGGTAAATTGATGTACCACTGCGGCCGGTTGCTCGTCGGCCAACAAAAACCTCACCCCCATAATGGCAATGGTAAATACCACCACCTCAAACAGGGTGTCGTAGAGACGGTTGCGGAAAATAATGCCTGATACAACATTGGGCACGCCACTTTCCTGGGCAATGGTTTCCACAATGGACAGTTCGGACAACTCCTCCAGCGGCACCACTAGGTTGGGGAGCAGGATCATTTTCAGGTAAAAGCCGATCGCCGCTAGCACATAAATCCATTTCATCGGCTTACCTCCTGGGGAGAAGGGATGGGGTTAATGGGGGTCAACACCACTTTTAGTTGACTGGAAGGAATGGTGGCGGAGAAGATTTCTGCCAAACGCTCAATGGGGGTCAACAGGGCCGGGGCGGCCGGATCAAAAATAACCTGGGGAGATTGTTGGGGAGACACAGCTTCACTATCTAGGGGACAGGGCACAATTTGTAGGCGGAGATGGTAGGGGGCGATCGCCGTGGTGATGGCTTGGTGGACATCCGTGGGTAAAAGGCTTGGGTCTTGATCTAAGCCAGGCAAAATTCCCACCCGCAAAGTGAGGGAAGACCGCACCGCCACCGCATAGAGGGTAATGGACAACATGGTGCCCACTAACGCTTCCGTCAATGCCACATCCGCCGCCCCCAGCAGGGCATAGACCAACGCTGCCACCGCCCCTAAAATCCCCCGCATCACCAGGGCCTGATAGGGATTGCGTTGCACCACCACCAGACTGGCACTTACCGGCAATAAAACGGCGATCGCCAGGACAATGCCATCGGTATTTTGTAACCAGGCTCCAAAATCAAGCATCACTAATTCTCTCCTCCCCGCCGGTGGCACAATAGGCCAACACGTAGCCCAATACCGTATTCCACAACGCCAGGGAAATGAGCGCCAGCAAAAGCAATGGCCATTCCCGCGACAGTTTCAACAACAAGCCCACCACGATCGCCATTGATCCCAACGTATCGGCAACGGAAAGGCTATGGAGCTTGAACACAGAGGAACGTTTTCCCAGTAAAGGGGCCGTGCCCCAAAGCCAGAAAAAAGTCCCCATGGCAATCAAAATATTGGCAATCCCATTAATCATGTCTGTTCCAACCGTTTTAAAACCTGGGCTAATAACATCAAAGCGGCATTACCGACGCTGAGAATCAAAACCCCCACCACCCCAATCATCCAGTCGTCCCGCATGACGGAAACAATCAAAATCAACACAGATGTTTTGGTGCTCACACTGGCAAAGGCCAGCATCTTTGACCAAACATCCTCCTGCTGCACCGCCGCCACCAGGGGAATGACCAGAGCCAAAACCATCAACCACACCAAGAAATTCATGGCCGCCTCCGTCTTGTGACGTTGTGGACCTCATACCACCCCGCTTCATGGTACTTAAGCACCAGGGCTTTGGGGGTAAAGGTAATGAGGAAAATATCAAGAAAAATGAGTCCTGGGGTGCGTTGGGGTTTGACCCGTTCCATTTCCACCACTTCCTCCGTGTGTGGCCGGAGAATCATTTGCCACGCTTCCCAATAGGCCTGGGGAATGGCAATGAGAATTTCCCGCCCAATGCGTAACCCGTCACGCCACACCGACGAAGCAACGTAGCGACGGGGAATTAACAACGCCACGGTGATGCCAATCAAAATATTCACCAGACTCAAGTCCGATGTGAGCAAAAACCAAATCGTGAGCCGTAGCCCCAAATCTAAGACACCAATCATGTCAAAATCCAAGCGAATAATAGGGTCAAGCTAACGCTCATCATGCCGATCAAGTGATCGATTTTTTCGCCACCATCCGGTAATTTGATGGTGAGTTTTTTCACCACGCCCCAGTACAATGCCGCCCCCACTATGCAGGTCAGAGTTGCTTTGAGTAAATTCATTGGGGTGAAGGCTTGCCAATAAACCACATTGCCCACAGCTAATCCCCCCAATAACACCACTAAGGCTAGCCCCAGGCCCTTCGGGTAGGGTTGCCCCACAAAGTTTGGTTTGAGAAAGACAAATTTGGAAAAGGAAATGGCTGTGCCTACGGCAGCAATGTTAAGGGCGATCGCCAACCAGGGGGGTAATCCTTTTAGGGTAAGGGTTTTAGCTTCAAAGCCGGCCAGGAGGGGAAAACCAGCAATGGAAGAACTGGCCAGGACGAGGGGAATCCAAAAACCAGCGGCGATCGGCGTTTTTTTCAGAATTTTGAAGTCCCGACTGGGTAAATTACCAGCCAAGAGGAAGAGACTAGATTTAACTAGGCCATGGGTGAGGGCATAAAACCCGCCGGCCACCGGAGCGGCCAAGACAAAACCCATTTGGGAAACGGTGTGAAAAGCCAACATGCGTTTGCTGTCCTTGGCCAGCATGGCGTAGGCTACCCCAAAAACAGCAGTGGCCACCCCTAAAATTTCCACCAGTAAGAGTAATTGATCGGACAACATACTGCAGCGCAACAGGGGCAAAATGCCGGCTTTGACCACTACCCCGGACAGCACAGCGGAAACTGGCGTGGCCGCTTCTCCGTGGGTCTGGGGCAACCATAGTCCCGCTAGAAAAATGCCCCCCTTGGTCAATAAACCTAGAAAAATCAAGGCGATCGCCTCGGGGGGAGCGTCCGTTAAACCGCTGAAGGCAAAGGAGCCACTGCTGGTGTACACCAAAGCCACACCGATCAGATAAAACAACATGGCCGTGTTGCTGAGCAGGAGATAGCGCAGTCCCAACCAAATAATCCGGGGCTCCCGGGGATAGGTCATCAGACAAAAAGCGGCGATCGCCACCACTTCCAGAGCCACATAAAGACTCATAAAATCCGCACAGAGAAAAGCGGAGTTGAGACTAGTGTGCAGAATAATTAATTGGGCATAGAAAAAGGCTGAACGGCCGGTGTTCCAGCAATAAACCAACACTGCCAAAGTAACCAGGGCGTTGGTGAGCAGGAAATAGCCCGCCAAGGCATCTAGCTGTAGGGTGACGCCAAAACTGTCTAGCAATACCCAGGACTGGACATCGGGCACCGTAAATCCCAGATAGGCCAAACCGAGGGTCAGCAAACAAACGGCCAAAGTTAAAAATCGGACGGTGGCCGGCAATAGGTAACCACTAAACCCCGCCATCAAAGACAGGCAGATAATCCCGGTTAACCAGGGCAAAGCATTAAATTCCGCTGGAACTGCAAATAGGGTCATGGCCAGTACTGTTTCTCAATCGCCTTTACTTCTAGGGTGGGATTCTCCTGGGCCAGCTTCATGGTGGCCACCAACATCAATGCCTGAATCGAAAGACCAATGACAATGGCCGTTAAAATCACCGCCTGGGGCACAGGATCGGCATAGGTCAAAGTCGATTTTTCCCCGGTGACAATGGGGGTGAGGAAGCCGGTGCGGGAGGCAGTCAGGCAATAATAGGCAATCACCCCGGTACTCATCACATCCATGGCAATGATTTTCATAAACAGGTTGGGTTTATAAATCAGGGCTAAAAAGCCGATGATCACCGTCACGAAAATACAAGCTTCCAAACCGACCATGGCCAGTTCCTCCTTTTTGCACTAGGTTAAAATCACTAAAAACCAAGAATATGTTCAAAAATTTCCCTGGGCGCCAAATTGCCGCGGGGAAATTCTGTCCCATGCCTCCAGCGATGTCCCTGGGGCTTCACAGGGCAGTTGCCGGTGGATCTGTAGACCAACAGGCCGTTGAACATTTTCAGGTGACATTCACCTTTGGTTATGTAATTTATGTTTTAGATTGCTTAGATTCTATCCTTGTCGGGGTAACAATAGCAATGGCGATCGCCATAAAATCCCCTGATGGAGGGGTCGGCCTGGGATAATTAGGATTAATGGTTATCCATGGCTGAAAATGGCCCTAACTGTGCTGATTTGGGAGCAACGATTATGCTGGAAAGTACCACTGTCAACCCCACCTACCAAGGGCAATTTGGCCCCTTCACCGTCAACGACCACGATCGCCGGGAGGTTATGCTCTACCGCACGGGCTTAGCCCTGGCCGCCGGAGGATTTAGCCTGGGAGTAGCTCTGGCTTTAGCCCAACCTTTCCAGCCCTTGGCAGTTAATTTCCACCTGGCCACAGGTTGCTTTTGGCTGATGACAGCGGGTTTGGGACTGAGCCTCTGGACGATTCACATTTATCTCGCCGTACTGCACCGCACTTTGCAAATTTTCTGGGCGATCGGCACCCTCGCGGCCCTTTACTTCAGCTTTGCTTACCCAGAGGTTCTAGTGACTACAGTCTATGATCGACCCTGGACCGTCCTTGGTATTGGCTTTACCTTTGCCGCCCTGACGGGAATCTTCTTCAAGGAAGCCTTTTGTTTCAATCGCCTGGAAACTAAATTTTTAACCGCCATTATCCCTCTCTTGCTGTTGGGTCATTTAGCTGGGATATTGCCGTTAACTGTGGCCAAGGATGGGCTAGTCCTGGCCAGTATTTTATTCCTGATTTTTGTGGCCAGGAAGGTAAGGCAACCCCTTGATCCAGACATTGGGGATAAATCCGTATTTATTTACCTAGCGGAGCAACGCAAAGCGGGGCAAAGTTCCCTTTAGGAAATCTGCCAAAAATCTGGTTTCGTTCTCCGTATAGGTTTACCGGTATCTCTTAGGCCAACAATCCCTGTTCACTAAAGATGCGGATCAGGGTGCCTTCCGCCGGCAGATTATTGGCCCGCAGGGAGAGGCGGTTACTATTAATCCGTTGAATATTCATGCCTTCCACCAAATCCAAAAAGGGTTGCAGGGTTTGGAGGTCACAGTTGGCCCGGTCAGCAGCAGGAGTGGCGTACTGAGTCGGTACTACCATGCGGGGATTGAGCACTTCCATGGCGGCCTTGGCTTCGGCGGCGTCGTAGTTTTTTGGCCCACCCCCCACAGGAATTAGGGCCAGGTCAGGACTGCCCAAAAGAATTTTCTGTTCTTCGGTGATGGGAGAAGCCGCTCCCCCCATGTGTACCACCCGAATGCCTCCCTGACTCCAACGCCAGACTACGTTTTGACCAAATCTTCTTCCCCCCAGGCGATCGTGGGGCGCACTGATACCCTGAAATTGGATGCCGCCGATGTCGTAACTGCCTGGTTCAAATAAAATTCTTGGGTTGCCTGGTAAGTTCTCCGCTGCCCCTTCGTCCCACAGTTGGGAGCTAATGAGTACTAAATCGGCTTGCACCCTAGGCAAACGAAATCCCTTGGTGCAACCAATGGCCCGGAAAGGATTGGCCAAGATGCGGAAACCGTTGGCGGAAAACAAAAAAGCGCTATGGCCCAACCATTCCACCTGTAAACCAGAGTTAGCTTGGGCTGTGGCTGGTCTGAGTCGATCGCCAATTTGAACCCCAGCAACGGCCAGCAACCCGGCTCCAGCAGTACGAATAAGTTTTCGTCGTTTCATGGAAATGGAGAATGGAAAAATTTTTAAGATTCAAGGACTCTAGGGACAAACCTTTGGCGATCGCCGAATGCACTCCCAGCATAATACCAGCAATGGTTTTGGGCTTTGGCGCAGGAACAAAATTTAAGTCCCCATTAACCCCGTCTCAAAACTTAACATCATTAACGGAAATATCCTTTAGAATTTTGGCCAATTGCCGCTTTGACCATTGGTCAATGTTGTTAGCCCTGGCAGGGGTTAACGTTTCCCCGTCAACAACATAGGATTTTTTAATGATGGAACAAGACTTACCTAAATATCGCATGGTCTGTACCCTATCCTTTGGGGATATTTACGGCCAAATTATTGTCTGGTTAATTGTAATTTTCCTTTCCCTGGCATCGGCCCTAGCGTTGGCCAGCAGTACCAGGCCGGTTTATGCCCTGGCCACAGTGGGTTTGGTGTTGGTGCTTTCGCTGCCATTTTTACTGTTTAGCTTTGTCACCACCCTATTTAACCATTTGGACTTTGTCCCAGTGGAATCGGATTAAAGGTCAAAGGCTACCCACGGGGATAAGGGGAGAAATTAGGAGCTACCGTGGCTTTTGCGGCTCTGTTTGCTAGAGTTTGAGTGGCAAATTCTTGGGATGCATTTTATTGGCTTGATTTACCCTGCCGATGCTCCCTCGGGATTTATCAAAAAACTGTCACCATCTCCTCTTAGCAACTTTTCCCCTCCCCAGAGACTCTATGAACGACCCCATTTTGGCTGTGCGTCAACTGGAAATTGCTTTTCCCGATGCTGATACCAGGGAAAAATTGTTGGCAGTCAAGGGCATTGATTTTGGGTTAGAACGGGGGGAAATCCTCGGCATTGTGGGGGAATCCGGCTCCGGTAAATCCGTTACGTCCCTGGGCATTATGGGCTTGGTGCCGAAACCCGGTTGGGTGGAGCCCAGCAGTGAGATTAGTTTTTATCCCCAAGGGGATGGACCGGCCGTGGATTTGATGACCTTGTCGGAAGGGGAAAGGCGACGGTACCGGGGCGGCAAAATTGCCATGATTTTCCAGGAACCAATGAGTTCCCTCAATCCGGTCTATACCATCGGTTTTCAGATTGTCGAAGCCATTCGCTTACACCAAAATGTCAGCCAAACCCAGGCCCAACAACAGGCGATCGCCCTTTTGCAGGAAGTGAGGGTTTTGCCCAAGGATGAGGTGCTAGAGGCAGAATTTTTAGCCCAGGGTCAGTCCCAAACCAGGGGCCAAGTGAGCCAAAACCTAGCCAGTTATATCCGACAGCGCAAGCAAAGTTTTCTCAAACGTTATCCCCACGAATTGTCCGGCGGCCAACTGCAACGGGTAATGATTGCCATGGCCATTTCCGCTAATCCCCGCTTGTTAATTGCCGATGAACCCACCACCGCCTTAGATGTGACGGTGCAGGCAGAAATTTTGCGGCTCCTGCGGGATTTGTGCAAACAACACCAGGAAATGTCGTTAATCTTCATTTCCCATGATCTGGGGGTAATTAACGAAATTGCTGACCGGGTGGCAGTAATGTACCGGGGAGAAATTGTCGAACAGGGGGAGAAGGAACAAATTTTACATAGCCCCCGCCATCCTTACACTAAAGGTTTATTGGCCTGTCGTCCCCGCCTGGAAATACAACTAGACCATTTACCCACCGTGGGGGATTTTCTCGATGCCGATGGCCCGGCCCCCAGTTACCAAGTGATTACTACCGCCCAGGAAGGCGATCGCCTAGCTCGGTTGCAGGAAAAACCAGCTTTGTTGGAAGTGCAAAATTTGACCGTGAGCTATGGCCAGGGGGGATTTTGGGGTAAAAAATCTACGTTCACAGCGGTTAACGATGTCTCCTTTACCGTTTATCCGGGGGAAACCCTGGGGCTAGTGGGGGAATCTGGCTGTGGCAAATCAACCTTGGCCAGGGCTTTATTACGCTTGACTCCCATTCAAACTGGAAAAGTTATTTTTGATGGCCGCAACATTATCAATTTGCCGGAAAAATCCCAGCAATGGCGGAGGTTACGGCGGGAAATGCAAATTATTTTTCAAAATCCCTACAATTCCCTCAATCCCCGCATGACCATCGGCCGGGCCATCCAGGAACCACTAATTATTCATCAGCCCCAACAATCCACCAAGCAACAACGGCAACGGGTGGCGGAATTACTGGAAAGGGTGGGTATTAGCCCCCAATGGTTTAATCGTTATCCCCATGAATTGTCTGGGGGCCAACGGCAACGGATTTGCATTGCTCGGGCTTTGGCGCTCAATCCCCGCTTTATTATTTGTGACGAGTCCGTTTCGGCGCTGGATGTGTCGGTGCAAGCCCAGGTTTTGAATCTGCTCAAGGAATTGCAACGGGATTTACAGTTGACCTACATTTTCATTTCCCACGATCTGAGTGTGGTTCGTTTCATGGGCGATCGCATTATGGTGATGAACCGGGGAGAATTGGCGGAACCCATCAACACGGCCCAGGAAATTATTGAAAATCCCCAGAGTGCCTACACCCAAAAGTTAATTCAATCCATTCCCCGCTTTCCTGAAACCCTCAATTGGTTGCAATCGGCCTAGGTTATCCCCCCGATCGCCAATTCCAGCCAACGTGGGATAATTGGTATAGCTACCCAATGGAATTTTCGACGAAGTTAGCCGTGGCCAATAGTATGGATGCCAGTATGGATTTTAAAACCAACCTCCTAGAGGCGATCGCCGGCAAAAATCGAGGGCTGTTGGCGTCGGATCGGGACCGGGTAACAATTCTCTCCGCTGTGGAAAAACTGGAGGACTATAACCCCCACCCCAAGCCACTCCGGGAGAAAAATTTGCTAGATGGTAATTGGCGGCTCCTCTACACCAGTAGCCAAAGCATTTTGGGGTTGAACCGTCTTCCCCTTTTGCAACTGGGGCAAATTTATCAGTACATAGATGTGGCGGAGTCACGGGTAGTAAATTTAGCGGAAATTGAGGGCATTCCCTTTTTTGAAAGCTTAGTGTCCGTGGTGGCATCCTTTCTGCCCGTTTCTGATAAGCGTATTGAGGTGAAATTCGAGCGTTCCATTCTCGGTCTGCAAAAGCTCCTTAACTATCAGTCTCCCCTGAAATTCATCCAACAAATTTCCACAGGCAAACGTTTTTTACCGGCGGATTTTAATTTGCCCAGTCGAGAAAGCGCCGCTTGGCTAGAAATTACCTATTTAGATGAAGATTTGCGCATCAGTCGGGGTAATGAAGGTAATGTATTTATCCTGGCTAAGGTTTAGAAAGTGTTTTAAAAGCCCCCCTAGCCCCCCAACTCTGGGGGGAACAGTGTTCAAATTCCCCCAAACTTGACGGAGCCGGAGCTTTAGTGAGGAGATTTAGGGGGCGGATCATGACTTTTTAAACAAGCTTTTTGATAAACTCAGCTAACTATAACGGGGCGATCTGGCGCATATATTGACCCCAAAGACTGGCGGCCAAACCGCTACTACCCTGGGTGGGACTACTGTCGTCATTGCCCAACCAAATGCCGGTGACTAGATGTTTTTGCGGTAAGAAACCGATAAACCACAAATCCACTGCCTTGTCGGTGGTGCCGGTTTTACCTGCGGCTCCATAGCCAATTTGGGCAGCTTGCCCTGTGCCATTGTTAACAGCGGCCTGTAACATTTGGGTCATGGTGGCGGCGATCGCCGGGGAAACCACTTGTTTTTGCCTCCGGCCGTCCTGGCTGGCCTGATAAATTTCCCGACAGCTTTTCAGTTGCTCCGGATCAGGACAATCCCCCCCATCGCGGATATTGACAATGCCATGGGGCCGATTCCACATGCCCTCATTGGCGATCGCCCCGTAGGCTCCAGTCATTTCCAACACCCTGGCTTCACTTTGCCCCAACACTAAACCCGGTTCTTTAGCGAGGGGAGAGTTAACCCCAAAATCCTTAGCTAAAGCAATAATTTCGTCCAGCCCCACCGCTTGGGCCACCCGTAGGGCCACCACATTTTCCGACTGGGTAAAACCTTCCGTGAAGGTAATGGCCGGAGCCGCTCCGCTCCGTTCACAGGGCTTATAGGCCTGCCCCTGCCAGGTGAAAGGGCCACATTCAAAAGCTTGGTCTGTTCTCACTCCCTTGGCGATCGCGGCTGTGTAGGCAAAAAGCTTAAAAGTAGATCCCGGTTGCCGGTGGGCTTGACTGGCGCGGTTAAACTGACTTTCCCGGTAACTTTTGCCCCCCACCATGGCCAAAACGGCCCCCGTGCGACTGTCGAGGGTGACCACCGCCCCTTGGGAAACGGCATACTTTTTTCCCTCCGTGGTGAGAAAATTCTGCAAATTTTTTTCCGCCAGGGCCTGCATTTTCAAATTCAAGCTAGTTTCCACAACAAAATTGCCTTCGTCGGCCACGTCTTCCCCTAGCAACTGGTTCAATTCACCGAAAATATAGCCATAGAAGTAGGGAGCTTGCCGTTGGGATAGGGTTTGGGTGGCCTTGGGACTAACCTGAATGCGCGATCGCCGGGCCCGGTTCGCTTCCTGTTCGTCGATCATGCCCAACATCGCCATACGTTCAATGACCCGATTCCGCAACTGCACTGAGGTTTGGTAATCCTGCACGGGATTATACAGGTTAGGGGCTGGGAGCATGGCCACCAGGGTCGCCGCTTCCCCCACATCCAAATCCTGGGCAGATTTATCGAAATAAAATTGGGCCGCATCCTCAAAGCCGTAATTGCCCGCCCCCAAGTAAACCCGATTTAAGTAGGCCTTTAAAATATCGTCTTTGCTATATACTGCCTCCAACTTGAGGGCCACAAACATTTCCCGAATTTTGCGCCCCGCGGTGTTTTCCCGTCCCACTTCGCTGAATAAGCTGCGGGCTAACTGTTGGGTGAGGGTGCTGGCCCCCTGTTTCACGTCTTGATCCTGGAGGTTAATATAAATAGCCCGGCCCAAACCGTAGGGGTCAACACCAAAGTGCCAGTAAAAGCGAGTATCTTCCGACGCAATCACTGCCTGGGGTAAATAGGGCGAAAAATCACTTAAATTGTCAAATTCCCGGTGAATTTCCTGCTTAATGGGGTTGATTTCCGTGACCCCATCCCCCGCATAGACCTTCACTGGCCCGGTGACGCCGCTGGGCATCGGTTTGACGGGAATTTTGCTCCATTGCCAGGCGATCGCCCCGGTGATGATCAGAAAAAACAGAATACCAGTGGAAAAAAAAGTGCGCATTCCCTTGAGCCACAGTGGCGGCGGGTTGAAATAAACTAATTTGGGCACATCCACCAATTCCGGCGGCCCCAGGGTAATTTCATCGCCATGGTGGAGACGATAGCTTTTCAGGCGACGACGTTGCAGATAAATACCGTTGCTAGAACCTTCATCCCGAATAAAAAACTGGTTAGGATGGTCAGGGTCCCGCCGCAGGGAACAATGGGTTTGGCTCACGAGGGGATTTTGCAGTTGAATATCGCAACTGGAACTGCGACCAAGGAAATATCGATCGCCAAGGAGGGGAAACACACGCCGGGATTGGGAATCTTTGCCCGATTCCTGCAGACGAATTTTGGCCACCCTCGATCCTTTTTTGAGGGCCACCTTTTGGCTATTGCCGCCCTGGGAAAGGTTAGTTTGACTTTTTTTAGGGACAGAAGGGGCTTTGCGGGAACGGGTAGCCATGGCAAATTAGGGCAAAAGCAGTCCAATTTTAGACCGATACAGTGGTGAAATCAGAATCAACTATTTCTATGCAGACGCATTTATTGCCAAAAAAGGTTGCCTCCTGGATTGCAAGTTTCAGTCTGGCGGGGCTCTCCATTCTAGCCTTAGACCCTATGGCCAGCCGGGCCGATAGTCCCCTGACTTCCACGGATCTAGCCGGGGCCTACTCCGATATTGCCGCGGTGGCATGGGCCCAGCAGTATCGCATCATGTCCCCCCTCATTGTAGATTTTCTCCTTGGCGATCGCCCTTTGGGAGAAAAGGCCGCAGTGATCAACGCCATCGGATGGAATATTGACGGCACTAATAACGCCGAACAATTTTTAGTGGCCCTGGCCAGAAAAAAGGGAAAACCCCCCACCCACCTTGATTTAGGAGATTTAACCCCGGAGGAGTTATTCCTGGTCGGTTATCTGCTGGCTTTGGACGATTATCTAAATCTCGGCCCCCTCAGCGCCCAGGGCGGCAATGACCTCTGGCGATCCACCCCGGTGCAACTGCTATCCAAGGCGGCCTATGCCCTGCCGGAGAATTTCACGGTGCAATTTGTCCGTTCCCTAGTGACGGGACAGGCCTGGTTTGGTTCTTCCTGGTGCGCCCTGTATCTAGAGCCGGCCAATGTGTTGGCGAATTTTCCCCCGAAAAAGCGTAATTTACGTCCCCAAGCGGTGCAAAATGCCATGGAATACCTGAATTTATACGAATCCTATTGTTTACAGGGAGATATTTAGTTATTTGCCCACTGCCCACCATCGGAAAAACGGTTTGTAAAGTTTTGAGAAAATTTTAACGACGTTGGCGGATTATCGCAGTACCTTACCGGGGAATTTTGCCGATATTCCAGGCGATCGGGGTAGAATCCAAGCAATAGTTCCTGTATTTTGCTCGCCGTTATGTCTAAGCAACCTTCCCCCGGTGGCCTAACTAGCCTCAGCGTTGGTGATGTGGTTTCCGGTGGCCTAAGGGTTTATCGAGACCATTTCAAATCCTATCTCTGGCTGGCTGGTCAAGCTTACCTTTGGTTGTTGGCACCATTTTTGATCACAGTTTTAGGAGTGACAATTTTGGCCGGACTGGCGGCGATAATGGAACCGATCGCCTTAGCAGGGCTGATCATTTTGGCGATCGCCATTTTGTTGGTGCCCTGGGGCTATTGCCTGGGCAAATTCTTCGCCGTCCAGGGGGTATTAGCTAGGCTAGTTTTCTTTGAAGTAGGGGAACAACCGGAAACGGTGGCGGCGGCCAAAATTCAGTTGATGCCAAGATTTTGGCGATTTCTCTGGGTTAGTCTGCTCACGTCCCTAGTGTTTTTTCTGTTCCTCATTCCGATTATGTTGGGCTATGGCGTTGTCTTTGCCGTGTTTGCCTTTCTCTTCACCGCCAATGACCCCGGTGTGGTTGCTATTCTGTTGGCGGCATTATTAACTATTGTTTGGAGCCTAATCTCCCTTTACATTTACATTTGGGCCTTTGCCCGCTTAGCTTTGGTGGACGTTTGTTTAGCGTTGGAGCCTACCCTTAGTCCCCTCAATGCCGTAGGCCGCAGTTGGGCTTTAACTAAGGGTTATGTTTTGAGCTTACAGCTAATTTTCTTCCTCGCTTTTTTGATTACTCTGCCCCTTTCCATGGTGACCAATCTTGGTTCCATTACCACCCTCATTCTCGATATTGACCCGGTTTGGGGATCGGTAATTGATGTTCCTTTGAGTTTAATTATCAGTGTTTTAATTGTACCTTTCTGGCAAGCAATTAAAGCCTTGGTTTATTATGATCTCCGTACCCGAAAAGAAGGGTTAAATTTATCATTAGATTTGCCGACGATGGATAGTTTTTAATCATATTGCTCAGAATTGAAAAAAGTTTCCTTAAATTTTAAACACAAGATTTGACATAATTGCTGTCCCCATGGTTAAAGTTATCGGCCGTCGTTCCCTCGGAGTGCAAAAAGTATTTGATATTGGTCTCCTCCAAGACCACAATTTTCTCCTAGCCCATGGGGCGATCGCCTCTAATTGTTTTAACAAATCCCATTCCACTGCCTACGCCTACGTCACCTATCAAACGGCTTATTTAAAGGCTAATTATCCGGTGGAGTACATGGCCGCCCTACTCACCGCCAGTAGTGATAGCCAGGATAAAGTAGAAAAATATCGGGAAAACTGTCAGAAATTAGGTATAACCGTCGAACCACCAGATATCAATCGTTCCCAGCGCCATTTCACCCCCCTAGGAGAATCTATTTTATTTGGACTTTCCGCTGTGAGAAATTTGGGGGAAGGGGCGATCGAGCAAATTATTACCGCCCGAGATAATTCCGAACAAAAACGATTTAAATCTCTAGCGGATTTCTGCACTCAAGTGGATTTAAGGGTCGTTAACCGTCGGGCGATCGAAACATTAATCATGGCCGGGGCATTCGATGGCGTGCAAACCAATCGCAACCAACTTCTCCATGATTTAGAATTGGTCATTGCCTGGGCTCAAAAGCGGGCTAAGGAAAAAGAAACAGGACAATTAAATATCTTTGACAGTCTAACCGCAGGGGAATCTATCAAAGCTAAAGAAGCCGCCAATAACGGTTTTGAACAGGAACCTTCTGCTCCCCCAGTGGCGGAATTTTCCCTACAAGAAAAGCTGCAACTAGAAAAAGAACATTTAGGCTTTTACGTATCGGAACATCCCCTCAAATCGGTACAACGTTCTGCCCGATTACTATCTCCAATTAATTTAATTGATTTAGATCAATATAAAGTCCGTCAGAAAGTTAGTGCAGTGGCAATTTTGGTGGCAGTGAAAAAGATTATTACCAAAAAAACTGGTCAACCCATGGCATTTTTAACCTTGGAAGATATGTCGGGACAATCGGAGGCAGTGGTGTTTCCGTCCAACTATGAACGTTTGCAGGATGTATTAATAGAAGGCAGTCAGCAAATGATTTGGGGCAAAGTTGACCGTCGGGATGATCAATACCAGTTAATTGTGGAAGATATGGAACCAGTGGAAGAGGTAAAAATGGTCATGCTGGATCTCACTCCCCAGGAGATTGCCAACACCAGTACCCAAGCCCAATTAAAGCAAATTTTGCAAAGCCATTCCCCCCAGAGGGAACAGATGAGAATACCAGTGGTGGCCTGCATCAATGAAGGGCCAACTAAACATTTCATCCGTTTTGGGGAAAACTACTGGGTGAATGACTACGGTGCTGCGGTGGCATCCCTCCAGGAATTGGGTTTTCGAGCCCGGTTGGAGCCATTGTTACCCCAAAGCCAGAGTGTTGGTTAGCAGTAATTTTGTGGCTGATTTAATTGAAAATAAGACGAAACTGCTGGCTAAATTTTCTGTCGACTTAAACAAATTACGGCAAATTTTGAATCAATCATGGTCAAACAAAAAATCCCCGAGTTGGATGCACTCAGGGAATTGAAGCTGAAACAATGAAAAATCAATCAGCAGTTTTAGTTTTACTATGGCTGTTCGTTGTCTAACTTTGGGGCTGTGAACCAGCTTGGGATTGGGCGTATTTTTGGGCCGCCATCAAATTAGCTAAAGCCGCTTCCAAATGGGGGCCTGCATCAACGGCCACCCAACCATCGTTAGTCAGATGTCGCCATTCAAAGTGTAAATGGGGCCCAGTGGAGAACCCCGTGCTACCAATCCGGCCGATCACTTCGCCCCGAGCCACCTGTTGTCCAGTTTGTACAAAGGCTTCCGATAGGTGGGCATAACGGGATTCCTGGGTTCCATCTAAGTGACGCAGAGTGACCATCAAACCATAGCCGCCGGACCATTGGGCCGCTTCCACTATGCCGTCATAGGCCGCCAGCACCGGAGTGCCCATGGGAGCGCCGATGTCAGTGCCATTGTGCATACGCCCTTGACCACTGATGGGATGAATGCGCCAACCAAAGGCGGAGGTAATGGGATTAACACCAGCAACGGGGAACATGAGGTCAGTACCTTGACCCGGCTCACCTTGGGGAGAGTACAATCCCGTGGCCCTACTGTATTCCGGTAGCGGAGCTAGGGCGATTTGAATGCCCCGATTAGCCATGGGATCAAGGCTGAAAACCTGATTGGCCCCCACTGGTTGCCCGATCGCCAGGGAACTGATTTTGGGTTGAATATTGAGGGGATTGAGGGGAGCAACGGAGCTATTAGTGGGAGCCGTATTGCGGGCATTGATCCTCTGGCGACGGGAAGTTAGCGTCGTCGGGGGATTAATCGGACTGGACTGCTGGCGAGCCACGGGGGCACGGTTGCCTGTATTGCGATTGGCAGCGGGATAACGGGTGTTGAGGGGGGCCTGTTGCCCAGAGCGGGGAATAAATTCCACTTCCGTCCGAGTGGGCAAGTTGGGGGCCGCCGCAGTGCCTTGGGGAGCCGCATCAATATAACTATTCTTTTGCAAACCTTGACGTATCTGGGTTGGTTGGCTGGATACGGGGGCTGGGGGCAAAATGGTCGGTGCAGCCAGTTTGGGAGCTGCCGGTTTCGTGGCCGCCGGAGCGGGGGCCGGAGTAGATTTACTTTGCACCGGAGTGGACACCTTTACCGGGGCTGGGGGAGCGGCGGGAGTTGCAATGGGGGCTGAGCCTGAACTCTCCACTTCCAAATTTCCCGTAGTGCCACCGGGTAAAGACCAGATCAAACTACCAAGGACAATCAGCCCGCCTAGGGACAGGTTGTAGAGGCTGTAATCTCGGCAGGGCTTACTTTTTAGGTCTTTCACCTTCCATTGGGACTGCATTGTTCAGATCCTCACACACATACGGGTTGCAAAATACTCCCTCGATTGTAGAGGGTTGGGTTATAAATGCAAACCAGAACAGCCAGAACGAAAAATTGTCACTGTCTGGGTCGCCACCAAATTTCATTCAACTTCGTGCCCCGCCGAGGCGATTGCCGCCCGGAGTAATTCCTCTGTCACCGCACTGGTGATAGTAACTTGCTTGCTGGCCACATCCACTTGCACCGTTGCTTGGGCATCTTCATTTTGCACAGCTTTAGTGACGGCTGCAGCACAGGCTTCACAAACTATGGTGGGTACAGTTAGTTGAATGGTCATGGCAAGTTATGGAAATTTAAATCGATTATGGGGGGGGAGGATGTCAATGCGGCTCAACATAGCCCCGGTCTTGGAACCAATGCACCGCATCTGCCAAGGCCTGTTTGATGGGGGACTGGGGTAGACCCAATTCCCGCACCGCTTTACCAGCATCGTAATACATCTCTTGGGCAGACATTTTAACCCCGTCCATGGGCACCGACGGCGATCGCCCCAGGGGAGCAAGAACTTTTTCTTCCACCCAGGCCACCGCCAGGGGTAACCAAAGGGGCACTGTATTTTTGGGAGCTGACAACCCCGTAATGGTGGCTAGGTGGGCCAAAATGCCCTGGAGACTGATATTTTCGTGCCCGAGAATATAGCGATCGCCCCTGGTCAGAGCAGTTTTTCCCTTTTGCCAAGCTAGGAGATGCCCCGCCGCCACGTCCCGCACGTCAATTAAATTTAAACCAGTGTTAACGTAGGCTGGCATTTGTCGCCGCAGAAACCGCAAAATTATTTCCCCCGTGGGGGTGGGCTTAACGTCCCAGGGGCCAATGGGGGTGCTGGGGTTAACAATGACAATATCCTGTCCCTGCTGGGCCGCCGCCAACGCCTCCTGTTCTGCCCAATATTTTGACTGTTTGTAAGCCCCGATTAATTTTTCCACCGGACTTTGATAGGTTTCGTCGGCGCTTTGCCCTGCCCCTTTCACACCGATCGCCGCGACGGAACTGGTATAGACGGTGCGCTCAATGCCCGCTTTTTGGGCACAGGCCAGGATATTTCTGGTGCCTAACACATTGCTGTGATAAAGAGTCTTCCGGTCTTTTTGCCAAAGGGAATAGTGGGCTGCCACATGGAATAAACCCCGACAGCCCTGCATTTGCCGATGGAGATCAGCATCATTCAAATCCCCCACCACCCAATCGATGGGTAAATTTTGTAAATTATCGGGACGACTGGAAGCCCGCACCAAAGCCCTTACTTGATAACCCTGGACCAACAAATGCCGGACTAAATTGGCCCCGACAAAGCCAGTGCCCCCAGTGACAAAAAAACAATCCACCATGGCTATCCAGTGATTAACATGCCCATAATGCCATCAAAGGTTAGCTTATATTCCCCACTCCGTCGATCGCCGGGATAACTTCTTGCTATTTTCTCAACCTAACCACTGCGCAAAAATTATCATCAAGCCATCAAATAGCAATGGTTTTCCGCTGGGTTAAGGCCATGGCGATACCCTTTTCCACATAGGCCGCTTCGCCAATGAATACAGGGTAAACCGTTGAAGCTCCCCGATAGGGAGTGACATTACCCCGACGATGGTAAAACAATGGTGTGCCCGGTTTAATCGCCTGGTAATCCCGGATATGGGGCGCAATTTCCGCCACAATTTGCCCCTGGGCATCCCTGGGGTAGTCGATGGTTTCTATCTGTTGATAGACGGTGCAATTATCCGCCGAACGCACATTACCGGAGGTCAATGCCTGGAGATAGGCCAAAATTCTGGTTAGAGTCCGTTGGGTTTTGGCGATCGCCCCTTGGTCATAAACTCCCTGGGGCACGGGGCCAAACTCAATGGTTAAGCCTAATTCACACAGGCCACGAATATAGGGCAAATCCTTTTGGGGGGCGTACTGCAACACCCGAATTTCCTCATCATGGGCGCTGAGGTGGGCCGCTAGGTTGAGGAGCAGAGGATGGGGACAGTTTAAGATTAAAGTGGTGCCCATGGCCGCCGTAGTGGTGTGCAAATCCACAATAAAATCAATGCCCGCCAGGGAAATTTGATGGGCCAACTGCCTGGCCCGCAACTGTTCATAGCCCATCAGATAGGGGTTTTTGCGGTCCTGGGGCCGAAAGCAGCGGTTCAAATCCTGGTGAATATACCTACGATTAGCGGCGATCGCCCGGGGATTAGCCAAAAAATAATGACACTTCAATGCCGGAAAATACCGAGCAAAATCTTTCTGTTGCCACCGACGCACCACCTCCACCCCTGTTCGTTCATTACCATGCACCCCCCCCACAATGGCTAGGGAGCGGACTGCTGAATTTATCATTCCCCACTTAGTCCTATAAAAACTTAAGATCCAATAAAATGTCCTTATATTGTAACTTTGACTACTGTTCTAAAACAACAATATCATTGTTTTTATCTGTTTTTTAACAGTTTTTAACTAAACCGGGGATGACCAAGCTAAAGGTCGGCAATTGTAGTGTGGATTTTTTGTAATATTTCCTTAGGTCACTGCCAGAATTAGGGACAATGAAGTTGCATAAAACAGGAGAAAAACACCTTGGCCCACACTTTCCTATTGGAGCCAGGCCGATGGCATCTAGCGGGCTTTTGGCTGGAGCGTGATCAACCCCCCCTAGAAATCAAGGGAGGTGCCCTGATAGCCTGGAATCAAGAAGATTGGTTTACCATGGTGACTAAGTTTAGCTTTCCCGGCGGTGGCCACCAAGATATATCCTGTCAATATCGGGGTCGCCTCAACGGTGGGGAGTCTCAATACACTTACGTTTTGCAACACAGTCAACTAGGTAGGGTAGAAGGGGAAGGCTGGATTTCCAACCATGCCATTGTTCAGCGCTATTGGGTCCTAGGCGATCGCCAGCGACAGAGTGGCTTTGAAACCTTTTACCGCTTCAGTGATCACCGTTATTATTTAGCTAGTGGAACGCTCACTGGCCACTACTTGACCAGTACAATGGAAGCCACCCTGGAAAGACAGGGCTGAGGCTAGGGATCCAGACTAAATTGCTTGTTGCTCGAAAATTAACGTCACCGCTCGTCGCTGAGATATTTGCGCTATGACCCCTGACTCCCGTCACCGCCGCCTATTGGCCAATCGCTATCAACTGGTTGAGTTGGTGGGTAGTGGAGCTATGGGCCAAGTTTACCGAGCGGAAGATAAGCTCCTTGGGGGAGTAACCGTCGCAGTCAAATTCCTTTCCCAAGCTCTGCTCAACCCCCGCATGAAGGAACGGTTTGAAAGAGAAGCCACTATTTCAGCCCTATTGGGGGAAAAAAGTATCCACATTGTGCGGGTGCGGGATTACGGGCTGGACGAAAAGGAAATTCCCTTCTACGTCATGGAGTACCTGCAGGGGGAAAACATCAGTGACGTAATTAAATACCGACCCCTCAAGGTGGAGCGCTTTTTAAAAGTAGCTAGGCAGATTTGCTTTGGTCTGGATTGTGCCCATAAGGGAATTATTTACCAAGGAGAAGCCTGCCCCGTTGTCCACCGGGATATTAAGCCCAGTAACGTACTCTTGGTGGAGGATCCAGCCCTGGGGGAACTGGTTAAAATTCTCGATTTTGGTATTGCCAAACTAGTACAAGCGGCGGAGGAATCGAAAACCCAGGCCTTCATGGGGACCCTCGCCTATTGTTCCCCGGAGCAAATGGAAGGCAAGGAATTAGACAGTCGTTCGGACATCTACAGCCTGGGAGTGATGATGTACGAAATGCTAACGGGGGAAATGCCCCTGTTCCCCGACAATTCTTCCTTTGGGGGTTGGTATGAAGCCCATCACCACACTAAGCCCCATCCCTTCTCTGCCCGCTATAAAATTCCCGCTTCCCTCGAAGCCTTGGTGATGAACTGCCTGGCTAAAAGTCCCAAGGGTCGTCCCCAATCGGTGGATGTGATTATCCGGGCGATCGATGCCATTGAAACAGAAATTAAAGCTCCCCCCATTTCCGATACAGAAAAAACCCAGATTGCGCCCCATTTACTAAACAGTGACATGGAAGCCACGGTGGTGGCCCAACGGGGCACGGGAACAGCTCCAGAAAAACGATTGCCGCCAGTGAGTGAACTCTATAAGCAATTAGACTGGCCCTCTGACAAACCAAAACAAAAAATTGTTTTTCCCCACGTGCTCAACGCCGCTGAAGGAAAATTGGCCAGTTTGTGGGTGATGTTGAATCAAGAGGATATCCTCACCCGTATGTCCAGCATTCGCTACAACCAATTTTTGCTGATGACTTCGCCCCATCCCATGGTGCTGTGGATTACGGTACTCTACCATCGGGAATATGGCCCCCGTTGGTTGCCCTGTTACCTTGATTTAAAGACCACATCGGGTCAAAATTTTGCCCAAATGTTGGGGCAATCCGGTACCTATTGGTTGCTATTTTTTGCCTTGGAAAATCCCACTCGCTGCCAGCACATGTTAACCGCCACCGTTGCTCCCAATCAGTGTAAGTTGCTCAAGGAGTGGGCCCAGTCTAGTCAATCTCTGCCCGGCGGTAAGCCCCAGGTAACTAAACGGTTACTCAAACAGGAGTTGGACCGGCTTAAACCTAAAATTGAGGCGAAATTGTCCCAGGTTAAACCATCCTTCAACAAAGAAGTGTCGGGACTGTAGGGCGATCGCCAAAATTACAATTTCCCTCGGCCTAGAATGGGTCGGATTGTATTTATTAAAGCCCTTTATCGTAGAAGACTGCCTGGGCCCACACCTAGTCGGATTGACCATATCCCCCACAGTCAGCAAGGCCATGGCAGGCCAATATTCAAACGAGAGCCCAGCTCCCCCACAGCCAAAGCTAGACACAAACATGGGAAAACTGGGCAAGATTTGATTTATTTATTCGATCAAAAACAATCCGGGCGCAAAGAAAAGCACTAATCGTAATAATCTTGGCTGGAAACATTACCGATCGCCGCTTCATCTTGATTGATGCAACTGGTGTTACGGGCAAAGTTGCAGACCCTGGCCCAGAGCCGGGCCCTCGTTCCCGCTGGCCCAGAAGAAAAAACCACCTTAGAGCCATTTTCAATGGTGACGCCACATACGGGACAGGTTTCTGCGGGGAAAACACTCATGAGTATTTATTCCTAGTGAATGAATTAGAAGCTACGTTAGGGGATTTAACCAGAGTAGACCGTCACAAATGTTACTGTTTACCCGATTAATTTTAAGAAATTTTAAGTTATATTGACAAAAATGTCACTTTATATTCCAAAAGTGACAATCCATACGAGGTTATCTGGTTTGGCGCTACCTACCAACTAGCACTGCGCCAGTTGCCGTTGCCTTTGTTGTTAGTGGGCACCGTTTGCCCTTGACCATTGCCGATGCGGAGGGGCGATTGCAGCATCAGGGTCAAATCTCGGCTGGAAACAGTTAACAACTCCTCTGTGCCACCACCAACAATGCCTGCCGTGGGTAAGCCCCAACCGGCCAGGGCCCCCGCCGCTGCTCCCCCCAAAACTTCCAGGGGCGTAATGCGGCGATCGCCAGTGGTACCGGAAATGATCGTTGCTGTGCCAGCCCCAGCCAAGGTTCCCATAATTACATCGGAAGCACTCGCCCCCTTATTGACCGTTTGAAAACCTACCAGTTCGCGGGAACGGGCATTGATGGGAATATACTCACCCGTATTGAGCACCAACTGCTGGGCCACAAATTGCATTGCATTGCCATTGGAGATCGGGCGGAACTGACCAATAATTTCACTGCCAGCGGGAATAACCGTAACACCGTCGGATTGACGGAGGGCCGTTGTGGTGCGGAGACTGACTGCCCTGGTTTCTCCCCTTTTTAAAGTGATCTGTCCTTGGTCAACCGCCACAGGAATCATCGTTTGGGTCGGCACTTCCACATTGTAGAGTTGGCCGATGTTATAGCTAGAACGAGGAGCGTAGGGATAGGGGTTATTGTCATTCCATCGCTTGGAATTTTGGGCGGCATTGCCACGATTGGGACGGGGACGGGCTTCCACTGGGCTAGTAAAACTAGTAACCAATCCCCCCATTAATAAAGCAGTAGTCAACAAAGCAGTGGAGCGACGGGCTTGCCAATGCAGCTTAGGGAACGAAAAACTATTAAACATCCTAATTTCCTCACCTGATTGCGGATATGGGTTGTGGGAAAAATTTCCCTCACTGCATCCAGATTAGGTAAAGGAAAAAGGAATGTCAGTCCCCGTTAACATGGAAGCGTTGAGTAGAACATTGAGCAGTAAAGTGGAAAAAAAGGGAGTTCTCTACCCAGGCAGGCCCATCACTCATCAACCACGCTTTTGTTTGACCTGCCCCATCGATAGGCGGCGGACATAGGTTATTCTTCCCATACGGCTGGCCACAGAGCGAACAATTTCGGCCCTAGTTTCCTGGTCAACCGTCAGCTTATTCGGTACAGAATTTAATGATTTTTCCAGGTCGGCAATTTTACGCTTGAGGGCAAGATCACCGGGCAGACTAAAACAATCAGCAGTACAATCAAACATGATTAAAAAAAGACTTGAATGTCACTAACTACATCCAGTCTTTCTCATGACCAGTCTTTCCACCAGAGAAACTATCACATTGGCCAAGTGATTTAGGTCACAGACAAACCCCAGGGTCGTTACTTATATTCAATTATTCAATGCCATAGGATAATTTGCTCTGGCGATCCGGCTGGCGATCCGGCTGGCAATCCATCCAAGCCCCAGAAAAAATAGAGTTATAGCCGCGGTGGAGTTATTTAACCCATCAGCAAGGCAAATCAAACACGGCTCCTACTTCATTGTAAAATAAACTTAACAAAACTGTCCCCACCCACAGAAGCCAGTAATTGGGTATCAAGACGAGGGGAAAAGAAACAAAAAAATAAAGCAGACCCTGATTCCATAGAAAGTTATCTTCTTTGCCTCGGCGGAAACTAAAAACGAGAAAAGTTCGCACCGAACATCAATCATAGAATTTTAGCCCTAAAACATAAGCTGAACAGAAATTGTTGTCCTCTCTCCGCATCCAGGACAAACTGAGAATCGCCTGCAACATTACTTAACAAAAAAGCAGGAATAAAATTAACAAGACGTAACAGACAGAAGTCCCATCAGCGTTGTATAAAGTTAACTGTGGGATCGCAAAAGCATTCAAGCCTAGGCGTTGAGCTGTTTGAGCATCCCGGTGGCCCTGTCGCTGCCTCCGTGTTCCTCCCTGGATTTATTTAGGTAATATCTCTCATAAATCCCCGGGTGGTTAACGAAAGTTCATGGAGATCAGTAACAATAACTCCAGGGTCATTACTTTGGACTCCCTCAGTTTATCCGGGGGAATTGTGTTTAAGAAAATCCCAACTCATAAAGTCAAGTAGGAGATTAATTCAATGTTCGACGTATTCACTCGGGTTGTTTCCCAAGCTGATGCTCGCGGCGAGTACCTCTCTGGTTCTCAGTTAGATGCTTTGAGCGCTACCGTTGCTGAAGGCAACAAACGGATTGATTCTGTTAATCGCATCACCGGTAATGCTTCCGCTATCGTTTCCAACGCTGCTCGTGCCTTGTTCGCCGAACAGCCCCAATTAATCCAACCCGGTGGAAACGCCTACACCAGCCGTCGTATGGCTGCTTGTTTGCGTGACATGGAAATCATCCTCCGCTATGTTACCTACGCAACCTTCACTGGCGACGCTTCCGTTCTAGAAGATCGTTGCTTGAACGGTCTTCGTGAAACCTATGTTGCCCTGGGTGTTCCCGGTGCTTCCGTAGCTGCTGGCGTTCAAAAAATGAAAGAAGCTGCTTTGGATATCGTTAACGATCCCAATGGCATCACCCGTGGTGATTGCAGTGCCATCGTTGCTGAAATCGCTGGTTACTTCGACCGTGCTGCCGCTGCCGTAGCCTAGTTTGGTTATTTTAAAAACCAACTTTACTCAGGTTCCATACCCGAGAAAATCCAGCTTAAAGCTGACATATCTAGGAAAATTTTCACATTCTAACGGGAGATACCAGAACAATGAAAACCCCTTTAACTGAAGCCGTTTCCACCGCTGACTCTCAAGGTCGCTTTCTGAGCAGCACCGAATTGCAAATTGCTTTCGGTCGTCTACGTCAAGCCAACGCTGGTTTGCAAGCCGCCAAAGCTTTGACCGACAATGCTCAGAGCTTAGTAAATGGTGCTGCCCAAGCCGTTTACAACAAATTCCCCTACACCACCCAAACCCAAGGCAACAACTTTGCTGCGGATCAACGGGGTAAAGACAAGTGTGCCCGGGACATCGGCTACTACCTCCGCATCGTTACCTACTGCTTAGTTGCTGGTGGTACCGGTCCTTTGGATGAGTACTTGATCGCCGGTATTGATGAAATCAACCGGACCTTTGACCTCTCCCCCAGCTGGTATGTTGAAGCTCTGAAGTATATCAAAGCTAACCATGGCTTGAGTGGTGATGCCCGTGACGAAGCCAATTCCTACCTCGATTACGCCATCAATGCTCTAAGCTAGTCAGTTTTTAATTCTAGCTGGCCTGGAAGGGTGGGGAAGTGTTAACAACTGGTTGACAATATTCCGCTTTTCCAGGTCTTGTCGTATTTATTGACACTTATCTAGGAGAATAAAATGACTAGTTTAGTTTCGGCCCAGCGCCTGGGCATTGTGGCAGTGGACGAGGCTGTTCCCCTCGAACTTCGCTCCCGTAGTACAGAAGAACAAATAGATGCCGTTATCCTGGCGGTTTACCGTCAAGTTTTGGGCAACGACCATCTCATGTCCCAAGAACGGCTGACCAGCGCAGAATCTTTGCTCCGGGGCAGGGAAATTTCGGTCAGGGATTTTGTGCGGGCTGTGGCTCTGTCGGAAGTGTACCGGCAGAAATTTTTCCATTCCAACCCACAAACCCGTTTTATCGAGCTTAATTATAAGCATTTATTGGGACGGGCTCCCTATGATCAGTCGGAGATTGCTTTCCACACTGATCTCTATCACCAGGGAGGCTATGAGGCGGAGATCAATTCTTATATTGACTCCCTGGAATACACGGAAAGCTTTGGAGATTGGGTAGTTCCCTATTTCCGTGGTTTTGCTACCCAACGCAACCAAAAAACCGTTGGTTTTAGCCGTTCTTTCCAGGTGTATCGGGGCTACGCCACTAGTGATCGTTCCCAGGGGAATGGTTCCCGGTCTCGATTGACGCGGGAGTTGGCTCGCAATACGGCTTCTCCGGTTTATTCCGGTTCCGCGGCCGAGAGTTTGCGGGGAACTTCGGCGGGCAGTCGCAACCAAATGTATCGTTTGCAGGTGATTCAAGGGGCGGCCCCTGGTCGTGGTACCCGAGTGCGCCGTGGTAAAGCGGAGTATCTAGTTTCCTACGATAATTTGTCTGCCAAGTTGCAACAAATTAATCGCCAAGGAGATACGGTCACAATGATTTCCCTTGCCTAGAATCAGGATTTTTTGTCAACCTAGTTAGTAAAAGGAGATTATTTAGTGGCAATTACAACCGCAGCCTCCAGATTGGGGGTGGCTCCCTATAACGAGTCCCGCCCTGTGGAGTTACGCCCTGACTTTAGCCTTGATGATGCCAAAATGGTGATTCGGGCTGTGTATCGTCAGGTTTTAGGCAACGATTACATCATGGATTCCGAGCGCCTCAAGGGTGCCGAGTCTCTTTTAACCAATGGCTCCATCAGTGTGCGGGAATTTGTCCGTACCGTGGCCAAGTCCGAACTTTATAAGAAGAAATTCCTTTATAACAACTTCCAAACCCGGGTCATCGAACTCAACTACAAACATCTGTTGGGCCGTGCTCCTTTCAGTGAAGATGAGGTGATTTTCCATCTCGATCTCTATGAAAACCAGGGTTTCGATGCGGATATCGATTCTTACATTGATTCGGTCGAATACCAAGAAAACTTTGGGGAAAATATTGTTCCCTATTATCGTTTTAATAATCAGGTAGGCGATCGCACTGTGGGCTTCACCCGCATGTTCCGTCTCTACCGTGGTTATGCCAACAGTGACCGCTCCCAGTTAGAGCGCACCTCTACCCGTTTAGCGACGGAGTTGGGGCAAAATACTGTTTCGGCGATCGTGGGACCCAGTGGCAGTAATGCTGGTTGGGCCTATCGTCCTTCTCGGGCGGGCAATACCCCGGCAAAAGCGTTGGGCGGTACGGTTCCCTTTGGCCAAGCAAGCAGACTGTTCCGGGTGGAAATTACGGCCATTTCTGCGCCTGGTTATCCCAAAGTGCGTCGTAGCAATAAGGCAGTGATTGTTCCCTTTGAACAACTCAACCAAACCTTACAACAAATTAATCGTTTGGGGGGTAAGGTTGCTAGTATTACCCCAGCTAGCTTGAGCTAGATTTTTGTTTAGTTCAGGAGGAGAAGTGGCTTGACTTTATTTTCCCTCTGGGGAGTAACTTGGGGTCGCTTCTCTTTTTTTATTTTTGTAGATGATTTTGCAAACTAGCAAATTAAAAATTTAGTGTTTAGGAGTTTTTAGAATCGCCATGTTAGGTCAATCTTCTTTGGTGGGTTATTCCAATACCCAAGCGGCTAACCGTGTCTTTGTCTATGAAATTAGTGGACTCCGCCAGACCGATGCCAGTGAAAACATCAACCATGATATTCGTCGCAGTGGCAGTGTGTTTATTAAAGTTCCCTATGCCCGTATGAATGAGGAGATGCGCCGCATTTCTCGTTTGGGGGGAACAATTGTTAACATCCGCCCCTATCAAGCTGATAGCAACGAAGACAACTAGGTTATTTTGTTAATTGCGATTTGGGCTGGGTATGAAATATTTTACTTAGTCAAAAGCTCTAACTAACAATGACTAATCTGTTTTTCTGATTGAACTCCAAACTAAAATAGCCTTCAGGTCAGTCCATTTATTTCATTATTAATGAAAATTTGTCAGCGGTGGTTTATCAATAGGTAGTCCACCGCTTTTATTTTGGCAAAGAATAATTAGAATGCAGTGATGGAGTCAAAGATAATCCCGTTTGAGGAAATCCTGCAGGACGACGGGAACTTTAACCTGACCGGTGCCGGGTTCGTAATAATTTTCTAAAATTGCCGCCATGGTGCGCCCGATCGCCAAACCAGAACCGTTGAGGGTATGAACAAATTGGGTGCCTTTTTTGCCCTTTTCCCTGTAGCGAATATTAGCTCGACGGGCTTGAAAATCGTGGAAGTTGGAGCAACTGGAAATTTCCCGATAGGTGTTGGCCGATGGTAGCCAAACTTCTAAGTCGTAGCATTTAGCTGCCCCAAAACCTAGGTCACCCGTGCATAGTTCTACTACTCGGTAGGGTAATTCTAAAGCTTGGAGAATGGCTTCTGCGTCGGCCACTAGGGTCTGGTGCTCGACAGCGGACTCCTCTGGTTTAACTAATTTGACTAATTCGACTTTGTTGAATTGATGGAGACGAATAAGCCCCTTAGTGTCTCGACCATAACTCCCAGCTTCCCGCCGAAAACAAGGGGTATAGGCACAATGTTTGATGGGCAGTTGTTCCAGGTCTAAAATTTCATCTCGATAAAGGTTGGTCACCGGTACTTCGGCGGTGGGAATGAGCCAGAGGTCATCTTCCCGGCATTGAAAACTTTCTTCGGCAAATTTAGGCAATTGCCCCGTTCCCAGCAGAGAGTCACTGTTAACTAAAATGGGGGGCATAATTTCCTCGTAACCCACCCCGATGTGCCTTTCGAGCATGAAGTTAATCAAGGCCCGCTCCAAGGCGGCCCCGGCTTTCATGAGGGAAATAAAACGACTCTGGGCTACCTTGACTCCCCGCTCGCTGTCAATAATGCCTAATTTTTCGCCAATTTCCCAATGGGGTAAAATACCTTCTTTTTCTGCTCTTAGATACTGATCTCCCCAACGTTTTACCTCAACGTTATAGGTTTCGTTAGCCCCTATGGGAGTGGTTTCACAGGGTAAGTTTGGTAGTTCCAGTAACAGCTTTTGTAACTGCTCTTTGAGGTCTTTTTCCTGCGGTTCCAAATCCGCTAATTGAACTTTGAGATTATTGCCTTCTTCCCGCAAAGTTTGAATTTCTGTGCCCTTGGGATTGGCTCCTTGGCCAATTTTTTGCCCAATTAATTTGCCAATTTCATTACTACGACTTTGGAGCAGGGTTCGTTCACTTTCCTTGGCTTTCTGTTCAGCGGCGATCGCCAAAATGGGTTGGAGATCATAATCAGTGCCGCTTCCCCGTTGATTGAGACGATTTTGGACAGCGGTGGGATTTTCACGAATTTGCTTAAGGTCTAACACGAACCAACTCTACTTAAAATTCTGAATTTTTTGAACCATTAACGGCCAACCCCATACAGTTTAAAACGTTGGGGCGGACTTCTAACCGGACTATTGACTGAGGGCTTTGAGAAAACGATTCAGATTGGCAATGATGCCCCCCCGTTTAGGGCTGGGGCCCGTGCTTTCCGAGCCGGGCTCCTGGGGATTGTTACTTTCCATTAGTAGGCGCTCTAAAGCTTCTCCTACCGGTTTTTCGGGTAATTCTGTTAAAAGTTCGTACTCTTCTCCCTTTTCCAGCAATACCTGCCATGGAGAAGGGTGGGAGCGCAACACCACTGCCCCTTCCAGGGGACGGAAATAGTAGGCACTGAATAGGGTGCTCAAAAACCGTTGCCGCAGTTGTCGGGCCGCATAGCCAATACCGACAATGGATACATCTTCAAGTTGGGGAATGAGCAAAATCACCGGGCGATCGCCGGCCAATTCGCAAAGTTTTTCCACGCTCTGAACTTCCACCGCAGAGGGGGAAACTACCAAAAATACCTGGTCAGATTCGGCAATTTTGCGTTCGATAGGGGTGTAGCGACTGCCTAAATCCCCGATCTGGAAAGGGACTTCGCCCCAGTCCCGCTTGGCTAGGGCGGCCGCCCCGGTGTCGGGAAAAATGATCCGTAGCCCCAATCCTTGGTCGGCAAACAATTGGCTAAATTCCAACGCAATGGCCTGGGCTTGGAGGGCAATTTCCGGCACTGATAATTCCACCTGAATGCGGCGGTAACCGTCATCTAGGGCCCTTTGGGTGGCAGCGATCGCCTCGGTGATGGCCTCGTCAATGGTTGAGGGAACGGGGAGGGGCATGGTTAGGGGCAGTGATGGTTAGTGACTCGCAGGCTATTTTAGCGTTATCTGATCTTCCCCATCCTTTTCCATGGCTTGGAGAGGTTGCCAGCCCGATCGCCAGAGCAGATCATCTTTAAGTTGTTGGGCATTAAGCCAAAAGCGGACTTTGGGATCGCAACTAGCCACCATTTCCGCAAAAACCCACCGACCTTCCTGCCGGCGATTGGCCACCTGGAAGTGTCGCCAGCCCCAAGTTTTTTGTTGGGCTGTCCATTTAGAACCGAGGAGATGGGGAAATTTTTGCTTGCGGGCCATGGGGAAAGTCAACGAAAAGCTGGAGGACAATTTTCACGACGGTTTCCCCAACATATAATATGTACCTACGATATGCCCAGGCCATTGGGCTAATCCACCCCAAATGGAAACTAAAAAGGCAATAATTGTTTCTTGTAGTGGGATGAAAAACTTACTTTTGACTGCTTTGGACTTTTCTCCATTGGTGAATACGATGCTGCCCTTGAATGTGCTCAATCCCAGTCAATCTTTACCCTCGAAGTTAGGCGGCGCAGCATTATTAATTGCCGCGGCCTGGGCGGGTTTGGGGACTCCCGAAGCATTGGCCCAAATTGGTAGTCCTGCCCCTGGTCAGTTACAGCAATTTACGCCCCAAAATAATCCTTCAGTGCTGCCGCCAGAGAGTGAATATACCCTCGGCCCCGGCGATCGCCTCAGGGTAGACATCCTGCAAGTGGAAGGATTATCGGGGGAATATCAAGTTTTAGTGGATGGCACAGTGGGTTTTCCCCTCATTGGTACGGTCAGGGTGGCCGATCTCACCATCCCAGAACTGAATCAACTTTTGGCTAGTCAGTACGCAAAATATATTCGCCGCCCTTTAGTCACGGCCATTCTCACCAGCCCCCGTCCCCTCAACATTACCCTTTCTGGTGAAGTCAATTCCCCTGGAGCCTATGCCTTGGCGATCGAAGGCGGACAGAAATTTCCCACCCTCACCCAGGTCATTCAACAGGCTGGTGGTCTCACCCCCGTATCAGATATCAGTCGAGTGCAACTACGTCGACAAAAAGGTAACTACCAAGAAAACTACAGCATTAACCTGTGGGAGCTGCTACGGGAAGGAAACTCCCGTCAGAATGTAACCCTGCGGGACGGGGATGTTGTGGTTATTCCCAGCAAAACTGCCACAGATCCCAGGGAAGTCCGACAGTTAGCCGACGCAAATTTTGGTATTCGTTTTGAACAGGAAATTAACGTAGCGGTGATTGGGGAAATTTTTCGTCCTGGTTCCTATAAACTCTCCCCTGCCATTCGAGCCTCTAGTATCACCGAAGTGAGTGGTGACAACAGTAGCGGAGCGGGCACCGGCAGCCGTGCCAATGTGGAAAACACCCAGCCAGTACGTCTGACTCAAGCAATACAGGAAGCTGGGGGCATTAAATCCCAAGCCGACATTCGTAACGTGGAAGTGCGGCGGGAAAATCGGGACGGTAATTTTGAGTTAATTGTGGTTAATCTCTGGGAACTGTTGGACGAAGGTAACTTAGATAAGGACGTTATTCTCCAAAATGGTGATGTCATTACTGTTCCCCAAGCTAAGGAACTATCGCCAAATGAATTTGAGGCGATCGCCACTGCCAATTTTTCTCCCCGCTCCATCACTGTTAATGTTGTGGGAGAGGTGCGCCGGGGAGGGGCTATTCAACTGCAACCAAATTCAACTTTAAACCAAGCAATCCTAGCCGCCGGCTCTTTTGATCCAGTGAGAGCTGATAAGGCCAGTGTTGATTTAATTCGATTAAATCCCGATGGCACAGTTACCAAACTCAATATTGCCCCAGATTTTAGCCTCAACATCAGTTCGGATAGAAATCCCACTCTGAGAAATAATGACGTGGTTTTAGTCAATACCAGTGGTTTAACCCAAGCAACCGATACGCTTAGGGAATTATTTAGTCCCATTGGAGCACTCCTAGGAGGGGGAGGGTTAAGCCTAATTAACTTGATTAACAGGTAGAGTGGAATGGATACCTTTCTTTAGTAATTATTGGTAGATAGTCTAGTTAATTAATCAGCGCTGTACTCTAAATCAATTCTGATGTTTTAGTTACGAGTTGGCTGGTATTGAACAAAGATTACAAACTAGACTCAATTTTGACGGTAACACTTGGCAAATTTTTCTGGACACGTTCGATGAACAACGATAAAAAGGTCATAGATATATCTAAATCTTTGTTGTTGCTTCGTCCGGTTAAATTTAATTTAAAAGATAGCTTTTCTGCAATGTCAGAGTTATTTTATAAATTAATAAAAACGTTGACTGATTCAGAAAGTATAGTCTTTAGAAATTTTTATGCCAGGTTTAGATATTGCCTTAGTAATCTAAATCTAGATGGACAGGATGTCAGTAATCTTGATGCTTTTCGCCGGTTTATCCGCAGGGGTTTTTCTGAGAAAGTCAATCAAGTGGCAATTGAACAGGGAATTTTATTACTCCAAAGAGTGTGTTTAAAGGCAGTCAAAAATTCTGAATTGCTAGAATTTACTATTGACAATAATCAATATAACAATCAATATTTCACAACCCTTTCCCAAGCAAGGCGATCGCCCCGGATAAAATACCTAAAGCTTTTATACACTGGGCATCATCAGAGTAAATCCCGACGAGCCTTCCGTCTTTATGGCTTTAGCTTAGATAATCTGCAAACAAGCATTACCCTAGAGTGTGATTGGTTTAATGCTCCCCACTTATTTTATTTAACAGATTTATTAAACGAAGATACGTTAATTGCTTGTCATAATTTAGTGCCAGTAGCCGAAAATAAATACCAAGCTAATTCAGAATCTCTAATCGTTGTTGAACCCGACTTTCTGGTGGATGCCAGCGCCATCAGCGAATGTTTTGGCAACAGAAACACCAGTAGCGATATTTTTTGGCTCAATAAATTAGTAGGAGAACTGGCTGGAGCTCCAGCTTTTAAGGGGACTATTGTTGGTTACTATCTAGATGAACTGGTCAGAAATGAACAGATTGATATTGCTAAAATTTTTGCAGACTATAAGAAATCAGATGCTTTAAGATGTGCCTATCTTGGGGAAAAGGAAATGGTCGATATTCAAACATCCATCACCCAAGAACATCTGCCAAATATTGCCAGTTTAGTCAAGAAATTACATCAAGAAAATCTTAGTATTTGGATTGAGCCAACTTTTTTTTCACAGCATTATGGTTTGCAAGGACGATTAGATTTATTAACTATCAATCCAAAGGGCTCTAAAGATATTATTGAGCTTAAAAGTGGTGGCGCTCCCTATCCAGGCAGAGAATGGAAAAATCACAAAATGCAAGTAGTGGCCTATAACATGATGCTGGAAAGCACCTATGGTAATTATGTAGGAAATAAGGAAATATTTTATTCAAAATCAGACCAACCCCGTAGAAGTATTGTCAGTGAATCCCAAGAAAAAAATGAATTGATTAAAGTCAGAAATGAAATAGTTAGTAAAATTTACCAACTAGCCAAGGGTGATTTTATTAGCTTAGATAAACTTAAAAATAATGGGGCGGGAGAGTTACCAGAGTATAATCAAAGACGTTTAAACCGTTTTCAACAAGGCTATCAACCGGGTAGATTAACCACAAATTATTATCAACAATTAATTTCCTTTACTCTCAGGGAATTAATTAACAACAAAACATCAGATTCTCAACAGTCGGAATTGGAGGATAAGCATCAATCGTCCACAGGATTTGCTAGTTTGTGGTTGGACGATTTTAATACCAAGCAAAGTAACTATCAACTACTTTATGATCTCAGAGTAATGGAAGTTGACAAACGGAAGAGTTATCTTTCTCTGGCACTGACCCAGTCTGATATAGCCCATTCATTTCGAGCTGGAGACATGGTAATTATCTACCCTAAAATAGACGGGGAGTATGAACCTTTGAAGCAGCATATTTTTAAAGGTTCCATTAAAATCATTAACCAAGAACAGATTGTAGTTTCTTTATTTAATAAACAAACTGATTATTCATTTATTGAAAAATATGACTTTTGGGCTTTAGAGACAGATATTTTTGAGCGTAACTATTGGAGTAGCATAGCTTGCCTGTTAGAAGTGTTGGCCTGTTCCATGGAGAAAAAACAACTGCTATTAGGGCACTTGGAACCGCAAATATTATCGATAAATTATCAAGAAAACGATTTTTTGACTAGTAATCAAAATCAAATTATTTGCCAAGCCCTCGAAGCTAAACATTATTATTTACTCCAAGGGCCACCAGGCACAGGAAAAACCAGCATATTTTTGGTCAACTACGTACAAAATTTACTCAAGTTAGACAAGAAAAATATTTTCATCTTAGCTTTTACCAACAAAGCCGTAGAACAAATATGTAAGGCCCTTAAAAACCCACGCCATGGGGAGCCCATAGATTACCTCCGTTTAGGCAATAAAACCATAGTTGATGAAAATTTAGTCGCTAAGAAATTAACCGGTAACAATGCGGATCAATGGCGGAAATTTCTGCAGGAAAGTCGGATTTTTGTTACCACCGTTTCAACCTTTAAGGATAAGTATTTATTGCTGAGGGAATTTGTTGGTGAATTTGATCAACTAATCGTTGACGAAGCTTCTCAACTAACGGAGGCTGATGTGGCAGGGATAGTGGCACTGTTCAACAAGTTTGTGCTGATTGGCGATCAAAAGCAATTGCCAGCAGTTATTACACAAGGTGATGGGGATTGCCTAGTTAAAACAAAAGAATTCTTACGTTACAACATACATTTTACAGATTTAAGAATGTCTTTGTTTGAAAGATTAATTACCAATGCCAAAAATAAAAAATGGGATCATTGCTACGGTCAGTTAACTGAACACTACCGTATGCATAGAGATATTTCTTTGTTAATCGCCCATCATTACGATCGCCAGTTGGTGGAGCAACGGGGGCAACAGAGGGAAACGAAGCCGGACTATGGAGAGCAGGGCAATTATTTATTAAAAGAATTAAGTAAAAGCAGAACCGTTTTTGTGGAAACGCCATCCGAAATCGGTCTGCAACGGAAAAACACTAACGAAGCTATTATTGCGGCGGAAATTGTTAAAACTTACTGGGAAAATAATCTTTTTTCTGCGGCAGAAATTGGTATTATTGCCCCTTTTCGAGCTCAGGTGGCAGAAATCAATCAACAGTTAGAAAGAATTCTGGGTAATGCTGATTTACCGATTGTTGTTGATACCGTGGAGCGATTTCAGGGGGATGAACGGGAATTAATTATTTTTTCCACCACCATTTCCTGGTCTAAGCAAGTGAAAAATATTCAAAGCATTGCCGACCACGATCGCCAAAATACAGACCGTAAATTATTAGTCAGTATTTCCCGTGCTAAAAGCAAACTAATTATTTTAGGCAACTCATCCCAGTTGCAATTTGCCCCCGCCTATAGGGAACTAATTAAACACATTGAACAAACTAACGGACTGATTGATCTGGCAGTAGGAAGGGAAATAATAACCTGCTCTGGCTCAAATCCCTAGCATAGGGACGAAGTTGGGTAAGTTCAGGCCAGGGCCCCCTTTTGACGGCACCTCGATTAAGTTTTGCGACTATTTCTCCCCATCCCTCCATAAAAGGTTCCCAAACTTGCTATAAGAGGATCTAGAGTCCAGTCCAGTGACGATTGGCATTGATGTTCTTGATCGAGGAGACGGTGGATGACCCCATTGGAATTGAGCTACCCCTTAAGCGGATTGGTTTTGGCCCTAGGCAGTGGCATATATGTCTGGAATAGTCGTCGTGCCCTGGAAAAAAAATTGGCCCAGTCCCAACCTGCCGATCAACCGTCAACCATAACCGCCAGCTCCCCAACTCCGGCGATCGCCAAGGAAGTCAGCTCTAACGATGATGATGGCGAGGAATCTCCGGAGGCCATTATCCATACCAAGGGGAAACTGCGTCGCCTGGAGAAGGATTTACAGTCCATCCAGAACAGCTTACAAAACGCCCTGGCTGAAAGGGATCAGTTGACAGAAAACTACCAAGCCCAGGAGAAAATGGTGGCTGCTCTCCAACATCAGCTGGCCCAATACGATGACATCCAGAGCGAAAAATTGGTGGGCCTGCAAAAGCTCAATCAGGAATTGCTCCAGGAAAATACCAACCTGTCTGATCGCCTCAAGCAAGCGGTCAATGAAGTGGCGGAAACCCGTCCTAAATTGGTGCAGTTGCAGTCCCTAGTGACCAGAAATCAACAGTTGAGCGATCAACTCACCCATGTAGAACAAAATCAGGCCAAGGCGATCGACCAACGCCTAGCTTCCCAGGAAAAGCTCTGGCAACAAAAGCATCAAGAAGAGCAAGCTCACTGGAACAGTCAAGTTTCCCAGTGGGAGCAGCAGGTGCGGCAACTGACCACGGCACGGGATCAGGCTCAACAGGAATTGCAGACTGCAAGGCAACAAAGCCAACACTTCCAGAGCCAGGTGGAAAATTTACAAGCCGACCTCGGTCGCCTCAGTCAACAGGAAGAGCAATGGCAAGGGGCACGGAGTCAACTCACCGCTAAACTACATCAACTGGAAGAAGCGCAAAAAGAACTAGCCCTAGCCAATGCCGAATTAAAAGTCAAACTGGAAACCACCCAGGCCGAAGGCGATCGCCTTAAGGCAGAGAAAAAAGAACAGGCTAACGGCCTGCAATCTGCCCAGGGCCAAGTGATCCAACTGCAAGAGGAATTGGCCACCTTGAAAGAGGCCATAGCCAAAACCCAGTCCCCGGCTACGGAAGTACCGGCTAAAGCTAAAGTCGCCGCAACTAACCCCGCTCCGGTAAAACCGGCCGAGCCCCCCACATCAGTGGCCGTTGCAGTTGAGCAAGAATCAGCCAAACCGGCCAAAGCTGAAAAAGTTGACCCTACCCCCGCTAAAACTGAGGCAAAATCCGAACCCCAGCCCGCCAAAGTTGCTAAAGCAACCGTGTCCCAGCCATCTGAATCAAAAACAAAGTCTAATTCAGAGTCAGAGTCTGTAGAAAAAGCCCCGGTTAAAGTGGAAAAAACTCCGGTAGAGGCACCCCAGGAAGAATCGAAATCAGAGCCAACCCCAGCGGAAGTTGACCAGAGCGGAGTCCATCCCCTGGCCGAGAAAAAAGTTGTCATCCTCGGTACCCTCAACGCCATGAACCGCGAGGAAGCTAAAACTAGACTCCAAAATGTGGGGGCTGAATGCACTGGCACTCCCAGTGGTAAAACCGATTATGTGGTGGTAGGCAAGGCCCCCGGCGCGAAACTGAAAAAAGCTCAAAAGCTTGGCATTGCCCAATTGTCGGAAGCGCAATTCTTGGAACTGTTGGGCGAATAGGGCAAAGTTCATAGGTGGCCTTGGATTACCCAGTAAATTCCCCAAACATGGTCGATTAAACCTGTTACCTCCCCTAGTCGCTCCGATGGATCTTTGGGAGGTGTGGGGCCACTCGACAAAAAAATCTCAGAGTACAAACCAAATGACCGCTAAACCCAATAGGGTCAATAGCATCATTAAATGGTTCATCCAGTCATCAAAGTTCCAATCTTTAAACATAATAATTTGGGGGGGGTAAGGCCATTGAGCTTCATTCCCTCCAACTATACGGTGATTATTCAGTTTTGGCCCCCATTTCCATGGACAAGTCCGCTTCCATAACCTCCCCAGAAACCATCGTTGATAGTTGTCAACGCCTCGGCATCGATCGCATTCAACGGCACCTGTTTCTTTGCTGTGACCAGACCAAACCGAAATGCTGTAGCAAAGAAGATAGCCTCGCCACCTGGGATTATTTGAAAAAACGCCTACCGGAATTGGGGCTGGATTGCGCCCAGACCAGTCAAACAGGGCATATTTTCCGCACCAAGGCGAACTGCCTAAGGGTTTGTCAACAGGGGCCGATTTTGCTGGTGTATCCCGATGGAGTTTGGTATCGCAATGTCACCCCCACCGTGATGGAAAAAATTCTCCAAGAGCATATTGTGCAAGGTCATCCGGTGGAAGAATACCGTTTTTTCACCCATGCACTTCCGGTTTCTGAAGACATCAATGGGACTGGCCATTGAGCTTGGGGACTGGGCTATGCTGACCTTTCACTTTGGCACCCCTAGGACATAGCCCGACCAGGAAGAATTATTGAATATTGCAGTCTAAGTGCTAACTGACAGAGACTAGGGCACTTTAGGACATAATCTATCAGTTACTAGAATTGTCAAAATGACTATAAAAACGGGCCGGTTCTAGCCAACGGAGAATTTCCTTTTGCAGTCGCCTTAAATCCTGGGAAAGGGAATTTTTTAACCATTGCCCCACCGCATCCAGGGGGGAAAACTCCTGGCCCGTTTCCCATTGAATGTCTTGCCCTAAAGGAGTCAGGTGGTTGCCAGGCAGGGGACAATAGGCCACTAGGTCGGCGGTTTGTTGATTTAAAATCGGCCGGAGCCCCAGGGTTTGGTCAATGTCATCGTTGGAAAATTTGATTAATAAATTCCGTCGCACCCGGTAGCTTTCCGCAATTAAAAGGTTAGTTTCCTCCGGCGATGGGGTAAATTCAAAGTTTAAATCCACCTGGAGATTGAACTGTCTCAGTTGTTTTTGCACTCCGGTGAGGAATTTATCTAGTTGCAGTTGGGCTAATTGCTCCCCAAAGGGAATGGCCTGTTTAACCGGATAATTATTAAACGCAACGAGGATATTACCGGCCCGTTCCACTTCGTACAAACTGCCAATGAGCAAATGGAGCTTACAACCCAGGCTATGGCCTAAGCCGTACACCGGCAATAAACCATTGGTAATTTCCCCCTGTTTTCGCAGTCTTTCCAAAATAATTTCAAAACGATTCAGCACACTGCGGGCGATCGCCTGGTGGTCGAAGGTGTTGAGAAAAGGGGTGGCCACCACCACATAACCAGCTTTGCCCAGTTCTGTTAATAGCCAACGATAGGCCACATTGGGGGCAGTACCCACAAACGCTCCCCCGAGAAAATGCACCACGGCGATCGGTTGGGGCGGCACTAGAACCCAACTGCCGGAAATTTCACGCCATTCCATCGAAGTCTATTTCCTCTACAAAAAACTTGCCCAGTGGATAACCACCGTTATTTTAACGATCTTTCCCCCTTTGGTCGGCACTGTAACTGGCTTGGCAAAATCCCCGGCAACAGCTACCTTGGTTAGGATTGACCGGTAGATTGTGCTGTGAGGAAAATTTGTCATGGAATTGACGACCAAAACAGGGGGTTCCCTGCCGACAAACTTACGGGCTCTCCTCCCCTGGTTACAACTAATTGGTAAATCTAGTTTTTTCGGTTTAATTATTTCCCTGGCTTGGACTTTATCCGCCCAGGCGATGGAATTACGGGTTGCCATTAATAAAGGGGTGAGTAATGTCAGAGTGGGCAGTTCCACCCCGGCCCTGGTGAAAAATGCTGGGGGGGCCACCATTGGTCGCTTAGATTCCCTCGTCCCCGCCAATGCCACTGCCTCTGGTCGCAACATTAACCTGGCTGGCATGCAAGCTTCCCAAATCACCATTGAACCCAGCGGTGACGGCCGCATTTGGATCGGCGATCGTTGGTACCGAGGTAAGGTGCGTTTAATCCGCCAAGGCAATGGGGTAAGTGCCGTTAATCTGGTGGACATTGAGGAGTATTTATACAGCGTGGTGGGTTCCGAAGCCATTCCTTCCTGGCCTCTGGAAGCCTTAAAGGCCCAAGCTGTGGCCGCCCGTACCTACGCCATTTACCAAACCAGCAAAGATAGTAACCGTTACTATGACCTGGACACCACCACCGCCACCCAGGTGTATAAGGGGGTCAATAATGAATATGTCAGCACAGTGGAAGCCGTAGAAGCGACTCAGGGCCAGGTGATGACCTACAATGGCAAAGTAATTTTGGCTGCTTTTCATGCCGCTTCCGGGGGCCATACGGAAAACGTTGAGGATGTGTGGATGTCGCCCCTGCCCTATCTACGGGGGGTAGTGGACTACGACCAAGGTTCACCAGTGTTTAGTTGGAACCAGACTTTTAGTAACCGTGATTTGAGTCGTCACATTGGCGGCATCGGCACTATCACCGGCCTGACTCCCCTAAAAGTTACCCCCAGGGGTCGCATCGCTTCCATCCAAGTCAATGGTACCGGGGGGCGCAAAACGTTAACGGGCAATGCCATTCGTCAGGCTTTGAAACTCCGGAGCACCCTGTTCACAGTGTCAAAAAATGGCGATAATTTCACTATCATCGGCCGTGGTTCTGGCCATGGCATCGGTTTGAGTCAGTGGGGAGCCTACGGCTTAGCTCAAAAAGGCACCCCCTACCAACAAATTTTGTCCCATTATTACCAGTCCGCTAGTTTGACCCAGTTAAATCGCTAGGACTGTCCTGCCATGGCTTTAGATTTTTCAGCCCATCCCGCAGCGGATCTCTCGGCGATCGCCTATCCTGACCGAGGAAGTTCGCCGTCGGAGTCTGACCGTTTGTTGGTGATGCTCCATGGTTGGGGGGCCGATGCCAGGGATTTGGCAGATTTAGCCCCCATGTTGGACTTGCCGAATTATCAGTGGCGCTTTGTCAATGCCCCCTTTGCCCATCCCCAAATTCCCGGCGGGCGGGCTTGGTATGATCTGGAAAATCAAAGTTTTGCAGGACTAGCCCAGGCAAAGCAGAGTTTAAGGGCTTATTTATTGGGATTAGAGGCAGAAACGGGTATTCCCCTAGCTAGAACCGTGTTGGGGGGCTTTTCCCAGGGGGGAGCCATGGCCCTGGATGTGGGTTTGACCTTACCCCTAGCAAAGATTTTCTCCCTAAGTGGTTATCTCCATTTCCAACCTGAAACTCAACCCTCCCTCACTGCCCCCATTTTGCTCATCCATGGCAGTGCCGACCTAGTGGTACCAGTGGCCATGGCTCAGCAGACTAGGGCCGAACTAGAACGGATTGGAGCAGCAGTGGAATACCAAGAGTTTCCCATGGGTCATGAAATTCCGCCAATGGTGTTGGCTCGGTTGAAAGCTTTTTTGAGTTGAAAGTTGAACTTGCTCACCATCACCTACAGTCCCGCCCATACCCTGGTGCCCACCTACGAGTGCTTTAACCGCTGTAGTTACTGCAATTTTCGGCAGGAGCCTGGACAGGATCAATGGTTAACCGAAAGCGTTGCTAAACAGCGGCTGGAAAGTTTGGCAGGGCAGGGAGTAAGGGAAATTTTAATCCTAGCCGGGGAAGTGCATCCCCAATCCTCCCGCAGACAAGCTTGGTTTGAACTTATTTATAACCTGGGCAAAATAGCTCTGGATTTGGGTTTTTACCCCCACACCAATGCAGGGCCCCTCAGTCGGTCAGAAATGGCTCGTTTAAAGGAAGTTAATTTTTCCCTGGGGTTAATGCTGGAACAGATTTCTCCCCGCCTATTAACTACAGTTCATCGCCAAGCGCCGAGTAAAGACCCCCAACTCAGGCTAGAACAGTTACAGCTAGCGGGGGAATTGGCCATTCCTTTTACCACTGGACTTTTATTGGGTATTGGGGAAACTGACCAGGAAGTGGCCGAAAGTTTAATGGCGATCGCCAAGGTGCAGCGACGATATGGCCATATTCAAGAAGTGATTTTGCAGCCCCACAGCCCTGGGCAAAGACAAACGGATGGTATTCCCGCCTATGGCAGCCAAAAATTGGTGGAAGTGGTGACCTTAGCGAGGGAAATTCTACCCGCAGAAATTACTTTGCAAATTCCGCCTAATTTAGTGGCAAATTTCAGTACTCTACTAGCTTGTTTAGCCGCTGGGGTCAGGGATTTAGGCGGCATTGTTCCCATTGATGAAGTTAATCCTGATTATCATCACCGATCAGTGGAGCAACTAAGCCAGTTGCTAAAAGAGAATAGTTATAATCTTGAACCACGATTTCCAGTCTATCCCGCTTATTTCAATTGGCTAGATCCCTCTCTACAAAGATGTTTGCCCGACTCAGTGGCAGCCAAGGACTAAAAATAAATGTTTGCTAATTATTAGCATTGTTGGCGATCATAGCAGAGAAACAATACCCATTTAGGCTCAAAATTCCCATTTAAATATCTTCACAAACAGTTATCAAAATTAACTTTTCTATTAATTTTTCCCAGTCATAATCGTCAATAATAGGTTTATAGTAATTCGGTCTTTGACCTTAAACGAGCTATGACTAATTCCCCGGCGCAGACTAAGTCTCCTTCCCCCGAAGAGATTTTAAGTAAATTGAATACATCCTCCCAGGGATTAAGTACCGCCGAAGCCCAGAATCGTCTCTCTCAATACGGTTACAATGAATTAGCTGAAAAAAAAGTTAGTAACCTAGAATTGCTGTTGTCCTACTTTTGGGGCCCCATGCCCTGGATGATTGAGGCGGCGATCGTTCTCTGTGCCTTGGTGGGGGACTGGGTAGATTTTTTCATTATCTTTGCCTTGTTAATTGGCAACGCCATGATCGGTTTTGTGGAAGAGAAATCAGCAGGGGATGCGGTTTCAGCCCTCAAGGCCCAGTTGGCCCTCAATGCCAATGCCAAGCGAGACAATAGCTGGCAAACCATACCGGCGCGGGAATTGGTGCCTGGGGACATTGTCCGCATTAAAATTGGTGACGTTTTACCGGCGGATCTTGAACTCTTAAATTGTGATACGGTCTCCATCGACCAAGCGGCCCTCACGGGGGAATCTCTGCCGGTGACTCGTTCAGCCGGGGAAGAAGTTTATTCCGGATCAATTCTGAAGCGGGGTCAGGCAGAGGCAGTGGTCAGCGCCACGGGGGTAAATACATTTTTTGGTAAAACCGCTAAGTTGGTGGCGGAGGCGGAAAATACGGATCATTTACAGGAAGCGGTCCTCAAGCTTTCCGATTATTTAATTATTGTTAATCTCTTCTTGGTGGCGGCCATTCTAGTGGTGCGGGTCCACGAAGGGGATAATTTTATTCGGGTTTTGAAGTTTTGCTTGGTGCTGACGGTGGCTTCCATTCCCCTGGCGACCCCAACGGTGCTAGCGGTTACCATGGCCATTGGTTCCCAACTATTGGCGGCTAAGAATGCCCTAGTTACCCGTCTGTCGGCGATCGATGAATTGGCGGGGGTGGATATGCTTTGTTCCGACAAAACCGGCACCCTCACCCTCAACCAACTGAGTTTGGGAGATCCCTATCTGTCGGAGGGGGTGGATAATCAACAACTTTTGCTAGCGGGGGCTTTAGCTTCTAGTCGGGAAGATAATGATCCCATTGATTTGACTATCATCAACGGCTTAGCTAATCAGGATATTCTCAACGATTTTACGGTTGGCCATTTCACTCCCTTTGACCCGGTGAGTAAACGCACCGAAGCAGAAGTAACCGATGGGGAGGGTCGCACTTTTAAAACCAGCAAGGGAGCCCCCCAAGTCATCCTTGATTTAGATGCCAGGAATCAGGCCTTTGCCGGGGTGGTTAATCAAGAGATTTTAGCTTTGGCCAAACGGGGCTATCGAGCTTTGGGGGTGGCCCGCACCGATGACCAGGGAGAATGGCAATTTCTGGGCATTATTTCCCTGTTTGACCCGCCCCGGCCAGATTCCCAAATAACCATAGAAAATGCTAAACGTTTGGGCATTCCCCTCAAGATGATTACGGGGGATCAGGTGGCGATCGCCAAAGAAACCTGTCATCAGTTGGGGTTAGGGCAAAATGTATTGAATGCTGAACTGTTTCGCCAGACCCCGGCCAGTCAATTGAGCCAACTGGGGGCGCAGATCGAAGAGGCCGACGGCTTTGCCCAGGTGTTTCCTGAGGATAAATTTCACATTGTGGAAACCTTACAAAAACGGGGTTTCATCGTGGCCATGACGGGGGATGGGGTCAATGATGCTCCTGCCTTAAAACAGGCCAGTGCTGGTATTGCCGTTTCTGGGGCTACGGATGCCGCCCGGGCCGCCGCCGATATTGTCCTGCTGACACCGGGTTTGTCGGTGATTATTGACGCCATTGAACTGAGCCGCCAAATTTTCCTGCGGATGAATAGTTATTGCATCTATCGGGTGGTGGAAACTGTACGGATTTTGATTTTTATCACCATGGCAATTTTTGTCTATGGAACCTATCCGGTGACAGTGATTATGTTGGTGTTGCTGGCCCTAATTAATGACGGCTCCATGGTAACCATCGCCTATGACAACACAAAAATCCCTAAAACTCCCCAGCGCTGGAATATGCCCTACATCATTAGTCTCGCTACGGCGATCGGATTGGTGGGGGTGGTGGAGACCTTTTTGCTTTATTACTACACCGAAAAATATCTGGGACTTCCCCATGAAATGGTGCAAACCCTGATTTATCTCCATCTAGCGGTGGGGGGCATGATGACCATTTATGTGACCCGAGTACGGGGCCCTTTCTGGTCCATTCCCCCGGCCCCCAAGATGTTGATGGCCACAGGATTATCCGTTGCCATTTCCACCCTTATGGCCTGTTTTGGTATTCTTATGACCCCCATCGGTTTGATGTGGACCCTAGCCAGTTGGGGCTATGCTTTCCTTTGGTTTTTAATCTTTGATTGGGTGAAATTATGGCTTTATCGTCTGCTAGATTCTAAACAGGTGGTAATTTTAGGTTCCCGTTATCTCAAACGTTGGCAAGGGTTAAAAAACCGTTCCTAAGCATGGTTTACCAAAGTCCCCTGACCTTTTTTTTCAGGGTTGGGGGACAAAATTAGCTAATTTGGGCAACGATTTTTCCCGCAATCTGGCGACCCCAATGTTGCTGGCGATCGCCATGGACGATGGCAAAAGCACCAAGCATGACCAAAAGCACAGAGGCACGCACAGTAAGAAGCTAGTGGCGAAGAAGTTCTGGTGGGTAGGTCGTAAATTTTGTATGCGGCCTAACAACGGTTACAGTCAGCGGTTGCTAGTAATCTCTAACTCAGCACGAGTGACTTTCTTCAATCCGCTGCACTAGATTGTCGATTATGGTTACAGAGAAGTGGCAATTGAAGATAGACACTTTACAACGGCATTAATGCAAAGATTCCATGCCAGTCTTGGCACTTCGGGAACTGCTGCCACTCCCATCAACTGAAAAGCAGGTTCCAGTTCAGGATTGCCAATGTGTGCTGAACCTATTCGGAGTTCGTTCAAGCCAACTAAGGGAGCTGTTACTGTGCGAGCTTGTGTTTGGTCTAAACCCCTAGCCACCAGAATTTTTTCTAAAAGCTTTATCTGTCTCAAATTTTTGTCTACTGTCCCTCCTAGAGAAGTTAGAGTATTGCGAAGTGGATCAACCTGCATTGTTTCAATAATCCACCCATAAAGAATTCTAGCGAGATCAAGGACTTCCGTGAACTGGTTGCCGATTGCTCCTACGCTTAATCTACGTAACTCTTGCTCACTTGGTTCTATATCACTAAATAGATCGGCAGAAATTTGATTTTGAAATGCTGAATTAAGCTGAGATCTAGCCCCTCGAATCAAGTCAACTACCCCAGGCGAGTTGGGAGGATTTTGTTGCATTCTAGTTTGGATTAGCTCTTCACAAATTTCGCCGCTTGGTAATGAAGAAAATGAAGCCCAATATGCTTGTTCTGCAAGACCCAAATTAGCAATGTCAGGAGCAAAGGCATTCACAAGTCCGTGAGAATTGATCCCTGCGTCAATAGTACCCCTATCACCAGGCAAAGAAGCCACTCCCCAATTTCGCATATGAAAGAATACACTATACCCAGGGACTTGGAGATACTTTTGCAACACTTCTGGACGGAAATATAAATATCCAAGCTCCCCGATACCATTTTCAATATAGTTTCCAATATAAGTATTCTGAGGCAGAGATTGTTTCTCTCCCTCATCATTAACTATAAATCTCGGCAACTCTGAATCCTCTACTTGTGACTCTCCAAAGTAGTGCCAAGGACTGCGTTCAAACCTCGGTCTATCATAGGGTTCAATCAGAAAATTGCGGCGCAGTATTGATCTTCCACGAAAGCAATCGTGGTGAGTAAACTCAGGAGTATGTATATTTGTTGAAATCCAAGTGAGTTCACCAATCTGTTCGTCTTCTATTTGATTAAGCTCAAGTTCATCTTCTGTTGCTGCATTTGCAAAACGATCAGCAGTCAGAGAGATTAATAATCCCATACCTAAAGCTGCCAGAAAATCTCGTAAATAATCACGATGAACAATTACTCTGGCTGTAGGATCATAAATTTCATGAGAATCGAGTTTAGTCTCAGCTACTAGAAGATTGTCTACTGGATGATAGTACTGAGATGGATTTCTTTGTTGTAGAGCATGATAAGTAATAAACTCACGACTTAACTCAACGGTGAAGTCTTGGCTAATTGGATGTTTAACCAATTGAGCTAGTGCATAAAGTTGAATCTCTCCATAGTGAAAATAATCACCAAAACTGAATTGATCCTCAGAATTCCAACCCATTTCAAAGGTTAGATAATGAGGCGTTGTAATTTCAGCAGCAGCTATATTTAGTTGATCGATTGGAACAAGAGCAGAGTGAATTAACAACTCTTCACGCCGCCAATCTGGAGAATTAAAATTACTGAACTCATTGCGCCAAAACCCTTCAATGGTGATTGAAGTGCCAATAGTAGGATTGTAAGGAGATTTTTCTCTGTCTGAATACTGGAACCAATCACGACGCTGCATATCAGATAACCTAAAAACCTTACTCTATCAAATTGAAAGATAGATCAGCTCCGACAATAAAGGGGTAAACGAGCGCAGTGTTAGGGCCTACATGGCATCGTTCAAGTCTACGTTTAAACCAGCAACCTTTAGCTCTTTAGCCAAAGTAAGGCGCCAGGCACCTGCTGCATCGATATCGATATATAGAACACCGAGAAAGTCAGAAGGTATTTCAACGTTTCCTTTTCTTAATACGCATACTCGATTCCTTCCTATCTTTGCAGCCATATAGCCAAGTTCAACCAGTACATTTTGCCGAGCACGAGGTTGGAGTTTTTCTGGTGATGCTGAACATGCTCCAACATCATCAGGGGTAAATAAGACAACAGCATACGCAGCATCAGTATGCTTTTCGAGTTTCTCGATTATAGTTTGTCCTTCATTTGCTTGCTCATGGAGTATTACCGCATTCAAACCCAACTTCTCAATAAATCTTGCCGATGATTCTTTAGCTTGTTCATCGTGGCCGTGCACAATAAATACATTGTTGTTATTAGTCGAGATTACGTCCCCTTTGGTATTTATTACTTCTTGCTCTTTAAACAACAGATCATGCGTGTAGTCTTTTCCCGATGACAAAGGTAGTAACCTACGATCTGTCGCTATATCAGCTATACCGGAACTCCTCATTTTATTGTTGTGCAACTCAGCATAATAAGATTTTGGTTGCGGAGTATGTGTAATTTTGATTTTTTGAATATCATCAATGTTCTTGATGATCGTTCCATCAACGGTAAACGATCTGCCAGAATGCCAAGGTACTATTATCTGCTGACTAAGTTCGTCAAACGTGAAATCATTAAATACAGCAGATCTATTTTGATTCTTGCTATCTCTTGCCAACTCTACGTGACAGTGCCAGTATTTATCAGGGAAAACCTCTGCTTCTTCCATGTGTTCACTTAACCTATTTTTCTGAGTTGCCCTAACTAGTGATTAAACTGCAATGGGAACACTTAATGTAAATTTATTACTTAACTTGTAAGGATAAACAGCATTAAAACCCATGTTCAGCCTGCTAATGCTGAAAGATTACCTGAAAAGAACTACTAAGTCAAACTATTTGGATTAAGTTTTATTAAGTCAACGGAGGTGTCGGATAGCATTTGCATTGTAAAGATATACGGCATAAACAGCCATGAACGGCTTCCCATAGGTTAACCCCAGGTTTATGGTTTACCAAACTGACCTTTTTTTTCAGGGTTAGGGGACAAAATCAACTAATTTGGGCAACAATTTTTTCTGCTATCTGGCGATCGCCATGTTTGTCTAACTTCTGATTTAGCCGAGGTTTGTGGGGAGTTTCCAGCAAAAAATCCCAGTTCCCGGCGAAAAATTGCTGGTGGGGCACAATTTGGTGCTCTCCGTAGTTCTGTAAACCTGTCAGTAAAACTTGCGCTTCCGCAAAACCATCCCTGGTGAGGGAAATAATGGGCACCTCCCATTTCAAAGCCTCGGCAAAGGTGCCAAAACCAGGCTTGGAAAATATGCGACCACAAAGGGGCATTAGATCCACGGGGCGATAGGTTTTGTCCTTGATAATGGTCAGGTTATCTAACCTAGGGGCTTGGGCGTCAAAGGTAATAAATTGATAGTCAGGAAACTTTGTTAACACTTGATAGGGAATAGCTTCTAAACCTAAACCGCCAAAGGTTAGTAAAATAGTTTTTTCTTTGGTAGTTTTAATCGCAAATTTTTCCCTCAACATTTGCTTGCCGTAGCGGGGATCTCCCCCCAGTAATCCTGTGGCAATTTTTCTGGGAAAAATTTCCATTGGTTCGGCTAAAGGTAACTGAAATAATAAATCACATTGCCGATAATCCCGTTCAATTTTTTCGATAACTTCCCCAAATTCATCGCCCCAGTCCCGATAAATAAAATTCCAACCAAAATTACTGCTCATCCAACAGGGAATGTTGGCCCGATGGGCGATCGCCACTGCTAGGGCCGGAATGTCCGCCAGCACTAGATCCACCCGATTATTCCGTAAATAATTAGACTCCGTGGCCACCAGGGCATTTTTCCGGCGATAAATATCCTCTAAGGCTTGTCGGGTAGCGTTTTCATCCATCTGTAAACTGTCGGCCTGCACCACCCCCACATCAAAAGCCACGGGACGGTGGATAAAGGGTTTTTCCAGATAACATTCCAGCAACCAACGGGGGCTACGGGTGGCCATAATTACCAACACATCAGGGCAAAGTTCCTGGACACGGCGGGCAATGCAGGCAGTCCGCACCGCATGGCCAAAACCATGGCCCGTAATTGCACAGTAGAGGGTGGGACGTTTCATGCAAAAAGGTGAGAATTATGAAGATTTCTGTTGACCAGTGGGGCGATCGGGATTTTTCCCGCACAATAACAGTAATAGCTGGGTGAGTTTAGAGGTAAAGTCCATGCAGAGCAAAAAGTATTACACCGCCCCATCAACCTTTACCAATCCGGCTGAAGCTTCCACCCATGATCGCATTTTGAAGGGAGCTTTGAAATTATTTGGCACTAAGGGCTATGAAGGTACCACCACCAAGGATTTGGCCCAAGCGGCCAATGTGGCCGAAGGGACTTTGTTCCGTTATTTCACCAACAAGAAGGCCATTTTGGTGGAAGTAGCCACCGCCGGCTGGATAGAAATTCTCACTGACCTGCTGACGGAATTAAGTGAGATGGGCAGTTACAAGGCGATCGCCCAGGTAATGAAACGGCGTATGTTCCATTTGCGAGAAAATAAATATTTATTGCAGGTCTGCTTTGTGGAAGCCCAATACCACCCCGAGCTACGGGAGAAAATTCAGTCGGAAATTATCGACAAAATGACTGATGTGGCAGAGGCTTTTTTTCAAACTGCCATGGACCGGGGCATTTACCGGCGGATGAATCCCAAAATTGTGGCCCAGGTTTTCTTAGGCATGTTTGCCGTGGCGGGTTTTTCGGAACAAACGGTAATTGACCCCCACGCTTCCCCCCAGGCTTTGCAGGAAATGGCGGAAGGGTTAGCTGATATTTTTCTCCATGGAGTATTGACCAAAGGCGAAAAAAATACCAGCCATTAATGCAATACAGCAATAGCTCTTTTTTATCAGTCTAGGTGTATAAAGTGAAGATACAGCTACCGTTTCCTTGGCTTTACGGCGAACTACCATCTGCCACTTCTAGCATTCCGCTCTTGTCTTCTATTCTATCTTCCCTTTTCTGATAAAAGAGCGATATCTGGTAACTTTTTTTGCCAAAATAATGCTTTACCCATTTGGGGGTTTAGCTCATAGCTACCAAAACCAAACGACCTGTACGCTGATTGGGCAACATGATTTCCTTCAAGTACTTCTAAGGTGAGTTTACAACAGCCTAAATCTAAGGCAATGGCTTCTACTTTTTGCAACATTAGTTTTGATAATCCCTTACCACGATAGGGCAAAGAAACAATAACATCATGAATATTTAGTAATGGCTTACAAGCAAAAGTAGAAAATCCTTCTAGACACACAATAAGACCAGCAGGCTGAAAATCAACAAAGGCAAGAATGACATGGGCAGAAGGTCTTTTGGCAAGTTCTACAGGCAGATTTGCTTTAACATAATCAGATAATCCTTCTCCTCCTCCCATGGGATCACGGGCATATTCATCCATCAATTGAATCATTGCTTCCGCATGGATAGTTAAATTAAGATCTGCTTTTACAATGTCAATCATTTTTGTGATTTTAATAATATAAGACTATGTTAGTTTTAGGTTGATTCGTTATTTAATAAGGCAATGGCCGCGGCTAAGGTAGATGGATAATGCTTAGCTAAATCTGCAAACCAAATTCCCTCACCGGACAGTGGGTCAAGTTGGTCTAGCCATTGTTGTGCTTTTTGAGCAATGATTACCTGTCTTTGTTGCTCTTGGCGATCAATTAAATTTTTTAGTTCTGGATTTGAAACTTGGGGTGATTCTTTGATTATGGTTGGGATTTGATCTGTTTTTTCAGGAAAGTAATTAATCTTAAAACCTTGCTTTAATTCATTTAAAATTTTATCTAAAGTTGGATGCTGTTGCTCTTTGCTTAAGGTAGGGTCTATCGTTGAATTATTAGATATTATGTCTGGTTCTTGAATATATTTTTGGCGGAGGTCAGCCAGTATAGAGTCAATGGAATCGGAGTCGTTCATAATAAAATCTCTAGTTTTAATCCTCAATAGCGTTTAATAAAACTTCAGTTAATGTTAAATCTTCCATTTCATCAAAAGTTACCGTATCGACGATATCAAACTTGGCTCCTACTTCCATTAATTGATCATCAAGGGCTTGAAGAAATTTGGTAGCACTGGGGTCATTACCGATTTGCATGAATGAAATGGCCAATTCTTCATCTGCATCTAGACATTTGCTGGCTTGGATAATGATTTCAAACACGGATCTACGATCATTCGGTTCTCCATCCGTAATCACTAAAATAGTTTCGCCTATTTGGGCTTGATTAGATTTTTTTCGTTGTAAAAAATTATTGATCGCATCCTGTAGCACGGCGGTGAGATTAGTGCCCCCTACTGGCTCATTTTCTTGGAAAATTTGCTCTACTTTAGATGCGTTGACGTTATCGTAACGACGAAATTTACCAGAGAAGGTGTACACGGTGATCCCATCATCATCTAGCTGATCACACTTTCTGGCTAGGGCGAGGGTTGATTCTTGAACTAGCTCCCATCGGCTTTTTTGGAATTTTGGCTCGATGATAGACATGCTACCGCTTTTATCAATAATGAGTGTGTAATCCCGTTGGTTTGGCATCTTGAACCTGCTTGTGAAATGAACTTGTTGTCAATTATAGAAATTTTTCAGTCTGTCAGTAGCATAATTTTGATTTTTCCACGACTTTACCAATAAATTGGAGCATTCAAAATTATTTGATGAACTCAGAATTTACCAAGGATGATAAACATTTTTAGCCTTTTTGATGATTAATTATTCCGTTGACCACATTACGACAAAACTAGCTTTAATTATTCTCGTCGGCGATCGCCATTGATCCGGCTATAATGATTGCCGTTTTATTTCCTTGAACTTTGTCCATGATCAAAAATGACATTTGGATCCGCGCCCAGGCTGCCCAAGGCATGATTGAGCCTTTTGAACCCCAGCTAATGCGGCAAATAGAGGGGGAACCGGCTATTTCTTTTGGTCTAAGCAGTTTTGGTTATGATATTCGACTTTCAGCGGCGGATTTTCGCATTTTTCGTCATATTCCGGGCACTGTAGTTGACCCCAAAAACTTTAATCCCCACAATTTGGAAGCAACCCAACTCCACAAAGATAGCAGTGGCAGTTATTTCATTTTGCCGGCCCACTCCTACGGCCTAGGGGTGGCAGTGGAAAGATTAGCGATCCCCGCCAATGTCACTGTGCTTTGTATCGGTAAAAGTACTTACGCTCGGGCTGGCATTATCGCCAATTTAACTCCGGGGGAAGCGGGGTGGTGTGGTCACCTCACCCTGGAATTTTCTAATTCCTCCAGTGCCGATTGCCGTATTTACGCCAATGAAGGCATTGTGCAACTGCTCTTTTTTGAAGGGGAAAACTGCGACATTAGCTATGAAACCAGAAGGGGCAAATATCAAAATCAGCCCCAATCGGTCACATTACCCCGGGTTTAGGGTTGCCAAAAACTACGCACTAGATCAGGTTAGGGTGGGATGGAAGTAAAAGGCGAGGGCCACAATGGCATAGGTGGCCAGCAATAGGACCCCCTCTAGCCAATTGGAACTGCCGTCACCACTGATGGAGTTAACAATCAACACCGCCACCAATACCGCCACCAACTCGAAAGGATTGAAATTTAAGTCCATGGGTTGGCCGATCGCCCAGCCGACGATGACCAGGACTGGTGCCACAAAAAAGGCAATTTGCAGGCTCGATCCCATCACCACAGACATGGAAAGATCCATTTTGTCCTTCATGGCCACAGTGACGGCGGTGGCATGCTCAGCGGCATTACCAATAATAGGTAGGAGAATTACCCCAGTAAACAGGGCAGTTAATCCCAGGGACTCTGTGGCCACTTCAAGGGAGCCCACCAGTAATTCCGACTCCACGGCTACCCCCAGGGTGACGGCCAATAAAACCCCCGTCCAAAGCCAAAGATTTGGTTTTTCCTCTTCTGTGGGAGGGGACGGTTCCGCCATGGTTTCGCCGAGTTCCGGCATTTCCATATTTTCAGCTAAACCCACATCGTACAAATAGGCGTGGGTTCCCATGGAAAATACCAGAGAAAGCAAGTAAACCCCAATCAACACTACGGCTACGGCCACGGACAAATTTTGCAAAACCGTTTCCGTCACCCCTGTGGAGGTATATTGCAACGCTGTGGGCAAAAGAATGGCCACTACGCCCAAATTCATGGTGGAGGCATTTAAACGGGCGGCGATCGGTTGGAAATTCTGTTCCTTATAGCGCAATCCCCCCAGGAAGACGGCAAAACCCATTACCAGCAGTAAGTTGCCAATAATTGATCCCGTCAGGGTGGCCTTAACTACATCGATCAATCCCTCCTTCAGGGCAATGTAAGCCAAGATTAGCTCCGTGGCGTTGCCGAAGGTAGCATTGAGCAAGCCCCCCGCATTGGGACCGATGACCACAGCGATTTCCTCCGTGGCGGTGCCCATGAAGGCTGCTAGGGGCACAATGGCCAAACCCGCCAAAATGAACACCGTCGTTTCCCCCCACCCCAACCAGTGGGCGGCGAAGGAGAGGGGACAAAAAACTAACAGAACAAGAAAAATCTTACTTTTGGTGGACATAACCTGGCGATCGCCATTGCAATGGTTTTTTGGATAGCTCGATTCATTATGCCCCAGGAAATTTCAAAATCATCTTGATCTGAAAAAGATTAAATAATCGATCCCGAGGGAAATTATTGATTGCTCTCCTGGGGGGTAGGCCGTGGTTTAGAATATATCCCTGGGTGTTTCCCCACAAACCGATTACCAGGGTTGGCCGAGCGGTTGAGGCAGCGAACTCATAATTCGCCCTAGACAGGTTCAACTCCTGTACCCTGGACTTTTATTCAGTTGATGAAATTTTTAGAGATTATCCTAAGCTTTGTCATTAAGCTTGGTGACGGCTAACGAGGCTTATTTTTTGGTGGTAACCGTGGCGATCGCCTGCTAGACTAGAAAGGTTGTCAAAAATTCGCACATCCAAGCTTTCGGGTGTTTCTGCAACAAGCTGAAATTCCCTTGGATGAAGGATAAACCCGAATAGGAGAAAATTTAACATGCCCGTAGTTTCTCTCGCAGATTTGCTAGAGTCTGGTGTTCACTTCGGCCACCAAACCCGCCGCTGGAACCCCCGCATGGATCAATATATCTACACCGCCCGCAATGGTGTACATATCATTGACCTAGTGCAAACCGCCCAACTGATGGAAGATGCCTATGAATATGTGCGTTCTTCCACCATCAGCGGCAAAAAGTTTTTGTTCGTCGGTACCAAGCGCCAAGCCGCTGGCATCATTTCCCAGGAAGCCCAACGCTGTGGAGCTCACTACGTTAATCAACGGTGGTTGGGGGGCATGCTCACCAACTGGGAAACCATCCGCAAACGGGTCGATCGCCTGAAGGAATTGGAAGCCCTAGAAAGCAGTGGTGCCATTGATCGTCGCCCCAAAAAGGAAGGTTCCATGCTCCGGCGGGAATTAGGCAAACTACAGAAGTACCTCGGCGGCATCAAAAATATGCGCAAGCTCCCTGACGTGGTGGTAATCGTCGACCAACGACGGGAACATAACGCCATCCACGAGTGCCAAAAACTAGGCATTCCCATCATCGCCATGTTGGATACCAACTGTGATCCCGATGTGGTAGATGTGCCCATCCCCGCCAACGATGACGCGATCCGTTCCATCAAACTGATCGTGGGCAAATTAGCCGATGCCATCTATGAAGGTCGCCATGGTCAGCCGGATGTCAGCGATGACTACGAGGAATTTGACGAAGGTTTAGATGGGGATAATCTGGAAGTAGAAGCCGCTGAAGAGGTGGAGGAAGTGGCCGAAGCAGAAGCTACGGCAACCCCAGAAGCTTAAATTTTGTCCCTTTTTCCCTTTGTCCTCCCGATGGACCGAGGGAAACCCAGTCCCGGTGCTAGGGGAACATCTAGCTGGTGTTGGCCATCACTTTTTTCCCTTAGCCCAATAATTACCGTGCAATCATAGAAAAACTGATTAGGAACGATAACCATGGCAGAAATTACCGCTCAACTCGTGAAGGAACTGCGTGATAAAACCGGCGCAGGCATGATGGACTGTAAAAAAGCCCTAAAGGAAAATGAGGGTAATTTAGAAAAGTCCATTGAATGGCTCCGGCAGAAGGGTATTGCCTCCGCTGATAAAAAATCTGGCCGCACCGCCGCCGAAGGTTTGGTCCACAGCTATATTCATTTTGGTGGCCGCATTGGCGTGTTGGTGGAAGTTAACTGCGAAACTGATTTCGTGGCCCGGGGCGATCGGTTTAAAGATTTGGTTAACGATGTGGCCATGCAGATTGCCGCCTGTCCCAACGTGGAATATGTCAGTGTGGCTGATATTCCCCAGGAAATGGTGGCTAAAGAGAAGGAAATTGAAATGGGGCGCGATGACCTGGGCAAAAAGCCTGCCAACATCAAAGAAAAGATTGTCCAAGGCCGCATCGACAAACGCCTGAAGGAGTTATCTTTGCTGGACCAACCCTACATCAAAGACCAAAACCTCACCATCGAAGAATTGGTCAAACAGGCGATCGCCGAATTGGGGGAAAACATCCAAGTTCGTCGCTTTATTCGCTTTAACCTTGGCGAAGGCATCGAAAAAGCAGAAACTAACTTTGCTGAAGAAGTGGCCGCCGCTGCTAAGGGCTAATAACTCAGATCTGATCACCAAGCTAGTTATTAGCTAAATTTGAGAACCCGTTGCACCCAGATTTCCACCGCCACAGGCCAGGGGAGATTTGGGTTTTTACTTTCGATATCAACTCCAGAAAATCTTGGCCGCCTATCTTTGCTTTGCCCGGAGAGTGTGTCAAAATCGTGGATAACTTAGTCTGTCCTAGGCTTCCATAACCTTATAACTATCGCCATCATTGCTATGTTGCCATTGCCATTAATTGCTAACGGAAAAGGATTTATCCGCGCTTTAGAAAACGACGGGGCTTTGGCAGTGTATGCCCCCCTAGAAGGTGGTTATGAAGGTCGTTACCAAAGACGTCTGCGGGCTAACGGCTACACCAGTGTGTCCCTTTCCGCTAGGGGTCTGGGGGATGTGGAAGCTTATTTGATGCAGGTCCATGGGGTACGCCCAGCCCATTTAGGCAAGAAAAACATTGCCCAGGAAGGGGCAGTGGGGCCCGTTTATTTTGCCCAGCCGATCGCCGGTTACCAATTAGAAAATTTACCGGCCCAAAGTAAAGGTTTGGTGTTGTGGATTTTGGAAGGTTATATTCTCTCCCAAACCGAAATTCAAGATTTAATTAGCCTCACCAAACGGGAACCCAAACTGAAAGTGGTACTGGAAATGGGTGGCGATCGAGTTTTCCGCTGGCAACCGTTACTAGATTGCCTCCAGGCGGCCTAGGTTGCAACTTTCCGGCAGCCGGACAATTACTAATACATCAATGTGGATAAAGTCCCCTGACCGGCTGGGTTATGGGGATTTAATTATTTGCTATGCTGCAGGTTGCTCCAAGTTGGGGGATCTGCGAAAGTTTTCTTCAAAAGTCGAAAGCTCATTGCCTGCCCTATTGTGAACTCTGATTTTTACCTTATTAAACCCTGATGACTGCCCGTATTGCCCGTCCCTACACGGTTTTGTCCATTGGGGCGGCCCTGGCCACCATGGGTCTCAAGCTGGCAGCCTATGCCATTACCGATTCTGTAGGGCTGTTGTCCGATGCCCTGGAATCTACGGTTAACTTGGCTTCGGCGATCGTTGCTTTTTGGGCTCTCTCCCTAGCAGCTACCCCGGCGGATTCAGAACATCCCTTTGGCCACAGTAAAGCAGAATATTTTTCCAGTGGGCTAGAAGGGGCTTTTATTCTCATTGCGGCCCTGGGTATCGGTTACAGCGCAGTGGAACGTTTATTTCACCCCGAACCCTTGGAGCAAAGTAGCCTGGGCATTGGTTTGGCGATCGCCGCGGCACTGTTAAATGGAGCGGTGGCTTGGATCCTTTGGCGGGCAGGAAAAAGATTAAATTCCATCACCTTGCGGGCCGATGCCCAACACCTGCTAACCGATGTCTGGACTTCGGTGGGGGTAGTGGTGGCAGTGGTGCTAATTTTCTTCACTGGTTGGCAATGGTTAGACCCCCTCATTGCCCTGGGGGTAGGACTGAATGTGCTTTGGACTGGCATACGTTTACTGCGAGAAACCTTTTCGAGTTTGATGGATAAATCCTTGGACTCTGGGCAATTGCAAAAAATCACCCACTGCTTTGCCACCTACGAGGACCAGGGAGCGCGCTTTCATTTATTGCAAACTAGGGAAGCCGGGTCCCAGTCCTTTATCTCTTTCCATGTTCTGGTACCGGGGCATTGGACTGTGCAAAGGGGTCATGACCTCTGTGAATCGGTGGAAACGGCGATCGCCCAACGCATTGCTGGCTCCCGGGTAACTACCCATTTAGAACCCCTAGAAGATCCCAAATCTTGGCAGCATGGCGATGATTTTCCCCCATCTCCCCCTTTAGGTGAGGGCAAGCCAGATTAGATTTTGGGGTATTATGCAAAAACTTGGGCTCGGCCTCCGCCGGTTCAAGCTTCCATGAAAAACTTTTTGTCATTTGTCAAGACAGGAGAACTTTTAAAAATATGAACTATACCAAAGACGACGATGGACGGCTGAATAATTTTGCCGTTGAACCTCGGGTCTATACAGCAGATGCCCCAAGCAAAGCCGATAGAAGGAATTATTTGATCATGGCCGCCATTGCCGTTGTCCTTGTGGCCGGGTTAATTGCTGTGGCGGTGGCAGCTTCCGGGGCCAGCACTTAGTTTTCTCCTTAGATTAAAAAGGGATGGCCATTGTTGCTCTCTGGTGACGATGGCCAGTTGGCTTTTACAATTAAGTTGAGGTGAAGGGGAAAAATAGCATGGAACAACAAACCACCACTCTCTACGACACCGATTTTAATCTTTGGATTGAGCAAACTGTGCATCAGCTTAAACAGGGCGATTTACAATCCTTAGATTTAGAGAATTTAATTGAAGAAATAGAATCCATGGGCCGCAGCGATAAACGGGAAGTCTATAGTCGCCTGAAAGTTCTTTTCCTACACCTGCTCAAATGGAAATATCAAACCCAGAAGCGCACTGGTAGCTGGAAAAATACCATTGATGAGCAACGGGATCAGCTTAATTTAATTCTGGCCGATAGCCCCAGCCTAAATCCCTATTTGCAAGCTATATTTGCCGATTGTTATCTTAAAGGGAGAAAGGGCGCAGTCAACGAAACTAATTTACCCCTCTCAAACTTTCCAGTGGATTGTCCCTTTTCTTTGGCGGAAATCCTTGATGCTGAGTTTTTCCCCGATTAATCTGTTTCCAAGCTGAATGACTTCCCCTGCCCCTGATCCGGCCCTCTCCACGGCGATCGCCAGCATTCAACAATCGTTAAATTGGTATGCTAGCCAGCGCCGCCATTGGAACTATCCCCCTAATCTGGAATTGCAGGGAGCGGTACGCCAGGATATTCAAGCTATGCACCAGGCCCTGGCCAAACTGGAGCAAAGGGTATTTAAAATTGCGGCCTTTGGTTTGGTCAGTCGGGGCAAATCCACCGTGATTAATGCGCTTTTTGGGGAAAAACGTCTGGAAACGGGGCCGCTCCACGGGGTAACCCAATGGCCCCAATCGGTGCGGTGGTGCAATAACGACAAAATTCAAATTGATCTGATTGATACGCCGGGGCTAGATGAAGTTGCCGGGGGGGCGCGAGCTGCCATGGCCCAAACCGTTGCTCACCAAGCGGATCTGATTTTATTCGTCATTGCTGGGGATATTACCCAAACCGAATTTGCTGCCCTCCAAACATTGCGCCAAGCCCAAAAACCCCTACTGTTAGTATTTAATAAGATTGATCTATATCCAGAACAGGATCAACAACAAATTTTTGCCCAGCTACAGTCCCTCACCCCCGCCGGGGAAGATAGTCCCATTTTTTCTGCCGAGGACATTGTACTAGTGGCCGCTGAGCCTCCCCCCATAATGGTGCGGGTGGAATATAGCAATTCCCCCAGAGGTTCCCGCCCAAGCCCCCCTCCAGAGGAACGGTGGGAAAAGCCGGCACCCCAACTGGATCAACTACGCCAGAAAATTTTTACCATTCTGAACCGGGATGGTAGTCGGCTGTTGGCCCTCAATGCCCTGCGTCAGGTGGAAGAAGCGGAAAAAAATATTGCCACTAAAACCATCGAAATTCGCACGGCCGAAGCGGACCAACTCATTGGTAAATATATGCGTTACAAGGCCCTGGCGATTGCCGTTAATCCCATCGGTCTCTTGGATTTGGGGGCCAGTTTGATCACCGATCTGTTGTTAATTCGGGGTCTAGCACGGCTCTATGGTTTGCCCATTACCAGCTACGAAGCGGGCCGCATCTGGAAAAAAGTGGTAATTGGTGCAGGTGGTATTTTATTAAGTCAATGGGTGTCAGCTTTATTTTTAGGCTGGCAGAAAACCGCCGGTATTTTTGACAATCCTGGCAATCTAGGGGCCTACGTTGGGGGCGCTGTAATGCAAGGGGGAGTGGCCGCCTACAGTACTTATATTGTGGGGGAAGGGGCAAAAATTTACCTAGCCCAGGGGGCCAGTTGGGGCCATACCGGCACCAGCACGGCGATCGCCAAAATTAAAAATAGTGCTCCCCCAGAAAGCCTGATCCAGCGCTTGGATAACCCTTAAGAACTTGGGGGTAGAGAAGGGAGATTTGAAAACAAATTCCTAGGGGATAGGGGCTAGAAAAACACATCCATTTCTGATCGCCCGGTAATTTTAAGCCAGTTTTGGGCCTCAATGTAATTGTTAGGGGCCAGACGTATGGCCTGTTTCCAATATTCCGCTGCTTTATCAAATAGATTCTCGGCGTCGTCTTCCTGCCCCGCTTCCTTCGCCTTTTCCCCTTGGAAATGGTAAATCACCGCAACATTATTCAACGCTGAAGGCATTTTGGGGTTGAGTTCAATGGCTTCTTGGTAAAGCCCCAGGGCCTTTTCATGGTCGCCGTTACTGGCGTGGATTAGGGCCATGTTATAGAGAATGTAACTGCGGTCATTGGGATTTTCCTCCAACCGTAACGCTTCCTCGTAGTTATCCAAAGCCTCAGCATATTCCCCGTCCGCCTGGGCCGACATACCGTCGCGATAATAAACAAAGGCTTCTTTCGCTTTTTGGTTAGTGGGCAGAATTTTCAGGATAATGTCCGCCATAACGGTAAAGGACTTATCAATGAAATTATCGTTACGTTGGGTGCGGGGCATAGTAATTAAATAATCTTATTTGGTCAACCATTCTAACTTTTCTCGTAGCGTCGGCAAAACTCTCCTTTTCCCCATTGCTTATTTGGGGAATTTGATGATGGCCAAAATTATCTCGTCAACCGGGCAAATAATTTTTCCAACTCCACCCAGACGAACATTAAACTGCTAAAACCAAAACAAATCAGTAGTTGCTGGGGGCTGAGCCAATCAGTACCAAAGAAATTTCTCAGAGGTTCAACGTACACTAAGCCCAATTGCAGCATGGTGGTGACAATTACGGCTCCCCAGAGGTAGGGATTGGTCAAAGGGTTCATTTCTATGGTTAAACGGTGGCTGGAACGCACCGCAATGGCATGGCCCATCTGGGCAATACAAAGGGTAGTGAAGACCATGGTTTTCCAACTGCCCGGCACACCGGCTAGCTCAGTGGTGTGATAGGCCAAGAGCATGAGGGTGATGGTAACCACAGCAAAAACCAGACCGATGCGGATAATATAGGCCCCCAATCCCCGCGAAAAAATACTTTCCTGGGGACTAAAGGGGCGACGCTGCATAATGTTTGGTTCCCCCGGTTCCATGGCCAAAGCTAAGGCTGGTAAGCCATCGGTGACCAAATTCATCCAAAGGATTTGTAGGGGGGTGAGGGGCACCCCAGACAACCCCAGCAGGGGAGCGGAAGCAATGGTGATCACTTCCCCCACATTGCTGCCCAGAATGTATTTAATGAAGCTACGGATGTTGTTATACACCACCCGCCCTTCCTCGGCGGCGGCCACAATGGTGGCAAAGTTGTCGTCCAACAAAACCATGTCGCTGGCTTCTTTACTGACATCGGTGCCAGTGATGCCCATGGCAATGCCAATGTCGGCTTGTTTGAGGGCCGGGGCATCGTTGACCCCATCGCCGGTCATGGCCACAAAACGATTCCTGGCTTGGAACGCTTTGACAATGCGTAGTTTATGTTCGGGGGAAACCCTGGCAAAGACACTCACCTCTTCCACCTGGGCTTCTAGATCGCTTTGTTGTAGCTGTTCTAAGGTTTGCCCTGTCAAAAAACGATCGCCGGCTTGGTTAATGCCCAGATCCTTGGCGATCGCCAGGGCGGTGAGGGGATGATCGCCGGTAATCATCACAGTGCGAATGCCAGCGGCGAGGGATTTTGCCACTGCTAGCCGCACCTCTGGCCGGGGCGCATCCAACATGCCCACCATCCCCAACCAAACCAAATTTTCTTCGGCGGCAATCAGATCTGGGGTGCTGGGAATCTGGGGCAGGGATTTACAGGCAAAACCCAATACCCGTAACCCCCGACTGGCCATGAAATTGTTATCACTCAAAATTTGTTCTTGATGTTGGGGGCTAAGGGGCACCCCATGGCCAGCGATGTGAATCTGGTTGCACTGGGACAGTAGCAACTCCGGCGATCCTTTGGAAAAAATTAAGTAGGGTGCCGACGGTGAAGCCAAGGTCTGCAAAATCCTCGATAAATCCGGTAAATGGAGATCCTCTTCGCTGGGGACTTCCACCACCACTCCCATGCGTTTACGTTCCGAAGAAAAAGGAAATTCTCCCCGGCGGATAAAACTAGGCCGCAGTTGTGCCTGGTCAAAGCCAAATTTCCTAGCCAGAGCCAGTAATGCGCCTTCGGTGGGGTCGCCAATAACTTGCCACTGCACTTCCCCAGGATTGCAGCTCAGGTCAGAATCGTTGCAGAGGATGGCGTTGAGACACAGGAGTTGCAGCGCTGGGGGCCATGGCCCGGAGGTAGTCCTCTGTTCCCCGTCCGATAGGTTGATAATGTTGCCCTGGGGTTGGTAGCCTTCTCCGCCAATACTGAGGCGATCGCCATGGGTCAGCACCTCCCGCACCACCATTTTATTTTGGGTGAGGGTGCCGGTTTTATCGGAACAAATCACATTGACGGATCCTAGGGTTTCCACTGCCGGTAACTTGCGGATCAGGGCGTGACGTTTAATCATCCTCTGGGTACCCAGGGCCAGGGTAACCGTAATCACCGCTGGTAAACCTTCTGGCACTACTGCCACCGCCATGCTCAGGGACGTTTCCACCAACTGTCGCAGTTGTCCCCAGCCACTCTGCCAAACCCCCAGAATAATTACCACCGCCACCAACATGAGGGAACCAGACACCAGGATGCCGGCCAAATTTTCCATTCGTTTTTGGAGGGGGGTGGGTTCCGGGGCCACGGTCTGTAACATCTGGGCGATTTTGCCTAATTCGGTGGCCATGCCAGTGTTGGTAATCACCGCTCTGCCCCGGCCTTGAATAACTTCGGTGCCGGAAAAGACCATATTTTGGCGATCGCCAAGGGGGGTATCTAGGGGTAAGCCGCTCTTACTGACAATTTTTTCCACCGGCTGGGCTTCCCCGGTCAGGGCCGATTCCCGCACCAATAAATTAGCTACTTCAATTAGTTGCCCATCGGCACAGAGTTGACTGCCCGCCTCCAGCAAAATAATGTCCCCCGGCACCAAGCTGGCCGCTTTAACTTCCTGGCGATCGCCGTCCCGTACCACCTGTACCTTGGGAGAAGCCATTTTTTTTAGGGCTGCTAAGGCCTTTTCTGCCCGACTTTCTTGGAAATAACCCAACAAGCCATTAAGAATGACAATGGCAAAAATAGCGATGGTATCCTTGAAGGGCAAACCCTCCGTCTGGGATTGTTCTAGCCGTAAACTGAGCAGGTCTAAAACCCCGGAAATAATTGCCACCCCGATCAGCATCAACAACATCACATTGGTGAACTGGTCAAGCAAAATTTGCCAATTATTACGACCGGCGATCGTGGCAATTTCATTCAGCCCATGGGTACGTCTTCGTTCCACCACAGTCTTTTCCGCCAACCCCCGATGGGGGACAGTGGTCAACCGGCGTAGGGTTTTTTCGATGCCATAGCTATACCAAGCCTCGGCCTTGACTGGGGAGACGGACACATCAGGGTCAGACATTAAAAAGTCAGCTTAAATTTGGCTTCTAATTTGTTCTAACGGACTATTTTCTATTTTAAAGGCCGGCTTTGGGGGCCTACTACAATTGACCGTAATTGTTTACACTGAATTTCAAGCTTGTTTATGAGTTGAAATACTTAGAGACCCTTCCCATGCCCAAAAATATCGTCGTTGCTCCCTCAATTTTGTCAGCGGACTTCAGCCGCTTAGGTGAAGAAATTAAAGCCGTGGACGAAGCTGGGGCTGATTGGATCCACGTTGATGTGATGGACGGCCGCTTTGTGCCCAATATCACCATTGGCCCACTGATTGTGGACGCTATTCGTCCCTTGACCAAAAAACCCTTGGACGTTCATTTAATGATCGTTGAACCGGAAAAGTACGTCGAAGATTTTGCCAAGGCCGGTGCTGACATTATTTCTGTCCATGTGGAGCACAACGCTTCTCCCCATTTGCATCGTACCCTTTGTCAAATTCGGGAATTGGGTAAAAAGGCCGGGGCGGTGCTCAATCCTTCTACTCCCCTTGATTTTCTTGAATATGTATTACCCGTCTGTGATCTAATCTTGATCATGAGCGTCAATCCCGGCTTTGGTGGTCAAAGCTTCATTCCCGAAGTGTTACCCAAAATCCGTGCCCTACGCCAAATGTGTGATGAACGGGGCCTGGATCCCTGGATCGAAGTGGACGGTGGCCTCAAACCCAATAACACCTGGCAAGTGCTAGAGGCCGGAGCCAATGCCATTGTGGCCGGTTCCGCTGTGTTCAATGCCCCCGATTACGCTGAGGCGATCACCGGAGTGCGAAACAGCAAACGTCCGGAACCCCAACTACTAACGGTGTAAACCTGGACCGATGGACAAAATAGGGAAACTAGGGGGCGTTGTTCAACCCCCATTTCCTGCCACAACAAAATCCCAGGAAGGAATCCCCCGGGACCATTGTGAGGTGAATTGCTTTTTTCACCTCTGCTTAATTTGGCGATCGGCGATCGTTAACCCCCAGCTACGGCGGGCACAATACTTACTTCATCTCCTGCACTCAGGGTTGTGTCTGTACCTTCCAAAAAGCGGATGTCTTCTTCGTTGACGTAAAAATTGAGAAAGCGGCGGGGTTTGCCTTCTTCGTCGCACAGCCGGGCCTTAATACCGGGACAACTAGCTTCTAGAGCTTCAATCAACTGCCCTACGTCAGCGGCTTCACAATCAATGGTGGCTTGACCACTGGTGAACTTTTGTAGCGGAGTCGGAATAAGAACTTTAACCGTCATGATATTTGCAAAAAAAAGAGGATTGCTCAACCGGGGCAAAGCCGGTGAAACCACTAGATCGATTAGACCGCTAAAGTCCCTTCAACGTCAAGTTAGTCACTGTGAACCAATTCCATCCTAGGATACTAGATTTGGAATTCAAAGCAGACTTAAAGTGGTTCATTATAGCTAATGTAGCTTGCCGCAAAAAATGTTAAGGTTAATCACTTGATCGACAAGTTAAAGAATTGTTGCAAGTCTTATTTTTTTAAAGTTATTTTGTGAGTGGGGAATCAATAAATTTATGTTATCTCCAGGTTTTAATTTCAAACCCGTAAGTGATTTTTTATTTACTTTAACAAGATTAACAATATCAATAATAGAATTTTAAGTTAGTTGTATGACTATGAGAGTTCAGCTTGGTCTTGATATTCCAAAACATCAAAATCAATTAAAGCCTATCTTTGCAAGACATGAGACATTTCATCCCCGTTTTGGTTGGCTAAAAAAAGGATTTGATCGTGCAAAGGCTAATTCGCGTATTTTCTTGGTAGAAGATGCACCAATGTTGCTCGGAGTCGGGAAGAATATGGTGCGGTCAATTCGCTACTGGTGCGAAGCCTTTAAGTTGTTGGAAGATGATCAACCAACGATTTTTGGAGAGGCATTACTGGGAGATCAGGGATGGGATTCTTATTTGGAAGATCCCGCATCGCTATGGTTATTACACTGGAAGTTACTGGAAACGCCATGTTTAGCCTCGGCTTGGTGGTTCACATTTAATCAATTTAATCGTTTGGAATTTACCGACCGTGACTTGTTGGATGCGTTATTAGATTACGGCGATCGCCTATCGGGGAATATTGCTGAGTCTTCCCTAAAAAAAGATGTCAGTTGTTTGCTTAGGATGTATGCTAAGCAACCTAATGTTAAAAAGTTTATTGCCAGTGAAGAGTCATTAGATTGTCCTTTTGTGGATTTAGGATTGATTAGTCCAGCCGGTGGCAATCATTATTTGTTCCGTTTAGGATATAAACCCACCTTAGTCCCTGAAGTCATTTTGTATGCAGTCTTGAACTACGCTCAGCGAGTTAATGAAACGGCGCGGACAATTCCTTTAGCCAAGCTCCTTTATGATGAAGGGAGTCCGGGAATGGTTTTTAAGTTAACAGAGAGTAGTTTATGCGGTGCAATAGAGACAGTTGGCCGTAGCCACAACCAGTTAGGGCTAGAAGATGCGGCCGGTAAATTGCAATTCTGGTTTGATTCAGAGCCGATAGCATTAGCTAACCAAGTCCTAGAAACCTATTACGCTGATATTTAGTATTTATTGATTTAAGCAATCGTGACTACCCTAAGCCAATACTTCCAGATACATCGCCGTTATTATCGTTCAGTCAATTTAGAACGAGATTTAGGCAAAGCAAGCACGGTTGAAGGTTATGTTCTTACAGAGCGTTCTACGGCGACATTAGAGCGGATTTTACCTGCATTCTCAAAATCTAAGACCCATCGTGCCTGGACATTGACAGGGGTATACGGAACGGGAAAGTCTGCCTTTATTCATTTTTTAGCAAGTCTTTGTACGCCAAAAAATACGGAAGTTCATAACGTTGCTGTCACAATTGCAGAGCGATTTTTGAAACCGACAAACCCGATTCTAGAGGCGATCGCCGCTTTGCCTAACCAAGGCTTAGTGGTGGCTTTTGCAACAGGTCAACAGGAACCCTTAACCTGGACATTGGCCCGTGCATTATCCCAAGGGGCAGAGGACTTTTTTTCAAAAAATCAACGGGCAGATAAATTACTGCGTCAACTCACGGATTGGAAATTTGAAGCAGAGACAGGGGATCGTCAGGTTACGCCGAAGTCTATTTTACGGGCGATTAAAGAGTTGGTGGCGATGGCCAATACGCCGTTGTTAATAATCGTGGATGAATTGGGCAAAAACTTAGAGTATGCTGCCCAAAATCAAGGGATTACAGATTTATATCTTCTTCAACAATTAGCAGAATTGTCGCTCACTGGGGAAAACCAAGTTTACTTTATTGGTCTACTTCATCAATCTTTTGGGGGCTACGGCGATCGCCTGTCGGTGACAGAGCAGAATGAGTGGAATAAGATTCAAGGTCGATTTGAAGATATTCCGTTTACAGAATCACCAAATCAAATGACTCGATTAATTGCTCAGGTGATTGATCGGGAAAAGGCTGAATCAATCCTAGAGACGGTTCAAGAAAAAAGTGGGCAATGGCATCAGACATTATCGGGTTTAATTGGCGATCAGGAAACAACACCGGAGTTATTGACACGAGTTTATCCGCTGCATCCGCTCACAGCGTTTGTATTACCGCTTTTATGCACTCGCTATGCTCAAAATGATCGATCACTGTTTACGTTTTTAACGAGTGATGAACCCCATTCTTTTAAGCACTTTTTAGAGACGATTGCTATTGACTTTAGTTTACCTACCCTAAAACTTCATCATTTATATGACTATTTTGTAGAAACGGTGACGGGATTGGCGTCTCGGTTGAATCTGCAACGGTGGGTAGAAATTCAAGGATTAATTGAAGATGCTCGTGATCAATCTCCCCAAACACTCGAAGTTCTGAAAACTGTGGGGATTTTGAACTTGGTAACAACGACAGGCAACCTGAAGGCAACTTCGGCGTTAGTTACTTGGGCGTTATGTGATCAAGCAGACAGTGAGCAATCTGATTACTGGCAAGCTGAAATTGAAGGGTTAATGCAAAAGGGTTTAATTACCCATCGTCGCCAGTTGGATGAGTTACGTATTTGGGAAGGATCTGATTTTAATGTGGAGTTGGCGATCGCCGAACAGATCGAAAAGAACCGCAGTCGTCTAGCTGATTTATTGCAAGAAGTCTATCCATTAAAGCCTTTAGTTGCCCAGAGACATTACAATCAAACAGGTAATTTGCGTTATTTTGAGCAACGTTACACTGATGGAACTGAACAGTGGGAAAATTTAACCTGTTCCGATCCAAGCTTTGATGGTTTAATTCTTTATTGGCTGGATACTGAAATTATTCAAGATCCTCCCAAATTAACAGCGGATCATAAACCGCTAATTCTGATCGCTATTCATAGTTTTGATTTACTGAGAACACGGAGTAGGGAGTTTCAGGCACTTCAAATTATCTATAAAAATGCCCCAGAGTTACAAAATGATGGTGTTGCTCGTCGTGAAGTTCGACATCGACTACTAGAAGCTGAACGTTTACTAGATGAAGCAATTGCAAAAGCATTTAGTTGGTCATCTAGTAAAAATAAATGCTGGATAACAGGGGAGGTTGTAATTGTTAAACATGCGCGGACTTTGCAGTCAAAACTTTCGGCGCTTTGTGATCAGATTTATGTAAAAGGTATTCAACTCGATAATGAACTGATCAATCGACGAGAATTAACCTCCCAAGGTAGTAAAGCACGGCGCGAGTTAATTGTAGCGATGATCGAAAAAAGTGAATATCCACGGCTAGGTTTGGAAGGTTATGGCCCAGAAGTGACCATGTATGCATCATTGCTAGAAGTAAGCCATATTCATCGTCTATTTATGGATGATGAATGGGGATTTATGCCGCCTAAGCCGGAATCTGGTCTTGCTACGGCTTGGGAAGCAATTGAAGATTTTTGTATGGAAGCTAAGGAAAAACCCAGGACACTAGATGGCCTATACAAAAAAATAGAGCAACCTCCCTATGGAATTAAACAAGGTGTTATTCCAATTTTGTTGACTGCGGTTTTAATCCATCACATGGATGATATTGGCATTTATCAAGATGGGACTTTTATTCCTTTGTTAGGGGTGGAGCATCTTGAGCTATTGATACGTTATCCAGAGCGGTTTGCGGTCAAGTCATTTGAAATTGCAGGTATTCGCGCAGAAGTATTTAAAGAACTAGAAAGTATTCTCAAATCGCCGAATTTAAAACCAGTTGGTGCGATGCGAAATACTACTCTTTTAACGGTTGTATCGCCTTTATACCAATTTGCCAAAAAACTTCCTCGTTATACTCAGCAATCCCAACAATGTTCTCCAGAAGCCAGAAAAACTCTGTCAATCTTAAAAAAAACTGTTGAACCCGATGAACTCTTATTTGTTGGAATTCCTGAAGCTTTAGGACTCGAACCGATTTTAACAGATAGTGATGAAAATCAAACTCATAAAGCCCAACTATTGAAAAGAAAACTAGTTGAGGTTTTAAAGGAAATTCACGGAGCCTATGATGCATTGTTATCTCGCTGTCAGTTTTTAATTTATCAAGCATTTGGAATTCAAAAAGATTCCATTAAACTTCGAGAGGATTTGGGAACTCGTTCCAAATTTTTATTTGATCAATGTGTTGAACCATTACTGAAACGATTTTTAATTGCTGCTTGTGATCACAGTGTTCCAGATCGACAATGGTTGGAAGCGTTGCTAATGATTATTGCAGATAAGCCAGCAGAGTCATGGACGGATCAAGATGAAACTCAGTTTGAGATCAAGTTAGCGGATATATCACGCCGCTTCAAAAACTTAGAAGCATTACAGAAAGATATTGAGCCGAAGGGAGATACCTACGAAGCCCGCAGAATAACGGTTACTCGTCCTGATGGGCAAGAGGAAAATCGAATGGTGTGGATTGAACGCCAACGTAAGGCCCAGGCTCAGGAAACACTCAATAGAATCTTAGGGGAGATAGACAAGGAAGATCCTCAGTTACAGCAAGTTATCCTGATGGAATTAATGGAAACTCTCCTAAAACGATTAGATAAAGAGCAATTAGGCAAATTAAAGCGAAAAAATCGCCTCAAGGAATAACAAGGAATGACAGGGAAAATAAAAGTTACATATACCATAGAAGGTAAGTTGTTGAGTTTTGTAAATTAATTTGTTTGGCTTTATGATTTAGGTGTTAACATACTGGCTTGAGTCCCATACCATTGGGGTAATGCGTGAGTAAAAAAGTACGAAAAGTTCTAGGACTATCTGGAGGCAAAGACTCAACGGCCTTAGCTGTGTTACTGCATAAGGAAATTCCAGATTTAGAGTATTTTTTCTGTGATACCCATAAAGAGCTTCAGGAAACCTATGATTATCTTGATCGAATTAAGGCTAGGTTAGGGATCAAAATTAATTATCTGAGCGAAAATCGAGGATTTGATCACCTCCTAGATCTTCATGGTGGAATGTTGCCATCACCTCAAATGCGCTGGTGTACGAGCATGATGAAAATCAAGCCATTTGAAGATTTTGTTGGTGATGATGATGCCATCAGTTATATAGGCATCCGAGCGGACGAAAATCGAGATGGTTACATCTCAACAAAGCCAAATATAAAACCAGTGTTTCCTTTTAAGGAACGTGGCTTAGTGAAGGCAGATATTATCCGCATCCTTGAAGAGAGTGGGATCGGAATGCCAGATTATTATCGATGGCGTAGTCGTTCAGGTTGTTTTTTCTGCTTTTTCCAGCGTAAGTATGAATGGGTAATGCTGGCAGAGGAACATCCAGATCTGTTTAAACAGGCGATCGCCTATGAAGAAAACCACAGTGATGGCCGTACCTATACCTGGACTCAGGGGGAAACGCTACGGGAGCTTTTAACTAGAAAGGAAGAAATTGTTGCAAAGCATAAAAAAGCAATGCAACGAGAAACAAAATCTGCTCCAAATCGACCTTTATCAGAAGCCTTAGAAAGTGTTTTAGAAGAAGAGGATATGGGACTACCTTGCTTAGCATGTCATTTATAACTTTAAAAAATAAAAAATTTTATTATGGAATTTTCTAAAGAGACTTTAAGAAATTTTTTTAAAGAAGAAGCACGAGGGGCTATTGTTTTACCAGATTTTCAAAGAGACTTTGTTTGGAGTATTGAAAAACAAAAAAAATTGCTTTCCTCTTTGATTGTTGGTTTACCGATCGGTAGTGTATTAATTCTCAAGGGACGTAAAGATGACTTTCCATCTCGAAAATTAGGTTTTGCTATCTCCTCAGAACCAGTAGAAGAATGTAGATTTTTATTAGATGGTCAACAAAGACTTTCCTGTATTAAAAGTGTGTTTGATGACTTATGTTTGTCAGGTAAAGATTCATGGAAAGATACATGGAATCAATTATATCGTCCTCTAAGATGTCGATGGTTTTTAAGAATTCATATAGCTTCAAGTGAAGATGATATTTTTGGTTTTGAAAGCTTGAGATTTAACAAAGAATCTTTATCTCAGTACGAGCCTGAGCAACTCCAAGATTATATTTTTATTTATCAAATTCTTGTTAAAGATGCAGAAGAAAAAAATTATCATCCTGCATATGTTCCGAAAGATAATGATAATAATTTAATTGAAGATGATAATCAAAAAGCGCTTGCTCTCTCGAAACAATTTGCAGCTAAAAAGCTTGTCCCTTTATATGAAATTTATAAAAAGGGCTCTGACAGTACTTCTATACATAAACGAGTGTTAAAGCAAATCGCCAACGAACAACGAGAGCATCTTCTTGCAAAAATCAAGGACAATAAGATAAATGCCAACACACTTCTCGGTCATATTGAGCCTGGCATTAACAATGATTCTTCTGAATCTGATCTTGATGATGCGCTACGTGATTTAGCCGCTCAGTGGTCAACAGATATTAACGCTGCTCTAGAAAGCTTATTAGAAATTGAGCTTCTAGAGACTATTTTACCAACAGATGAAATCGCTAGAGCTGCTGCAATTTTTGAAACGATAAATGAATCGGGGACACCTTTAAATAACTTTGATCTTATTGTTGCAAAAACAGCAAGAGCGGGTACTCGATCATTGGTTGATACACTAAAAGACTGGTTATCTCAAGAGTTTAAAATACCAGAAAGTTTATCCGGTAATTCTACGAGCACTTTAATTGATTGGAAGCCAGAATTAATAAAAGTACTTAAGGATAATTCTCTAGATAAAGTTTTCCAAGAAGAATTACTTAATATCTTGTCAATTGTTTCTTTTTCTTTAAGTAAGGATTTTAATATTGACAAAATAAGTGTTGATTATATTAAAAAGAAGAAGATATTGAATTTAAAGCCAGACCAGATTATGGCAAATATCTATATTGCTGTATCTTCTTTGGTCAAAGCCCTTTCTTTTGTTCAGTTTCGATGTGGTATAACTTTCATTGGTGATCTGCATTACAAGCTTATGCTTTTACCCATTGCGTACTGCTTTTTTCAAAGCGATTTGAAATCCTTGAAAGAAGAAGAACAATTAGACAATACTCAGGTTTCATTAGAATTATCTTTTAATTATGACGATACCTTACTAAACAAAATCGAATACTGGTATTGGCTTAGCTTATTTTCTGGTCGTTATAGAGATAGGCAAAATGAACAATGTATTGAAGATCTCAAAAAGTTGTATAAATGGTGTTTTATTGAAGATTATGAAAACCCATTTAAGGCAGACGAACCTAATGTCTTGAATAAAGATGATTATGCAACAAAAGCATTATTGCTACATCAGCAAGAAGAAAACCTGCCATCCACAGCTATTAAAACTGCAATTCTTCAATTTATCTTGAGCAAAAATCCAAAAGACTTTTTACTTAAATTAATTGATTATGGTGATTTATCTTCCCAGAGGTTGAGCTCATGGGAGATTGCTAAGGATGAGGACAAATCACTAGAAACGCATCACATTATTCCTTTAAGTAAAGCAACGAAGATTGAAGAAAGTACGAAAACTCTTAGAAAAGATAAAAAACATATTCTCAATTCGCCATTAAATCTTACTTATATTTCTAAAGTTGCTAATCGAAAGATTAGTGATTTATCCCCTAAGTTATACCTTGAAAAATTAACAAGTATTTCTCTAGATGATCATATAATCCCTACCTCGATGGAGAGTAAACTAAAACAAGCTCCAAATAGTTTTAACAATGATTTTTATTCAGAAGTTTTAGAGAGTAGATTTGATGAATTGAGCAGAAACGTAAAAAGTAAATTAGAAAAACTTTTAGAGGTCGAATAAAACGTGGAACTATATTCTCTGTTAAAAGCTAATTCAGGAAAAATATCTAGTCTGCTTGATCAAGACACATCAAAGCTCTTGCAAGCTCTAGGTTATAGTTCAGATAACTATATAGAAAATTATTTAATTAAAACTATTGATGCCAAAATTTTATTAATCGAAAAAAAAACAAGAGATATTATTTTTTCTTTGCTGAGTGCTAAACAACAAAAGATTCTTGCTACTATATTAGATTTATCATATGATAATGCTGAATCGTTAGAGTCAATTAAAATACCAAAAGGTTCTGAAAGAGAAAGAGATTTATTTCGTTTTTTTGAAGTGCCTATTCAAAGTAATCATCAAGAGATAAACATAGAAATTATTTCAGAGGAGATTTTATATCCTAAATATAGTTTATTTGCCCATCAACGTCATGCGGCTTTCAAGATAAAACAATATCTAAAGAAAGATCCCTATCGAGTAATTCTCCACATGCCTACCGGGGCAGGTAAGACTCGAACAGCGATGAATATTATTGCTGATCATTTGAGAGCTAATGAACCTACACTGATAATTTGGCTAGCCTATAGCGAAGAACTTTGTGAACAAGCCGTTCAGGAATTTCATAAAGCATGGAGTTTTCTTGGCGATCGCCCCCTATCCGTATATCGATTTTGGGGGAAGCATGATTTAGATTTAGCTAATATTCGAGATGGGTTTGTTGTTGCTGGACTCTCGAAAGTTTATAATTCAACAAAAAAAAATATTCAGTTTATTAATCAACTAGGGGCACGCTCTTCTTTAGTTATTATTGATGAAGCACATCAAGCAATAGCTCAAACCTATAGTTTAGTTTTAGATGCTTTAGTTGTTCCCTATGAAAAAAATGCTCTCCTAGGATTGACTGCAACTCCAGGAAGAACGTGGAATAATATTAATGCTGATGCCAAACTTTCCAAATTCTTCGCTAACAATAAAGTTACTCTTGAAGTAAAAGGATATGACAGCCCAGTTGATTATTTAGTTGATCAACAATACCTTGCTAAAGCAAATTATCGTTCCTTATTTTATGACAGTGGTGTAGAACTTAGTCTGCAAGACATAGACAAAATTCATCAACAGTTGGAAATTCCGAATGCTATTCTCAAGCGACTAGAAGAAGATGAGCAACGCAACTTACGCATCATCCTAGAATTGGAAGATCTAATTCAACGTCATCAACGGATTATCTTTTTTGCAATATCAGTACACCACACCAAAGTGATTTCTACCGTGTTAAAAGTGAGGGGGTATTCAGCCGAAGTTGTCACAGGTGAAACTCCTAGAGTTGACCGAGAAAAAATTATCAGTAATTTCAAGAATGATGACCCAGAATCTAAAATTTTATGTAATTACGGGGTTTTAACCACTGGATTCGATGCCCCGAAAACAAGTGCCGCAGTCATTGCCAGACCAACCAAGTCTCTCGTCCTCTATAGCCAAATGGTGGGTAGAGCTATTCGAGGGGTTAAAGCCGGAGGCAATGAAACTGCCGAAATTGTTACTGTAGTTGATAATCAGCTCCCTGGTTTCGGATCTGTTACAGAAGCTTTTCACAATTGGGAAGACGTTTGGAGGAAAAAACCATGACCCAGAAAACTCATGAAATTGTACCTGCTCACCTAGCTGTTACTGCAATGCGAGATAACGGCTATAAAAATGCTGCCTATGCGATCGCGGAATTAATGGACAATGCCATCCAAGCAGGAGCCACTCAAGTAGAATTACTTTGTGGTGAAGTCAAAAATAAAACAGGACAAAGAGCCACTAATCAAATTCATCAAATAGGTGTGTTAGACAATGGCAGTGGCATGAGTGCCGATGTTTTACGCCTTGCCTTACAATTTGGTAATGGCACATATCTAGAGTCGAATAAACATACGGGTATTGGTCGCTTCGGCATGGGATTACCCTCATCTTCGATTTCCCAATGCCAGAGAGTTGATGTTTGGTCATGGACTGATAGTGTAGAAAATGCGCTTTATACCTATTTGGATATTGATGAAATCAAAGAAAAACAAATTACGGAAGTTCCTACGCCCACTTCAAAACAAATTCCTCAAGTATGGCGACAAGTAGGGAAGAGTTTTCGTAACTCAGGAACTTTAGTGGTTTGGTCAAAAATTGATCGCTGTATGTGGCGTACAGGCAAGGCAATTATCAATAATTCAGAATTATTAATTGGTAGGATATACCGTCGCTTTCTTCATAAAGGTGATGTTCAAATTAGACTGGTCACTTTTGATTTGGAGGACTTATACTATAGCTCTAAAATTGATCAAAATGCTTTACCGAATGATCCAATGTATTTAATGGAGAAAACATCTTGTCCGGAGCCCTTTTCAAATCGTTCCATGTTTATTCCTTGGGAAGATAGTGAAGATGATATTGTAAAATTTCCTTATCTTTTGAATGGCAAAGAGCATATTGTTTCAGTTAGATTCTCCTATGCCAGCGAAGAGGCTCGTCAAGGTCAAAATCCCGGTGGAAAGCTTCATGGTAAACACGCATCAAAAAACTTAGGCGTTTCAATTGTCAGGGCTGGAAGAGAGCTAGAGCTTGATGCGGGAATGGTAAATACCCACGATCCAACTGAGCGTTGGTGGGGGGTTGAAGTCGAATTCCCTCCTGCCCTCGATGAAATTTTTGGTGTAACTAATAATAAACAATCTGCACGCAATTTTAAAGAATTCCTTGAAATAGACTTAGATTCATTAGTAGAAGATGGCAAAACTATTCATGAATATATCCAAGAACTAGAGCAAAGTAACGATCCCAACGCTCTATTGATTAAAATTGTTCATAAAATAGATAATAATTTGTCTTTAATTCGCAAACTATTAAAAAATCAAACCAAAGGTACAAGAAAAGACAATTCTAACAAACGCCATGATCCTTACAAAGTAGAAGAATCAGCAACTCTTGTGACTAGAGAGCGTCAAAGAAAAGGCTATGCTGGAGAAAGTGATAAAACAGAAATTTTACCAATACCTCAAAAGAAAGCGGAAATTAAAGAGACATTAATTAATGATGGATTTACAGAAACTCAAGCAACAGAAATCGCAGATATCACTGTAGAAAATAATTTCAAATATACTTGGACAAAAGCTTACCTTGACGATAATGATGCATTCTTTTCTGTTAAATCTAAAGGGGGTTCTGTGATGGTCACCCTCAATATGAATCATCCGGCATATAACAATTTAGTTGAAATTTTAGAAAAAAATGTAGAAGATGCTGACATCGAAACTCTAAAAAATAGATTGATTAATGCATTAGATGGTCTAGAATTACTCATCATGGCTTGGGCAAGATATGAAGACGAATTACCTCCAGGAGAATTAAAGCAAAATGCAAGCCGTGCTAGGAGAGATTGGGGTTTAGTTGCTGGAGAGTTCTTGAGAAGCGAATAATGTATCAAGACCTAGGTAATAATATTCTGTCTCGTACAGACAATACTAAAATTGAATTGGTATTAGTTGCTCCCTTTATCAAACAAAGTGTACTGTCTCAAATTTTAGATAAAACTTCAGAAAACATTGATTTGATAATTGTCACCCGATGGATTCCTGAAGAAATTCTTGGAGGCGTTAGTGACATAGAAATTTGGAATCTAATTAATGATCGTGAAAGATCTCAGTTGTTTTTATGTCAATATTTACACGCAAAATATTATCGTTTTGATGACTTGTGTTTACTTGGTTCAGCAAATTTAACAAATCGAGGCTTGGGATTTAACAAACAATCTAATTTAGAATTACTTATTTGTTGCTCATTTACCGATAAGTCTCTTCAAGATTTTGAAGAAAATCTTATTTCTCAAAGTTTTTTAGTCACGCAAGATATTTATGAAGCCTATAAAAATCTGATAGAAAATATTGATATTAAGCTTGAACTTAACTCTCCGTCCAACTTCTCCATATTTGAAGTCAATCCTAATTGGATTCCATTATTGAGAAATCCGCAAGAACTTTACCTTGCTTACTCTGATCAATGGGAACGGTTGACCACAACAGGCAAAGAACTGGCAAAACAAGAACTAGAATATCTTTCTTTTACCCAAGGATTATCAGAGAAAAATTTTAACTTGTATATTGCTTTAGCTTTAAAACAAACACCGATTATCCAGTACATAGATAAACATTTAAATAAGCCTCGCAGATTTGGCGAAATGAAGAATATTATTGATCACTTTTTAACTGAAATAAATCTTAGCTTAGACTCTTCTCATACATGGCAAACTTTAATGCGATGGTTATTATATTTTTTACCGGATTGCTACTCTTATAAGGTCTTTAACTACTCGGAAGTTTTTTATCGCTGTAAAAAATGATTTACCTGGATTACCATGCCACAACCCCCGTTGATCCCAGGGTTGCCAAAAAAGTCTTGGCATTTATGACTAATCAATTTGGAAACGCTAGCAGTGTTGACCATGCCGTTGGTGATCATGCTCGTGTCGCTGTTGATCAAGCTAAACAACAAATCGCTGAACTCATTAACTGCCGCCCCAAGGAAATTATTTTCACCTCAGGCGCAACCGAGAGTGTTAACCTTGCTATCCAAGGCACAGCCCTAGAAAGGCAACAGCAAATTCCCCGCATTGCCATCTCCGCCGTCGAGCACAAAGCCGTTCTTGATACCTGTCGCCACCTCGAAAAACAAGGACGCATCGAATTGATCGTTTTACCCGTTGATTCCCAAGCAAATCTCAACCTCAATGAAATCGAAGAAGTCTGTCACCAAGGCTTAGACCTGCTCTGCGTCATGGCAGCCAATAATGAAGTCGGAACCATCTACCCTATTGAATCGATTGCGGCGATCGCCAAACGCTACTCTGTTCCTTTCCTCTGTGACGCATCCCAGGCGATCGGTAAAATTCCCATTAATTTTCAGGATCGGGGTATCACTCTGCTGGCTATGTCTGGCCACAAACTCTATGCTCCCCAAGGCATTGGCGCACTCATCCGTAAAACTAATCATCGCCTTGAACCCTTATTTTTGGGTGGTGGACAGCAGCAAGGACTACGCCCTGGCACATTAAATCTTCCCGGCATTGTTGGACTCGGTGAAGCCTGTCGTTTACGTCAATTAGAAATGGAGGTCGATGAAACGGCGATCGCTCAAAAACGAAATTATCTCCAAACCAGGCTCCAAACAGTCATTCCAGAGATTATCGTTAACGGCAACCAGTCCCAACGTTTGGCGGGAAACCTGCATATCGCCATTCCCGATATCCCCAACAGCGCTATCATTGCCCGAATTCGGGAGCAAATAGCCATTTCCACTGGCTCAGCTTGCTCCAGCGGAACAATTACGCCATCCCATGTGTTGAGAGCGATGAATCTCCCTGATAACTTCATGGATGGAGCCTTACGGATTGGCATAGGCAAATTTACAACCGATGCAGACATTGAACAAGCAGCGGATATTCTGGCTAAAGTGATTCAAGCCGTACAAATATCTTGGAATTGACTAAATAGGTAAATAACGAATCCGAATTTTTTCATCATCAACAGATAAAATTGCTCCGGCTTCTAAATCTTGTAAACCAGAAACGTTGAATGGTATTTATGTGCCACCGAAAAATAAGCAGAATAACCCTATAGCAAAGCAAATTCATCACCTTAGTGCTAACTCCCTTAGCCAGTGTACATAGCTTATTTTTTCACACATGAAAGCCTGTAGATAACGTAGTTTATCTAACATTGTTGTACCTGCTTCTTTCGGGATTACCAGTAATTTCAGTATCAAATAAGCAATTATACAGGTATAAATTTGAATCGCAATTGCATTCTCATTTTTGGCAATCAGCCTATTCAGTTTTAAGTGCATTTTTAAGAATTTCCATAACAATTCTATTTGCCATCTTTTTTTATAAATTTCTGCTATTTCTTCATCACTAACTCCTTCTATTTCTGTGCTTTTTATAGGTAAATTTGTAACTAATCTAAACTCTGAATTATCATGGGTAAACATTACCACCCTACTCTCTATTTTATTCTTTCCAGTTCCA
>NZ_JACJTJ010000028.1:0-9939 GCF_014698605.1 Synechocystis sp. FACHB-383 | reverse complement strand
GAATCTGTTGAAAAGTTAGCAGAAATTGGTGTTATGCTGAATTCTGCTACAACTAGACAGAACTATTTTACTCATTGTTGTTACTGTGCCAGCTAGATGCGGAATCCGCCGTATAAAACATAGAATTGGCCTATACCTGCAGCGATTTTAGAAGTTTGTGGAGATTTGGGCGCAGGCCTTGTGCCCCTACCGTAATTGTTAATTATCCATTGAAAACGGCGATCGCCATTTTACTTCACGGCAAGAGGGCGATCGCCGACGGACAGGACATTTAACTTTTAATTATTCTGATTGGCCACAAATTGATTGACTAAAGCAATATCAATATCTAATTCCTCGGCAATGTCGGCGATGGACAAACCCAATTTTTTAAGTAGAGGGATTGTTTTCAGCTTGCCCTCAAGAAGACCTTGCTGGCGACCCTCCTGGCGACCCTCAAGAAGACCTTGCTGGCGACCATCCTGACGACCTTCCTGAAGAATTTCCTGATAGAAAGCTGATTCCTTCATAATGTCACTCCTTAAAATTGTTTTAATCATTTCAGGTTCCATCACTAATCCTGCGAATACTGCCGTTGCAGCCATCAGATTAGCCCTCACCCCTTGATTCTCTATTGTATCCAATCCCTTAGAAACCTCTCCTAATCGTATTGTTGGCTCCTCACTTTTGGTTAATATCGCCAACGGTAATAACCCTGGACTCTGCAAAAATATCTCTGAAGATTGTTCCCAAAGCCGAATCGCCCGATAACGATGGGTGGTTTCACCGAGTTGAAAACTATCCTGATAGACCAATGCGGATTTACTTGGTTTTAGATAAATCACGACTTGATGCATGGTTTTAGCCGGGAAACGACGATAAACCCGCACCCGATAATCCAACATCCGAAAACCCATTGTCTCATCGGGTTCTGTCTGAAATTCTAGATGTAGAACCAAGTCTTCTGATTGTTCCAGAATAAGGGAATCGGCACGAATGGGTTCTAGGGATAATTCCGTTGGACTCAGTTTAGTTAAGGTGACAGGACGACCGAGCAGCCAACTGGCATAGTCTTCGGAAAAGTTTTCCGCTAGAAATTTGCAAACATTATCAAACATCAATGAATTCTAACATTCTGGCGATCGCCTTCTTGTCGATTAAAGCCTAATCCATGAGAGAGATAGAAACATGGTAGGTTTCGTAAATGGTAGTCAGATAAAATTTTAAATATCGCTGTAAAAAGCTTAAGCTTGTACACAGTTGTCGCCACTACAAAGAGACTGTAAAACGGACTCTAAATTACGAACCCATTGCTTTGGTTGAAAGAGAGGTAATTCTTTCTTGTTTTGCAATAAATTGTCTCGAATAGTCTGCAATTCATGGGGATGGGTTCCCCAATAAATAGCTTTTTCTTCATAGGATTGGGGACTCTCGCAAATAAAGTCATCCAAGCCAACGGTATGACAAATGCTGGCTCCCATCCGTGAAGCAAAGGTTTCCCCAGGACAGGTCAAAATGGGTAGTCCCGATTGTAAAGCGGCGATCGCCGTTGAAGCAGCACTGTAATTAAATGTATCCAGAAATAAATCCGCCCGTTGATAGTGGGCAATGAAGTCGTCGGCCAAAGGAATGTTCGAAAGAAATACTAGGCGTTCTGGTGCAACCCCCTGGGATTGGGCATCTTGTCGTAGTTTTTGGGTGATTTCAGGGGAAATATCCTTTAGCCAGAGCACAGAGTCGGGAACCTGTTGGAGAATACGCATCCATACGGTAAATAAGTAAGGATCAAATTTATCAGTGCGATTAAAACAGCAATAGACAAATCCCTTTTCGGGTAATCCCAAGGCCGAGCGGGGGGGCGCTTTTTTGGTGATTTCCACTGGGGCGGCAATAAACGCCTGGGGCAGTTCAATCACCTGTTCAGTGTAATACGGGGTAAGTTCTGGAGGAATAATCTGGCGATCGCTGAGGATATATTGAACAAATTCCGCGCCCATCGTGTCGGGATAGCCCAAATATTGCATTTGAATCGGCGCAGGTTGGAGGGCGAGGATTTCTGGGCGACATGAAGTGGTGTAACCCCCTAAATCAATCAAAATATCAATCTCGTCAGCGTAAATACGCCGTGCGCCGGCTTCCACAGAGAGAGAGGCAATATTGACAAAAAAATCACAACCCTTTTGGATAATTTTTGTGGTTTCATCGGTTGTGTCTGCTAGGGAATAGCCATAGACCTCAAACAAATTGCGATCGTGATATTGAAAAATGTCGGCAATGAGGGAACCCACCGCATGACTACGAAAATCGGCGGATAGATAGCCTAGGCGAATTTTTTCTCGGTTAAACCTGCGGGGCGTAAACCCACAGTGGGCTTTCAGTTCCGCCATGGCCTCCGTAATCGTTTGACTCCAATGACGATTGACGGTGGTATGTAAGGCGATCGGGGCCCCAAAGCTATTCAAACTCAGGGGGGTAAGTTTGGCAGAATGGGGCGTTTCTAAATGATTTTGAATGCGTTCAGTTAGGATTTGCATCCGACCATCAAAATTGTCCCAATCGCAAAGGGTTAACCGTAGATGTTCCTGTTGATAAAAAATTTCCGTTGCTTCGGGGTTGAGTTGCAAAGATTGATTATAGGCATGGAGAGCTTCTAGGAATTTGTTTTGAGTTTCCAGGATAAAACCTAAACTGCTATAGACAAAAGATGGATTAAAAGAAAGCTGATCCAATGGAGTCTGAAGGACTTTTTCCAAACATTGTTTAGCCACTTCAAGCTGTCCTTTGCTTATCAATAAACACCCCAGACTATAATAAGCTTCACTAAACTGAAGGTTTAACTTAATGGCATTCTGAAAACAACTACTTGCTTCTTCTATGCGGCCCATTTGACGGAGTATATTTCCCAATAAATGCTGATTTTCTGCGTCTTCAGGCTGAAATTCTAGCAGTTGCCGAAGCATCATTTCTGCCCGTTGAAATTGTCGACAGGTAGCATAAAGATTTGCTGAATTTTGGTAGGCTAAGACAAAATTAGGTTTTAGTTCAATGGCTTTTTGATAGGCGGCGATCGCCTCTTCATATTTCCCTTGTATTTGCCAAATACTGCCTAGATTGCAATGGGCAACGGCTATATCTGGATTGATTTCTAAGACCTGTTGATAACAGGCGATCGCCTTGTCCGATTCCCCTAACTGTTGCCAAGCATTTCCCAGTTGGTTGAGAGCAGGAATATAGTTGGGTTGTTGGTCTAGAACGGACTGAAATTGCTCTACAGCCTCTTTTAATTGTCCGGCTTGGGCTAACTGTTTTCCTGCCTGAAAAGCTTGCTTGATAGTGTCATTAACAGCAACATTAGTCGAACTTTTAACAACATCAGCCTCCTTAGCAAAGGTTTTGTGGCTTCCCTTTACCTGGGGACTCACCATAGTTGGCGGTTGCCAGCCCAACTGTTGCAATAACGGTTCTAAGGCAATACAAATATCGGCGATCGGCGGATAGAGGAAGACAAATTGCGTTACCCCTTCTCTTACCAGTTGCTGCTCAAAGATTTGCAACATCCGAAGACCAATACCCTGGCGACGTTGACTGGGATCAACGTTAAAAGAAATAATTTCAACCCGCTCTGGACTGAGCTGTTCTCCAATCACAAAACCGACCAAATCCCCTAACCGAGAGGCTGATACCCCCACCACTTCTCCCCGTTGGGGTTGCTGTTGCCAGCGTTGTTGCAGACTGGGAAAGGTCATATTGTCATAGGGGGCAAGGCTTTCTGGGTTGAGGTGATAAACCCGTTGATATTTGACTGGGGCCGCCGCCAGTTCTGCTTGCCGTTCTAAGTCCTCGATTTCCCTAACTTCTTGGTTTTCCCGCTCCACCCGTTCTTTAGTGGCTAGCCCAGGAATGGGAGCTTTGGGGCCAAGGCTGGGACGTTTGACAGCGGGTTTGGTGGTAATCAGTCCCTGACAACCGGGATAGGTAATCAGCCTTTCAATGTCTTCATCTTGAAAACCAATCACCCTCGGTTTAGTCACTCCAGGGATAACCACCACGTCGTACAGTTCTTCAATCACGCCAGCAAAAATCAGGGAATGGGCAATTTCCCCTGTCCGTAGGTCAATCACCATTACCCCACACTGGGGAGTTTGACCGATTTCATTTAAGCGCTCCTCTAGTCTTAATCCCCAAAAATTCTTGGAGCGCAGTTGCGATAAACCGACGATCGTCCAGTGTTTCCAGAAAGTAAGTCCTCGCACAAAGCCAGGACAGAAGGTAACCGGCACAAACTTTTCCGCTTCGATGTAACCCAGTTCCCCTGTGCCGGAGTTAAGTAACCAGAGTTTGCTGTCATGCCAGCGGGGGGAGTGGGGCATAGATAGCCCAGTGGCAATGATTTCACTACTGGAGATGTCCAGGATGATGCCACCATTTTGCCGATGGTTACGCCAACCCGCCGGTTTATTGGTTTCACCGCAGGCGGTCATATAGCGGGGTTCCCCATCCACCATCGCTAAGCCATTGAGGTGACAACTATCTTGGGAAACCAATTTTTTGATAAAGGGAGGTTGCCACAGGGGTTTAAAGCTATGTACTTCTTCGAGGGTGGCAAGGCAACTGTAGTCAGTATTGACGAATAAGAGGGAGCCGTTTTTATCCAGCACCAGGTCATGGACATTAAGACCGCCAGTGATATAACTTTGGCTCGGTCGATAAAGGCGATCGGCTTCTTGGTAAGTTTCTCTCGGTTGCAGGCAGTTATCGAAGCGCCAAATTTGGTAGCGGGTGCTCATGTAAAGGCTCTGGTTCTTCACGTACAACCCCATGGGTTTATCAAACAGTCTTTCATTGAGGGCCAGTCTGCCTTCGCTGTTACTCCCCACCATCATTAACCGATTGGTTTGGTAAGTACTCAGTCCCAGACTTAGCTGCTCTGTTTGTAACCAGTTGCCTAGTTCGGCTGATATTTGTAGAGGCAATGCTGGTTGATTCATCGTGGATCTTTTTTTGAAACGTTTACGGTGAAGGGGTTTACCCCAACGGCGATCGGATTATATCGTGCCATTTTGTCTAGGAATCCGCTGTATCTTGGCCTAGTAGCTCGAATAGAGCCTGAGGCGTGTGAAATAACTGGAGCTGACAGGCAATGTTAGTTTCTTTCCGCACATCCAGAAAGTAAATTAACTCTCCGTTGCTGGAATAGAGAAAAGGCACACGGTAGCCCCGCCAATTACCGACCCCATCGAATGCCCCCTTAGAGTAACGTTTAGCCTGCTCCAGGGCAGATTGAAAGTTGATAAATGAACGTGATGAACGTTCGGCTTCCACTAACCCGAGTAACAACCCATTAACAAAAAGAGCATAGTCTGCCCGGCCGGTGGCGAGGGGATACTCCCTAACCGCATGGGCACTGCGCCCGTCCATCCGTATCCCAAGTTTCATCGAGATAATCTCCCACCCAACAGAACTTAAGTGTTGGTCTATGTGCTTGCGGGCTTCATCTTCGGCCCGTTGGGGTGGGTGATTTATGTCGGGCATCTCAGTACCAGACATATCCCTTAATTTTTGACTTAATTTTAGGTGAATTTGGTCTAACCAAAGGGGCACTACAAGCTGCCCCGCATACATAGCCCTCTGCACTGCATTAAAGTCAAAGAGCTCAAGGATAAGAGCTTTATCTTTTGGGTTTCTGGTCACGATATAGCGACTTTCCACAACCATATCAGCAAACCCTGGCTCCTTCTCCCGCAATAAGTTCAACACCTCAACGGCTTGGGTATATTCCAGACCAGTGCTAAGAAGGTGTTTCATCACCATTAACTCACAAAGGTCTACTTGGTTGTAGTAAACGGTTCTGCCTCTACCCGTCGCGTCCACCGTTGGACTTACCACCCTCTTCTCACGCCAATACTGCAATTGACGCAGGGTGCACCCAGTAATTTCTGCTGCCTGGTGGCTGGTAAAAAACATTCGCTTAGCAATTTAGTTAGGTTGTCCAACTATATTACGACTCCCGTCATTCAACTTCAGCACAGAATAACAACACAGTGTTATTATCTGGAGACGAGTATCATTACGATTCATTGTGACCTGACCGCACCGGAAGCAACCCGGCGGCAACTCTGGGAGTTAATGGCAGAAAAGAACACGCCATTAATCAATGAGCTTTTGCATCTAGTGGCCGAGGAGAAAGATTTTGATGTTTGGTGCCAGAAGGATTATCCTCCCTTAGGGCTTGTTACAACAATCTGTCATCACGACACGAAATTTGGCATGACGACATCAATGTGTCACCAATGACAAAGATTGTGTCATTGTACAGTACAACAACAAAAGCCCTTGACGAGGATTGAACTCGTGACCTCACCCTTACCAAGGGTGTGCTCTACCACTGAGCTACAAGGGCAAAAGGGATGGGCCGAGCTGGATTTGAACCAGCGTAGGCATAGCCAGCGGATTTACAGTCCGCCCCCATTAACCACTCGGGCATCGACCCATTGCTTTCACGATTAGCCATCATAACACCTAATTGTTGATGGTCAAAATATTTTTTTCTGGGTTGGTCAGATTTTTGTCTGGTTTGCTGCGCATCGCTTCCCCAGCCGGGATTGGTTACCCTGGGAGTGGCTCGGTGCCGTGGTTTAATAGTGGCACCCACTGTCCCTCTATCTCTACTCCTTTGGGGTTTATGAACAAACGCCGCATTATTGAAGTTCTCCGCCATGGTCAGGCCGATGACCAAGTAATGGTTCAAGGGTGGTTACGCACTAAACGAACCCTCAAGGATTTTAGTTTTGTGGAAGTTAATGACGGCTCTAGCTTGGCTAATCTCCAAGTGGTGCTTGATGGGAATTTGACGGACTACGATCGCCTGTTATCCCAATTGCAGACAGGGGCAGCGGTGGTGGTGGAAGGAAAATTGGCCCCTTCACCGGGAAAAGGACAACGGGTGGAGTTAAAGGCAGCCAAACTGGAATTGTTGGGGGGAGCAGACCCTAGCAGTTATCCCCTCCAGAAAAAACGCCACAGCTTTGAATTTTTGCGGACCATTGGTCACCTGCGGCCCCGCACCAATACCATCGGCGCAGTTATGAGAGTGCGTAACGCCTGTGCCACCGCCATTCACCAATTTTTTCAGGAGAGGGGTTTTCTCTGGGTCCATACTCCGATCATTACCGCCAGTGACTGTGAGGGGGCAGGGGATTTATTCAATGTCACCACCTTAGATTTACAGAAGGTGCCCAAAAGTGATCATGGTATTGATTACAGCGAGGACTTTTTTGGTAAACAAGCCTATTTGACAGTGAGTGGACAATTGGAAGCGGAGGTGATGGCCCTGGCATTCCAGAATGTCTACACGTTTGGCCCCACCTTTCGGGCCGAAAATTCCAATACGTCCCGCCACCTAGCCGAATTTTGGATGGTGGAACCAGAAATGGCCTTTTGTGACCTAGAAGGCGATCGCCAATGGGCGGAGGAATTTCTAAAATACATTTTCAAATTTGTGCTGGAAAAATGCCCAGAGGATATGGAATTTTTTGACCAGCGCATTGACAACACCGTGCTGGCTACAGCGGACAATATCATTAACAACGAATTTGCTTGGCTGACCTACACCGAGGCCATCCAACTGCTGGAAAAAGCGGAGCAAAAGTTTGAATATCCCGTCGCTTGGGGAGTGGATCTACAGTCAGAACATGAGCGATATTTGGCAGAAATTGTGTTCAAAAGACCCACCATTGTGACCGATTATCCCAAGGATATTAAAGCGTTTTATATGCGCTTAAATGAGGATGGCAAAACCGTTGCCGCTATGGATATTTTAGCGCCTAAAATTGGTGAAATTATCGGTGGTTCCCAGCGGGAAGAACGACTAGACGTATTAACTCAAAGAATGCAGGAACAAGGGGTTCCCGAAAGCGATCTATGGTGGTATCTTGACCTACGCCGTTATGGTTCTGTGCCCCATGCAGGCTTTGGTTTAGGCTTTGAGCGCATTGTCCAGTTCATGACCGGCATGGCCAATATTCGGGATGTGATCCCTTTCCCCCGCACTCCCATGAACGCGGAATTTTAAAGACTTGAAGAATTTTAGCCATTGGGAAGCTTGAAAATCTGTGATGTTCTTGTCTAAAACCTTGACCAGCTTGGGGCAGTGGCCCCATCTTTTGCCCCGTATTTCCCTTATGGACCGCTATGTGGCCAGGCAACTGATTCCCCCATTTTTATTTAGCGTCGGGGTGGTGGCCAGTTTGGGGCTGGCGATCGGTAATTTGTCCGATTTAGGTAACAAAATTGTTGAGAAAAATCTCCCGGTAGCTAAAGCGGCAGAAGTACTACTTCTCAAAGTACCGGAATTTCTCGCCTATTCCCTGCCAGTGGCGGTGATGCTAGCCACAATGATGGCCTTTGGTCGTTTGAGTGGAGACAGCGAAATTATTGCTATTCGCAGTTGTGGAGTGAGTTTATACCGTCTGATTTTGCCGGCGGTGGTGCTGAGTTTGCTGGTAACAGGGTGGGCTTTTGTGCTGAGTGAATGGGTAGTGCCGGTGGCCAACTATCGAGCTACCAGTATCCTCATTGAATCCATCGATGAAGAGCATCCCTTTTGGCAAAATCGCGATGTTTTTTACCCTGAGTTTGAAGAAATTAAGCTCGAGAATGGCCAAACTGCACGGCGGTTAAAAAGTTTAGTTTATGCGGAAAAGTTTGACGGCAAGGAAATGCAAAATCTGACGGTGTTGCAGTGGACGGAAAACCATCTGAAACATATTGTACTTTCCGACAATGCCACTTGGAACAACGACAATAAACGCTGGGATTTCTTTCATGGTACTCTTTACCGCCTCACAGAAACAGAGGATTACCAAGAGGCGATTCCGTTTACGAATAAACAAATTGCCCTGCCCAAGTCCGCCTTTGATTTTGCCCGACAGGGACGGGATCCCTACGAAATGACCATTGCCGAAGCCCAGGACTATATCAAAATTTTAAAATTGATTGGCGATGAAAAGAAAATTCAGTTTTTTCAGGTCAGAACGGAACAAAAATTAGCGTTTCCTTTTGTTTGTATTGTTTTTGCCGTGGTAGGTTCGGCGATCGGAGCTAGGCCCCAAAGAATAAGTCGCGCTACGGGTTTTGGTTTAACCATTGTGATTATTTTTGCCTACTACATACTGGGATTTTTCAGTGGTAGCTTAGGCATTGTTGGGTTAATTTCCCCTATCTTGGCGGCCTGGCTGCCCAATTTTGTCGGTTTGGGGGTGGGAATTTGGTTGTTATATGAATTTAACCAGGGTTAGAGTTTGCTCAAAAAATACAACCAATTCAACTACACCTCTTCCATCAATCTAGCCAACTAAAATGCTCCTAAGACAATCTTTGTGGTAACCAACATTACTCTGATTTATCGCTCTTCTATTAGTCTAGTTAGGGAATTTTCAAATGAATCACCAGAAGTTTTTGACAACAAAACTTTATAAATTATCTACTTAGTAAAAAATGGTAGTGTTATTCATGTAGTGAAGTCAAGATAAAGCCAACCTTAACTCCTCATTGTAGTGGTTGATAAAATGTAAAACAGCAGATTCATGATTGAAGAAGCTTTTAGAAAATGAAAGGCACTTCCTGACTAATCTTGAGCATCTTTGCCTTAGAGCCTGTTTGGAAAATGGGCTGTATGCCTTACTAGATAAGGTTTTCAGTGCTTACCATAAACACATGCCCAAATGCTTGCTCAGCAAGGGATTGGGCAAAACTTTTCAAACACATTATTATTTCATTTAGCTATAAGCGTAATTTATTGCTCTGTTAAGCCTTTTGGTTGAAACGTAAATTTTTATCTCTTTTGCCTTTACGGCGGATTCCGCATCTAGCTGGCACAGTAACAACAATGAGTAAAATAGTTCTGTCTAGTTGTAGCAGAATTCAGCATAACACCAATTTCTGCTAACTTTTCAACAGATT
>NZ_JACJTJ010000027.1:0-13101 GCF_014698605.1 Synechocystis sp. FACHB-383 | reverse complement strand
CCCTCAACCGGCTATGGCTTCCCGTCGTCAGCACCACCGCCGCCTTTATGCCCTTGAGTTTACTCTCCAGGTCTACTCCTACGAGTCCTCTTAAACTTTTGTCAGTCAATCAGTTTGGGGACATAAGCGATTTGCTATTCTAGTTGATGACATTAGCCATTATGGGAAAAAAAATGGAAAAAATAGTTTATTTATTGCTGATGAAGAACAATATTCAAAGAGACTAAAAGAAGACAGAAAACTGAGAAAGGACAAATGGGAAGTATTCAGGATTAGCAACTGGGAAATAAGAAATGGATTAACGGATGAAATTTTTGACGATCTCAGAGTTTTTATCGGATTTTAATTTGTAATCAAAACCATTCCTTTCAGATTACCAAGAAGCAAAAAGTCTGATCACGAATCTGATAATAGCGTAACCTATCATAATTTTTATTAAAAAAGTTCGCAAATAAAAAGTCGCAACCTTGTTACTCAAATACCCCCTTCCAAATTTTAAATTTTTGTGAAAATTGAGGGTTACTTCCAATTTTCAAAGCTAGTGAAAATAGAAGTATTAGGGAAAGCTGTCGGGTTACCCGTATCTTCAATTTTGCGCCGTAACTGCAACAATTTTGGATTAGCAATTAAAGCAGTTTGGTTCACCAATTGATAGGGTAAATAATCGTTTTGCAACGCATCCGCCGCTACAATACCCGCCGCCGCCCCGGAAGACCACTCAAAGGAATGAACTCGGTAGGCCGCCGCCGCAATGTGACTAGTGGCAATGGTTTTTCCCACCACTAATAAATTATCAATGCGCTGGGGAATCATGGCCCGCAGGGGAATTTGGAACGGATAGGAAGGGGTATGGGCTTGTCGCTCCCCCGGCCGCTCAATGTTACCGGGTTTTTCCACTGGATATTCCAAATAGCAGGGGTGGAAATCAATGTTGTAATGGCCAATGCCCACAGAATCCGGGTACATGGTGGCCCGCTGACGACGCTCCACGGCATCGGGAGCAAGGGTACCATCCAGCACGTCTAAACCATCAATGCCCGCTAGCTCGGCATGTAAACGACGGTAATCCCGGGGAGAAAGATTTTCCCGATAAAAATCGTCCTTAAAGTCCTGGCGGGAAATGTCTGTTTCATTGATTTCAAAACCGTTGGGATAAATAAAATCCGGCCGACCAATAATTCTGCGCCCTTCCCGAATATAGGGAAACTTAGAAAGGCCATGCTCTGTCCCCATGGGACTATCCAGCCCCGTCAGCAAACGGTTATTAGGATTGGGCTTTTTGACGTTGTTCCCTAATTTGGCATCGGTGGTACCCGCCACTAACCAGTGGTAAAAACCCAGGGCAATTTTTTCCCCATTGGCTAGGCTTTCCGTCCGCAGGCCTCCCAACCATCCCCCGGGTTGCAATTGTCCCGTTTTTTGTAGTTGCTCCCTGGTGTAAACAAAATTGTCCCTAGGGGTACCAGGGGTGTAGTCATTACCTGGTAGCCAGTTTTGCATGGAAATTTCCCCTGGCTGGGCGGGACTAACCCCAAAGCGATTTTTCGGTTGATTAGGGGTGGCGGGCTCAAAAATTCCTAGGCCATCTGGACTCCAAATGCGTCGATAGGTAAACAACGCATCGAAATCAAACCGGGATTGATCGTAGCTGTAATAGGGAGTAAATCTTTGGTAAAAATCCGGTTCCGGCTGGGGTTGGGGCTCTGGGGTGGCCTCCATGGCAAAGGTGTAGGTAAAGCCCTGGGTACAGTAAGCAAAACCTTCCACACTCGAGGAAGAAGGGTCTAGGTAGGGGCGGGGATCCACTCCCACCCGATAGGGCACATCAGCCAGGGCAATTAATTCCCCCGTTTCCGTAGCTTCCACCACCAACCATGGGGCCTTTCTACCCTGGTTAGTCTGGGGAGCGGTGAAGTTAATGATGGTTTTGGTTAATTGTTCTGAATCTTCGTAACGGTAACTGTCTTCAATGGTCTGGGACAGCAGTTTGGTATTCAGAGGCGGAGCATTGGGGGCCGGTTGATGCTGAATGGCGATCGCCTGGATGATTTCCTGTCCCTCTTCCCCTGGGGCGGTGGGGGCCAAAACTAATTCTTTAATGACCGTGTTGGGGAACCATTGCAGGGTGCCTTGGCCTTGCTTTTCTGCATCCTCTAGCATTGCCATCAAAATGTCATGGCCATCTTTGGGGAGGAAACAAGCAGAACGGCTTACCCAACATTTGCCTGGATTTTGCACACCGTAGAAATCTTTGATCCGTTGCCTGAGTTCTAGATAGCCCCGGGGATAAAATAGCTTGTCCGTTTGGGTTGGCCGTTCATCGAGGGCAGAGGTGCCCTGGGACGTGAGTTGGCCCCCCACCCAATCCGTTAATTCCGTCATGCAAACGGTTTTTCCGGCCAACAAACCTTCATAGGCCGTGGCTGTACCGGCCAATCCCCCCCCCACCACCAAGATTTCGCACTCCACCGTTTTATCCACCGGCTTAGGAGGGGCCGCTTGACCAGGGGCGATCGGCCAGGAAAAAATTGCCAGAAAAATAGCCGCAACGGTTCGGCGGCAATGGGTAGTCATGGAAATTCTCGCTACTCAATACAGTTGACGAAAACCAGAGCCATTCTCTGGGTAAAGCGTAAAGATAGACAGTTTATACGGATAAAAGGTAAGTAACTAGCGATTGATGCTCACAATCCAAGTGCCCAAATAAACTCGGACAGGGATATCACCCGATACCATGGCATCAGCCACCATATAGTAGGTTCCCAGGCTGGGGTTAGTAACATTGGAAAGGGTAATGGTCACCTGGCTGTTGGGTTCTGCTGGTTCCGCTAGGACAATTTGCAGAAAGCGACTTTCTTTGTCCCAAACTACATCTTCGATGTCAATGTTACCCTGGCGTTTAGTTTCCACCCGGACTTTCTCCACATCGAAAGTACCATCAAAATTTTCGGGGTAGGAAACGTATAAAACCTTTGCCCCCTGGGTCATTTTCTTGGCAGGGATATAGAGTTTGTAGCGGTCCCTTTGGCCAGAACGACCGTTAAATTGTAGGTAGTAATCCAGAATATCGCTACGATTATCCACTCCACTGAAAATAGTGAACCCAGAGTTACCTTGGGCAAAACTGATGGCGGGTAAACCCATTACTAGAACGCCACTCAGGGAGAGGAAGGTAAAGAGTTTTTGGCGGAATTTGAATCGGGAAGATCTGGGCATGGACATGGCTTGGCCTCCGAGGAAATTTGAGATGGAAGTGGGGCATGTTCAGGGGCAATCTGTTTAAGACAACTCAATTGCCAAAATTGCAGAATTTGATAAAACAAACCCCAAGGAAATAGTTAGGCAATAATTGCATCACCCAACTACCAGCATAGCCAAAGACAAGGGTGAACCAAGGCGGCATTAACTGCAAATCGCTTAACCAAGCCTATCATCCAGCCCAAGCTTTGGCCAGCCTAGCTATCCAGCTTTGCCATTGTCCACAAAAAAACTAAAAACCCATTCCTAGCGGAACATACTGCTGACGGAGCTTTCTTCATGGATGCGCCAAATCGCTTCCCCAATTAAATTGGCCACTGAAAGAATAGTCAGTTGGGGAAAATGGTGATCGCCAGGCACAGGAATTGTATTGGTGACAATTACTTCCTCAAACAAACCACCGGAAAGACGATTAATGGCCGGCTCGGAGAAAACGGCATGGGTGGCACAGGCATAGACCTGGCGAGCGCCCTGGGCCCGCAGCAAACGGGAGCCTTCCGACAAAGTACCAGCGGTGTCGATCATGTCATCCACGAGCACGGCGGTTTTGCCGTCCACATCACCGATGAGATTTAATACTTCGGCCACATTATGGCTCTGACGACGCTTATCAATGATGGCTAGGGGAGCGTCGTTTAATTTTTTTGCAAAGGCTCGGGCCCGAGCTACCCCTCCCACGTCCGGGGAAACCACCACTAAGTCGCTTAGTTGCTTACTTTTTAAGTAGTCAATAATGACGGGGGAACCGTACATATGGTCACAGGGAATGTCAAAGTAACCCTGGATCTGGGCAGAGTGGAGGTCCATGGCCAATACCCGTTGGGCACCGGCACCGGTAATAAGGTTAGCGACTAACTTGGCTGAGATGGATTCCCGACCAGCGGTTTTACGATCCGCCCGGGCATAACCGTAATAGGGCAACACCGCAGTGATCTGGCGGGCCGAGGCGCGACGACAGGCATCGATCATGATCAACAATTCCATCAAGTTATCGTTGACCGGATGGCAGCAGGGTTGAATGAGGTAAACGTCACCGCCCCGAATGGACTCCTGGATTTGGATGTAGAGTTCGCCATCGGCAAACCGTTTCCGCAACATGGGGCCGATGTCCATGCCCAAATAACGGGCTACTTCTTGGGATAAAGATGGGTTGGATGATCCGGAAAAAAGACGTAAGCGATTGTTGTCAGATAAGGCAGACAGCATCGATTGACGTGTTAAAGTAGCGATACGGCTCACGGCAGACACTTTACCCCCATGTCAAGGCAGATTACTGGTGTTCCCCCTAGTCTTATGCCCGGAAGCTAACAGAGGGGATTCCGATCCAATCATAGCGGATTCTTCCCTCGCCAATCTCTTTAGGTTTTGCAAAACTTAAATTAACTGCCACTTTCACTTTTCCCCCTCGGTTTTTGCTCCCCCATGTCCCATTCTTTCCGAGCCGTTGACCAAAAAACTTTATTAGTTGTGGGTTGCGATACCGGGGTGGGCAAAACGGTAACTACTTCTGCCCTGGCGGCCTACTGGCAAAAGTATCGTGGCTATGAGTCCTTGGGATTGATGAAGTTAATGCAGACGGGGTTGGGGGATGACGAGCTTTACCAACAACTCTTTAGCCATCTGACCCACTGGGATGTGGTGACGCCGCTAAAATTTACCGCTCCCCTAGCTCCTCCCCTGGCCGCTGATCAGGAAGGGAAAACCATTGATTTAGGGGTAGTCTGGCAGACTCTACAGGCAATGCAACAGAACCATGACCATGTGTTGGTGGAGGCCCTGGGCAGTTTAGGTTCCCCCGTTACCCATGAGCTGACAGTGGCAGATATAGCGGCTCTGTGGCGCTTGGAAACTATTTTGGTGGTGCCGGTGCAACTGGGGTCCATGGGCCAGGCGATCGCCCAGGTAGCATTAGCAAGACAAACTAAGGTGAAACTGAAGGGGCTGGTGCTCAGTTGTGCTAGCCCGGAGGCGGAGGCCAAGGTAGAAGACTGGGCCACTCCAGCTATGTTGGCATCCTTTACCCATTTGCCGGTTTTGGGGATTGTGCCCTATCTAAGCGATTCTGAGCGGGAGAGCTTACCCCATTTAGCGGAGGTAACGGCCGGGTTCGACCTGGAAAAATTAGCCTATTTTTGACATGGGTTAGAGAGCTAAAAAGTCGCGATGAGTTGGTAATCTGTAATGCCGATCGCCGATCTGACCCCAGAAATTATCATTGCTTGGTTTGCAAAGGATGCCCAAAGAAAACGGGAACAGGGAGCAGAAAAGCCGGTGCTGGATTGGTAGGCCCCAAACCATTTCCATCAAAACACTTTCTAAGTTAGGTAGCCTTCCCGTAATCCGGCGATCGCCGCTGAGGTTCTGTCCCTGGCGTTGAGCTTACGCATAATGGTCTGCACATATTCCCGCACCGTGGAGCTGGCTAGATGTAATTCCTGGCCAATTTCGGTGTTGGTTTTGCCTTCCGCCACTAACCGTAAAATCGTCACTTCCCGTTGGGTCAATTCGTCCTTTTGGGCTTTCCGATAATCGGCGATCGCCTGGAGACGACTATCAATGTAGGTTTTGCCCTGGAGTAAGCATTCCACGGCCAAGTTAATTTCCCCATTACCCAAACTAGACTCCAAAAAGATGGCATCGGCCCCCAACTGCTGGGCTTCTTCCACAATGGCCGCATGGTCATTCAACAGTAACAATAAGCACTGCGGCGATCGGGCATGGGCTTTGAGCTGTTTCAACAGGTCTAAACCGGAACCGTCTTCTAACCGTTGGCAAATGATCACCACCGCCGGCTCTGGTTGCTGTTCAAAGTAGGCTAGGGCTTCGCTTTGCAGGGTGAAAATTTTGACTTTCTTCTTGTTTTGCCTGTGGGAGGAAATGCGGGCAACGGTTACGGCAAATAGGCGGGGATACAGGCAGGCAATAACGTTAAAGTGATTCACCAGGAGCTGAAACAGGTCATACCTGGCATTAAAAACGAGGGAATCGGGATCAAATTCCATGGGAGGTTGGGCAACGGCAAGGCATTGAATACCAAAGGATCTTTCCCCGTGACGAAGTGGGACACTAGGGAGACATTCCCTAATCCTGGCATAAGAATGTTGACTTGTTGTTGTCGATGGGCTTGAGTTGGGGTCAAGGTAGAATCGATGGTGTCATATACCAGGGCTATTCTTGTTAAAAGGAGCAACAACGGGATAGCGACAATGGCCGTGAATGCTGGCAGTCTGGTGTTGTTTCTACCGCCGTTGATGTTTTTTTAAAACTATTATCCCCATGAAACTTGAACGGATCACCATTAACCCCAGTCAAATGAATGGTCAACCCTGTATTCGGGGACAGCGTTTGACGGTGAAAAGGGTAATCGATTTACTTGCTACCTATCCAGACCGCCATGAACTCTACCAGGAATTTCCCGAATTGGAAGAGGAGGATATTCGACAGGCTTTGGCCTATGTTTCAGCTTGTTGGGAAGATGCTCGTCGGGCCTCAAACTCTAAAATATCTGTGGCCAACGATTCTACCGTTTCACATTTGAACAGTTCGTCCCGCGTTTTTAAATAATCTCCCTGATCTGATTGCCATCGGGAAAGCAATAAAGCCAGTTTCGATGGGGGAAGTTTCTGTTCCAGAATTAGTAAGGCTTCTTCTACCACATCTTGTTCCTTGGGGATCTTGAGATTCATCGCTCTCCCTCTGTTAATAATAAAATGAAGCTTACTGGATTTAGGGCTTTGACTTTTCCATGATAACGACGGAGCAATCGATCATCACAGGCTAAAAAATAATCACATCCACCCTTTTCTGCGCTGGCCATGTGCAAGGCATCAATGGATTTCACTCCCATTTGCTCTAAGGATTGCCCCCTAGCCACAATCTCTTCATCCATGGGCACATAGCTTTTGGCTAGGGCTAAACACTGCTGTACCCAACGTTGTCTTGGCGGATAGGGATTTTTCTGAGCTTCAAACTCTAAGACTGCCGAGTTGAGCAATTCGACCTCTTCTGTTTCCACCAGTTGCAAAATCATCCTCAGAGCTTGGGTCTCTAAGGCAATCCTTGCCTGGGTTTGATCGTCAAAAATCCGATTCAACACGCTGGTGTCTAGATAAAGTTTCACGGTATGGACTTTTAAACGTTGGTCAATATTGTAAGCGTCAACATCCCGAAGAGGAACAAGGACAGTAACCAGGGCTTGGTTAACACAACTTCACAATCCCCTCCAGAAGAAACCGCAAAGAATTGATGAAAAAGCTATTATTTTGCAGGAAAAAAGCATAATGATCTGGGTTATAGGGGGTATGTGATCCCAGTCACAAGTAGGGAGTGATTAGGCGCAACACTTTTCTTTATTTGTGTAGATTTAGTTACAAAAAATCGTAATTATACGGAGCAGTAGAAAATCGAACTTTAGTGAAAGTCCAGTGTTAGTGCGAATACGCACACATCGCCATTTCCATACAATAAAGGAGTAAAGAAAAAAACAACATTCATTTCCCAAGACCAAGGTCACGGGATGGAGGCGACAAATTATGTTCACTAAATTCAATCAAGTTCTTCTAGCTTCTGGTTTGGTTATTGGTTCCGCTGTAATGTTAAGCCCCGCCGCTTTTGCTAATCCTACCAACTCTGAAGGCGATGGCATTGGTGTTGAAGTTCCTGAAGTTGAACTTTTAACCTGGACTGCAACTAAAACTCCTGGCACCCCCGAAGAATTGACTTTGTACACGGCACTTTCTGAAACCGTTGTTGGTACAGTTAACGTTAAATCTAATGATGCGGCTGGCTTCACCGTAGCAGTTACGTCAGATAATGAAGGTATTCTAAAAACAGGTGATGGAGTTGCTTCCTATCTGCAAATGCCCTATACCCTCTACTACGGACCGAATGGCTCCACCGCCTCTGTCACACTTACTTCGGGAGAGGGAACTGCCGAAACTCCGGCAGCGTTAATTGCTGATTGCGCCTCTTCAACTGGTTGTGATCGTGATGTTGCTATCTCGGTTCTACAATCTAATGTTAACGGAAAAGCTCATGGTATATACAGCGATACTCTTACTTTTACGCTGACTAACAAATAGGCAAATTAAAGATAGTTGGCGCTCGCATCAAATCAAGTTTAAGCTGAAGTTTGACCGAGCGCTTACTATTGTCAACGGAGGGTTAAAATGATGGCTTTTCATCGATATTCTGGATCTACGTTGGTGGCTTTTCTTTGTGGTTTAGCTGGAAGTATAACTTTTAACTTGGCGATGCCAAAGGTAACAGAAGCTTCCCCCTCTTTCCAACTCTCTCCCATGGAAATGCAATTCACTCCAGCTGGTGGTGGTGCAAGTCGTTCTTTTCTGCTTCGTAGCACAGGAACCCAACCTGTAGCAGTACAGGTAAGTGTTGTGGGCCGCCAAATGTCCATCGATGGGATCGAGGAAATGCCTCTGGAAGAGGAAGATTTTGTCATTTATCCTCCCCAGATTATTCTTATGCCCAACCAAGCTCAGGCCGTCAGGGTAGTTTGGGTGGGAGACTCCACTCCTTCTAAGGAACTTCCCTATCGCATTGTGGCTGAACAGGTTCCCATTGATGCCCTAGAGCCAAAAATTGACGAGCCTACCGACACAAGAATTGTCGATATCAAGGTACTTTTTAAGTATGTGGGCACGATCTATGTTACCCCTCCTAATGCCTCTCCCAAAGTGGTTCTAGAAGATGCCGGGCCCTCGACTTCAGAAGATGGTTCTCAGAAGTTAGTACTTAATTTTGAAAATCAAGGAACTGCCCATCAACTACTTAGGGGTTTGACAGTTAATCTAACTTCAGAGGGAAAAACTGTCACTTTAAGTGGGGATGAACAACTGAAGGGAGTCATTGGGGAGAATATGCTAGCCGGCAACAAACGCCGCTTTGTTCTGCCCTGGCCCAAAGAATTACCCGTTGGCCCTGTTACTGCCACCTTTACTACCAATTAATTGCTAGCCGATCGCCGGGAAACATTGTCTATGAGGACTCCCTAGCTTCGGCTTGGAGGTATTTCCATGCGCTTATTTATTGTTTCCCTTAGTCTGGCAATTACCTTGAGTCCTAGCTTAGCCATGGCTGAAACGGTCAATACCACCGTGGCTATCCCCAAGCCGGCCAAAAATTTGGTGCTCAAACCCAACGCCACCGAAGGCTATGCCCAAACTATGCGTGAACCAAGGGCCCCCACCGCTCCAGGGCCAAAGGTTGACCAAATTTCGCCTCCAGCGATCACCTTCCGGGGGAAAGGCATTGATTGCTCCCCTCCTTCGGAAGCCTTTTTCCAACAACAATCATCGGCAAAGGTAACTGAACGAAATTAGCGCATTAGTCACCCATGGGTTTAGAAACACGCAGAATCATACCGATGTGTTCTATGCCATGGTCATCATAGGGATCACCAACCTTTGTAAAACCAAATTCTGCATAAAACTTGGTGAGGTGAGCCTGGGCTGAAATCCGCACATCCGAGTTTGGATACTCCTGCAAGCTTTTCTGGATGCAGGCTTCGACAATTTTTCTGCCAACGCCCATCCCCCTGATGGCTTTACTCGTAAGAACACGGCCAAAAGATGGTTCCGGGTATCTAGTATTAGGAAAATTCAGTCGTGCGTAGGCCACTAATTTTTGATCCTTGGTGCGACCAAACAAGTGCCATGATTGCTTATCCAACTGATCAGGGTCTAAATATAAACATCCCTGCTCCACCACAAACACATCCTGTCGTAGGGCAAGCATTGCGTGCATTTCCTCCCCAGAAATATCACTAAACTGTTGCCAAGACCAATTAATTTCCATGGCGACGCTTTTTGGTAGTGCTTAAGGAGTAAGGATAAAAGCTAAAATTGTGAGCAATGCTAGTCCCTCATGCTTGATTGTCCCAGTTGCCAGTCTATCAAGGTGGTCAAAAATGGTCGCCCCCATAACGGCAAGCAAAATCATAAATGCTGTGACTGCGGTCGCCAGTTTCTAGAACATTCCCAGCAGAAAATTATCTTTCAAGAAACCAAAAATCTCATTGATAGACTTCTTCTCAAAAAGATTCCTTTAGCTGGTATCGCCCGTGTCTGCGATGTTTCAGGGCCTTGGTTATAACAATCTGTCAATCAAAAATACGAAACCCTACTCCAGCAAGTAGAAGTCTCTTCAAAAAAAAGGGCAATTAACGATTCAATGTGATGAGATGTGGTCATTTGTAGGGAATAAACAACAAAAGTATTGAATTTAGCTGGCTCTAGATGTTGAAACCCATGAGATTGTGGGGGACCGTTCTGAAATAGGGGCAAACCAGCTATGGGCATCATTGCCTGGCTTCTATCGTCAGTGCGCTGTAGCTCATACGAATCTTCTGACAAGCCTACAGCAAGGTGTTTCCCAGCAAGAGACATCAGCCAGTGGGAAAAGAAACGGGGAAAATCAACACTATAGGGATAGGATTACAAAATACTCTCCTGCTTTAGAAGCCCTTCAGACTAGGATTTTGGGCTAATTTTTGAATTTCATCTACCACTGCATTGTTTTCATGGTTAAGTTGAACCACCAATGCCCGGGATAGTTGATCCTGCTTTTCTAGGGCCAGTGCGTAGTATTGCTGAGCCTGTTGAAGTTTGCCTAAATCCATACTGCGGCGGCCCTCATTACGCAAAAACTGCCCTTTTAAGTATTGCAATTCAGGATTATCTGGGGTGATGGCCAGCGCCCGGTCAATATTAGCCATGGCAAGGTCATATTTTTCTAAATCTCGATAGGTAGTGGCTAGGGCACGGTAACGAAGATAATCAGGTGCCGCATACTGCTCAAAACGACTAATTACTTGTTCTGATTGGCTGAAGGGGGTATAACGGGACAAGAATAGATCTAAGTAACCCCGCAAAAGATTAAGTTCTGGATCGTTGGGATTAATGGCAGAGGCTTTGTCTAAATGTTCGAATACCGTACCTGTTTTGCCTACAGCTTGTAAATAACTACCCTTTTTAAGCAGATAACTACCCTCTAGAAAATGACCTACAGCAATGTATAGGTTACCCCGTAAGGGATCGCTGGCGGCCAAGCGCTGGGCCGACTCTAGGGTTTGCTGGGCATACTTCCTCATTCCCTCCATATCATTGGCGTCGTAGGCAAAGGAAGCCTGCATGGCATAAACCAACGGCTCATTGGGTTCGACTTGAAGAGCCACAGCTAAAATTTCTTCTGCCCCTCGATAATTCCCATCGCGGAAAATTGCTTCAAAAGCAGCTTCTGTTTGGTCGCCAATGTTATGGGGATTGCTGGGGCGAAAGGGATCCCCTGCCCAAGCGGTGCCACCAACTATCAGGACTCCTAATAGGGATTGGGTAAAGACTTGGGCCCAACGATTACGAATCAAATTCATCGGAGTAAAACGGGTGAGGGAAGCCAACATAGTCGAGTGTATCTACAAGGAGAACAGGAAGGAGCAATGGCAAAACCAAGAAAATTAGGCTAATCAAGCTAAAATTCTAGGAAATTGTGATTGCCATAATATCTAGCTTTTGGCGGAACTGGCAGAGCAAACTATGATCTGCCAGGGAGATTGCGTTTCAATTTTATCCATATGCTGTATTTAAACGACGTTTGCTACCATCCGCCCGCCGCTTTGCATCCCATTCTAAAAGATATCAATTTAGAATTAGCGCCCCAACAACTCGGTTTAATAATTGGCCCTAGTGGCTCTGGTAAAACTACTTTGTTAGAAATTCTTTCTGGTCTAGCGGAACCGACCAGCGGCCATATCCGTTGGCAAACCCAGGAGTTAACGCCTCTGCACCTCCAGCAGTTATGTGGTTTAGTGTTTCAGTTTCCGGAACGTCATTTCTGCGGTGGCACATTGCTAGAGGAATTGCGCTTGGGCCATCCGGAAGTTCCCCGCAGCCGTATTGCAGAAACCCTTCAAGAGGTAGGTCTTGGTCACTGCCCTTGGAATTTGTCGCCCCAGGCCCTTAGTGGTGGTCAACAAAGACGACTCTCTTTAGCAGTGCAATTAATTCGTCAACCTAATATCCTTCTCCTCGATGAACCCACCGCTGGCTTAGATTGGTCGATGCGTCAACAATTGACCAGTCTACTGACTAAATTAAAGGGCCATTGGGGCCTCCTGGTTGTGACTCACGATCCAGGCGAACTAACGGCGATCGCCGATCAATGTTGGCGTTTGGAGAAGGGAAGCCTAACTCCCCAAACCCCCTGAAATATGATTAAGAAAAACAAAAACCCCCTCGGTTATATGAAAACCGAAGAAGTTTCTAGAAGATGAAAGTATATTTATAATCTCAGCATCGACAACTAACTAACGACGGCGGGAACGCTGTCTTCTGCGGGTTGCTTCCTTGCGTTTATGTTTTTCCTGCGGCGTTTCAAAAAATTGATGCTTTTTGAAATCTGTATAGATGCCAGCTTTAGCAACTTGGCGTTTAAAGCGGCGTAGTGCGGATTCAATGGGTTCGTTTTGACCTACAACAACTTGAGTCATCTGAGAGTTTTAAACCTCCTGGGTTAACAACAAAAGGGGGCTAGGGGAATAACTAGCTGAGAATTTCTACAAAGCCAAATTAGGCTTCTACCAATTCTATCATTCCCCTCGCTGACAATCTTCCTCAGCCCACGCCGGAAAACAAATTGCCATCATCACTAAAAATAGAATCTTAAATTTGAGTTTAAGATAGCCAAAAGCCCCCCAAGTAGAATGGGGAGCCTTAAATCAAAGAAAGAGGAACTTGGCATCGGACTATTGTGCCGTGGGGCAACCCCCAGAGTATCGTCGCCGCTATCACATTTCACAACCGAGTGCGGGATGGGATCGGAGTGGTTCCA
>NZ_JACJTJ010000026.1:0-64144 GCF_014698605.1 Synechocystis sp. FACHB-383 | reverse complement strand
GAATCTGTTGAAAAGTTAGCAGAAATTGGTGTTATGCTGAATTCTGCTACAACTAGACAGAACTATTTTACTCATTGTTGTTACTGTGCCAGCTAGATGCGGAATCCGCCGTATCCTTAAATTGTTGTCACTATCCTGCAAATCCTCTAAAAGCACATCCCAGCACCAAACGTGGGTGCCAATAACCGTTTCATCCCTTTTAACTCGTTTGGTTTTGGGGGTATTGGCCGTTTGTGAAGCTGTGAGAAATATTGTCCATGCTGTTTTATCCGTTGTGGCATCATAGACCGGGGCGATTACATTGAATATGGCTAGAGTGCTGTCGTCTGTGGGCTTGCGTTTGATATGCGCTTTAATGTTGTATCCAGTCGTTTTGTTCCCAGGAACTTTAATGGTCAAACTGTATCGACTCCCCTGCCGGATGCGATAGTCCGATTTATTTTCAAAAGCGGTTAGATGGTGCTGGGGCATGGGGCATAACGGAATTTGTTTTTAGCTTGCATTTATACAGGGGCTAGCCAAAACGGGCACGGATTATTTTGTAGCTCCGCCCCTCCTCTTGCTGTACCCTGTGCCGCCAATATTCCTCGGCTTTATTGAGTTCTTCGAGGGTGCGATAGGTAGCACTGCGTCCCTCAATGGAATATTCACTAATCCTGCCCCCAGCCATTTGCTCTATAGCTTGGAGGATGCCGTCATAGATGCGGCGGGCTTTGGTGCGACCATCGTAGGGTTCATCAACGGTGGCCAGGTTGGGAGTGATTTGTAAATTTCCGGCTCCTAAACTGCGACTTCTTTCCCCATCCACTTCTATCACCCTGGCACTCCAGTAATATTCGCCGGGGGAATCTTCGGTGTCAGCCCCATCAATTTCCACCAACCAACTGCCATTATCCTGGGGGGTGCTGGTGGTGGGCACCAAAATGGGGCCGGCAATATTGACTAAAAGATTCCAACTTTCCGACTTGTAATCGGGATGGCTGGCGATCCAATCGGCGGGCACTCCAGCAATCAATTGTTTGGGGACGTTGAGCATGGCGACATTCCGAAACGGCAATGCCATTGTGAATTTATACGGGGTTAGCCTTTTGGGATACCACCTAGTGCTTACCGGATTTAACTTTCAAAGTTTTTTGTTGCTTATTCGGGATACCCAACCGACTAACTGGGAATGAAGATTTAACACTAAGTTCCTTGGCAAACCGTTCAAGTGCTTCAACGGCATTTTTGCTGGCGATCGCCAAATTTCCACAAGCCTGGGCAACCTGACTTATGGTGTGATTAATATTCTCTATTTGCTCTGGGGTAAAAATTGGTTTGTTCATGATTGGTTGTCAAAGATTCCTGTGGTGCCCGCATTGATGCGGATACCAAAGCCTAAAAATGGTAAACCTCTGCCTCTACGCTTTTTAGCTCTTCCACCAAGGCGATCGCATCTTCAAGGCTGTCACGATGGGCAATGTGCTCCCAACTTTCAGAGGGAAAGGCGAATTTAGATGCAGGGTCACCCTCAAAAAAAGCAATACAAAACGAAAAGTAAAGAATCATATAAATCCCAAAGGTGCCTAAAGTAAGCCCCCAATTTAGGCAAAACCAGAAGAAGTCAGGCGCATGGACGGGAACCTTTTTTGAAACTTCATAAACGGGACTGAAGTGTTCTTTTTCTGACAAAGAGGTGAATATACCCAACTTTTTCTGTACTCTGTATTCAGCCATTGGCAACAACCTACTATTGTTTTAACAATTATCACTGAATAAAAAATAGACAAAATCACCTCCCCCCATAACTACCCAGGAAAGGGCGACGGGGTGGGCGAGGCTTCCGTTTAGGTTTCTCCGGTGGTGATTCCGGCAGGGATTTTTCCGGGTCATTGGGGCGACTATCCCCCAGGTCAACGGCCAATAAATTCCGCATTTTCTCCCAATGGCGATCGGTGAAGCGAGTCAGTCCCAGGAAAATGGCGGCGGCGTAGGCATACACTGCACAATCCAAAGGCTCATTCCGCACTCCGGGTACCGGTTGCCACACATAACGCCAGGTTGCGCCGTTTTTCTTTTTCATCATCACCTCAGAACCGGCCAACTCCTGACAATATTTCTGGGGCACATTTTTAGGCAAATTCAGGTATTTTGGCCCCGGCATCGCCACCCGACAACGCCCCAGCAAAGTTTGCTTCAGTAAATCCACCCCCAAACTATGGAGCTTTACGCCCCGCTTGATAGGTTTGCCCATCCAATTTATTTCCTGCCAGGTGGCGGGGGAAACCAGCTTCCGATCGCCGGATACCCCTTTGATTAGCATCCAGGTAGGTTTATTTCTGCCCCGTCGGTAAACCTCTTGGGTGTGATAGCCTGTGTCGACGGCTGATTTTCGCACTCGGATAGCACCCCCCAGAGGATGGGGATAATCATGGTTGAGCAATAACTCCAGATCATTCCAGCAATCATCCTGTAGTGGATCGCCATAGATAATTTCATGCCTAATTAGCCAGCATTCTTCCCCCACTCCCCAGCCAAACACAGAACACTCCAGGCGATCGCCTTGGATGTCCACCCCAGCGGTCAACAGCAGAACGCCTTCGGGGATTTGCCCGGCACTATACTCGGACTGTTCACAGCGGTATTCCAAATTTTCCCAAGGAAACTTTAGCTGGCCATCCAATTCATAGGGCAATCCTAGGCTGGTATTGACAAAAACCTGCATCCGTAAAGGGTCGCCCTTGGCCGCTTCATAGTCCCTGGCCACATCCTGCCAACCTTTCCAGGGGGAATACAATTCATTGAGGTGGAAGCCGGCCACCTTGTTGCTGGTTCCCCTGGCCACCCATTGGCCTTGGTTCAACAGGTTGGTTTTGGCTGATTCGGGGATGTCCTTGGCACAATTCTCGCACCGGTAAAACACCTCTCCCACATCCTGTTTACTGAGGTTAATTTCTCCTTTGCCCTCGTAGATTACCCCATCCCATTTCAAATCCTGACGGTGCCCACAGTGGGGACAAGGTACTTCAAAATGACGGCGATCGCTCACCAGCCACATTTTCTCAATGCGGGAGCGGTCTTTGATGGTGGGAGTGCTAACCCAAAAGTGCAAGCGATTCCAATAGGTGGTGGTTCGTTTCCGCACTAGCTCCACGGGATCCCCTTCCGTACCAGCGGAATCATCGTATCTGTCCACTTCATCGCCAACCACCACCCGAATAGGCCTAGAGGCCAACCCCGCCGGACTATTGGAGCCCACCAGGGTAAGTTGCCCACCGGGGAAGGCTTTTTCCCGCAACGTATTGCCCGAATTGCGGCTATTGGGGGAAGCTACTTTTTGGGTCAGCACGGGGCTATCCCGCAGCATGGGGGCAATCCTGGTCTTTGACGTTGATTCTGCCATTTCCAAGGTTGGGGCCACCCACATAATGGGGCCGGGGTGCAAGTCAATCAGCCAACCAACAACAGCCAATTGCATTGAACTCTTACCTACCTGACTGGAAGACATAATCACCACGTCCTCTATGCCAGTTTCCGCCACAGCATTAAGCATTTCCCGTTGGTATGGCGCACGGCCAAGATTAATTAGTCCCGGTTCTGCTGATGCTTCGGGGGATAGATAAAAGTTGCTTTCCGCCCATGCGCTGGGGGAAAGTCGGGTGGGAGGGGCGATCGCCTGGGCACAGGCACGGAGGAGGCGGGGCATTTATTCAACAACCCTAACGGGCATGATTAGGTGGGTAATGTCTTGACCACCTAGGGGAATGGTGATGACGGGCTGGTTGGGCTGATTGAATTTTAACTGGAGGGCTTGGCCAGGCAGATGGCGCAGGGATTCCAGCAGATATTTCAAATTGAACCCAAATTCCTCTGGGGTGCCGGTCAGTTGGGAGTCTAGCTGTTCCCGTCCATTACCTACTTCCCCATCTTCCGTGGTGGCAATCAGACAATCCTTATCAAATTCGATTTTCGCCAGATTGTTTTTATCCGACAGCACCGACAGACGGGTCAGGGTTTCCAGTAACGGCTGGCGATCAACGGTGACCACACCCTCAAATTGGACAGGAATTAGTTGCGGGTAAGAGGGATAGGTGCCTTCCAGCACTCGACAGGTCAGACGGCGGCCAGGCACAGAAAAAGTAATCCGGTCTTCCCCTAGGCGCATATTGATTTCCTCTACCCCGTCGGCTAGCTTTTCCACCTCCATCAAGGCTTTGGCGGGGATGGTGACGGCAATTTCGGGGGCTGCATACTCCAAACGATGAACAGCTAAACGGTGGCCATCGGTGGCGGCCAACTCCAAACTTTCCCCGTCCCCTTTGACATGAACCCCGGTCAATACCTGCTTAGTTTCATCGGTGCTAGCGGCAAACGCCACGGAACGAATCGCCTCTCGGAGTAGGTCGGCAGGGAAAAGAATATCTTCCCCTTCCACCACGGGCAGGTCTGGGTATTCCGTTGGGCTGATACCCCGCACACTAAACTCGGCAAAGCCCGCATTAATGGCGATCGCCTCCTCTTTTAATTCCAGGGATACATCACCAACAGGGAGACGGTTAACAATGTCGGAGAACATTTTGGCGGATACCGTCCAGGTTCCGGGCTGACCATCGGCAGGAATATCAACCTGGACCATGGTGCGGAGGTCAAACCCAGTGATGGTTAGGGTACTGCCATCGGTTTCTAGTTTCAGGTTGCCGAGGATGGGATGGGTAGGGCGGGCACTAACGGCACGGCTGGCAAGTCCAACGGCATTGGCCAATGGTTTTTGTTGGCAGAATATTTTCATAATATGTTCGATGGGATCCACTCTTGTTTTTGACGTTGAACCATTTCGGCTTTGATATACAAGGTCAGGTCTTGGGCTTCCTCGTAGGCATCCTGCAAGTTATCCCGTCCGTTATGGGCTTGCAGTGCCACCCCGTAGCGTTCAATCCCTAACTGTTTCCGTTGCTTGATGTCCTCAATAACCAAGTCGGCGATCGCCGTTGAGTCATTAGGTTTAGGCGGGGGCTGTAGTCGGTAATTGCTTGGTTGTTCAGTCATGGTTTTAATGTGGCGGCGATCGACTCTGATTCTGGCGTTGGCTTCAAATTCACCAACCAAGGCGACGATTCAACGTCAATGCCCAAGGATTCAATTTCGTCATACGTCTCCATCAAAATGTCCACCCAGCGATACCAGCGCAAATTCATTTGCGTCCCCCTGCTTTCTTCTAAGCGTCGGTATAGGCGATGGCATCGGCGGAATAGGTGAAATACTTGCTTGGTCATTTAAAGTTCCTGCTCGTTGGAGATAGGGTCATAGGCATCTGTAAGCGCATCAAGCAAATGGACAAATTCAAATCGTCCATCAAAGAATTCCGTGGTAGGTCGCACCCACACCTGCCCGTCTTCCAAGGATTCATAAATAACAGAATGGGTTTTAGTTGCTTCAATCAAGCCGAACCCTACTATCCGGTAGAAGCCGCTTGATTTTTTGTGTCGGTAAATTTCATTAATCATTTAGCCTTCTCCGTAAAAACGTAATAGCAAGGGTTTTTGTCCCACGATTTGACGTAGCCCAGTTTTTCTAGCAAGTCGAGGGTATATTCCCCGGTGGACATAAAGGCATGGTCTAGAACCCTTTCCCCGTCAATTTCAACGGTTAGGTATTGGCTAACCATCATCAATAGGGCATCTAAAACGTCATCACACCCCGACGGAAAAGTGTCGATATGTTCGTTGGTATTAAAACAGATGGCTTTCGATGCAAACCAGAAAACCTGATAGCTGAGGCATCCTGGCCCATGGTCAAGAGACACCCAGAAGTCCTGATAACTAGATGAATTTTGACTAAGAATGTGCATCAACCAGGCAACGATCGCCAACAGGAAACGAGCAAATCCTTGTTTTAATTCATGCCATAGCCGTAAAGCCTTTAAATGCAAAATCATCCTTTTGACTCCATTACTTGGCGATTAAATATCTTTAAATTCTTGCCAGAGTTACCTCTTCCGATTGGTTTTGGTATTTGCCCCGACGTTTTTGGTAGTCAATTCCGCAATTTTCCCCCTCAAAAAATAGCAACTGTACAATGCCCTCATTGGCATAAATACGACAATCAGCACTAGATGAATTGGAAAACTCTAGAGTCAAATGCCCACACCACCCGGCTTCTCCTGGGGTCAAATTGGCGATAATTCCCGCCCTGGCATAAGTACTTTTACCAATGCAAAGCACAGTCACATTCTTGGGAATTTGCAGATGCTCCACCGCCACCCCCAAGCCATAGGAATGGGCCGGCAACACGAAATAACTGCCGTTATGATCTTTGTGTAATTCCGTTGATTCCAAGTTCTGGGGGTTGAAATTCTTGGGGTCAATTACCGTGCCGGGGATATGGCGAAAGATGCGAAAATCCTTGTCAGATAGGCGAATATCGTAGCCATAACTGCTTACTCCATAGCTGATGCGCCGATCGCCGTCCGCTTCCCGCACAAGCTCCGGGACAAAAGGATGGATCATTGCCTTGAATTTTGATTGATGAATAATCCAAAGATCGTTTTTAATCACTTCAAACTCCATATTTTCTGAGGTTTTCCAAACGGCGATCAATTAAGGTCGTAATTTTTCGCAGAATTGAAACGTTGGGGGCTGGACATACAAATCAAAGACACACGGCGATCGCCGCCAATAAACTTAATTTCAATGCAGCCAATGCGGTCACGGTCTGCCTCTAGGAAGGTTTCTGCCATTTCCTTGAAGTTGGTTTCCACCGTGATTTCCTCATCAGGACGAAAAAAACCAAGGTGAGCGGCACACCAACCAGCAACAGCCCCTAATCCCGCTATTGAAGTAAGTTGAATTGCTACGATTAATTCCATTCCAAAGCCTCCGCCACAGTAGGAAATTTTTCATTGAAAATTAACTTTATCCCCTCAGCAATGTCCCGGTGTTCCTTCTGAGTTTCTGGCCCACATCGAACTTGCAAATAATGAATCCAAGACCGCACCGAACCCTTCATATAGAGTTTGGTCTGAGTGTTGAGAGGTAACAGCATCCGGGCGCATTCCTTAGCAATACCTTGGGCCAGTGCGTGTTGGTAGGACTGGTAGCAGGTATTCCAAATCATTGCCTGGGCATTTTCAAACGCCTCCTTAACATCGTCATCTAGGTCGTCAATTGAATTTTGCCTGTTTTTATCGTCTTGTCTCCTGGCGTTACATGGCTCATAGTCCATGGCTTCTGAGTATCTAAGGCTAAATTCTTGGTTTTGGAAGGATTTGTGTCGCAACAACTGAGCGGTAATCGCCCGTGACGTGGTAATTTCCACCGTCATATCCACCATTTCAAATACCGACCAATGACCTTTTCTGATGCAATAGCGGAGTAGTTTGGCGTAGTCCGGATTTTCTTGGTGGGGGCTGGATACCCTGGCACAATAGGCGATCAACCCTTCAGGAGAAAGGCGATCGCCATCAATCTCGATTGCTGGTGTTGTGATGCTTATAAATCTAACCATTTTGGGCAAAAATTGGTTCCCAAAAATTGTAATCGGTGCGAATCAGTCCACTATTCCTCTGCTTCTGCAAACTCAGCACTCAGGGCCGCCAACGCCTCACAAATCACATCCTCTAACACCTGTGATATTTCCCTCGGGTTATCCAGCCCCGACAACTGCAAGCTCAATCGAGTAGGCAATGCCAAAAGCTTTGATTTTGCTGCAATCAACGCCGTCTCAAAATCGGCGATCGCCTCTGCCAAAGGCAACAACTCTCCTTCCAGCCTCCTCAGTTCAAATTCTCGCAACTTAGCCTCTGCTTCAATTTTTCTGCATTGGGCCAGAGTTAAACGTTTCTGTGGATTTTCCTCGGTGTTGCCCTTTAGCCGGTCAATCTCCCTTTGTTTCCGCTCATCATTCTTCTGAAAAACCTCAATAACATTTACATAGCCAGATTTACTCTGGGATATTTTCCCCTTGTCAATCCATTCCTTTAAAGTTCTCCGTGGAAGCCCAGTCAATCGCACCGCTTCCGCCTGAGACTCCCATAATTCACCCTTTTTTTCATAATTTTGGTTCATTTGCTTGTCTGTGGTGGTGCAATACCATTGTGCGTACTACCCTAGAAATAGCCCGGGGTCAAGCCACCGCAGACATTTGGGCTTTTCCCAGTACCTTTTGCGGTATTTTTCTAGCGATAGCACCCTTGGCGGCGGAGAACAGAGGAAATTGTGCCTTGGGAAACCCCCCATTGTCGAGCAAGGTCTCTGCAACTATATCCAGCTTGGTAATGACTGCGAATAGTGGCCGCCTGGATAGGAGTAAATGCTTTTTCTCGGTGCAGTTGGTTGGATACCCAGCGATTGGTACGCAGGGGAAGAGGCTGGGAAGGGGCTGGGCTGCTGTTGGCGATCTGGCAATAGCGCCTTGCCACGCTGGGTCCATATGTCCGCAAAAGATAATCGGCATATTGATGGTTCACGGCTTCCCCTCCCCCATGGGTACTACGCCTCTATCTTAGCCGTAGGGATAGCTGACAGCATTCGTTGGTGTAGGTCTTTTGCGTCTTTAGCTACATTGGAAATTTCCCTGGCTGTATCTTGGCTTACGCCCTGTTCTATTCCCCAGTTGTAACCGTTGATCCGCCATTGGTCTGGGTCGGCAGCTTCAACTTCGATAGCTTCTACTACGTTGTTAACTTCGTCTTGTGCTGAATTGCATTGAGGAAAGCCTTTCCGCAGTGCTTGGCGTTCAGCGGCGATCGACATCATATTCAATGGTGATTCTTGCCATTTTCCCGTCGCTTTGCCATCGTACTTCTGGCAATATTCGTCATAGGTGGCCGTTCCGGTAAATGGACAACGAATTCCCTGAACAATTTTCCAAACAGTGATTTTGCAAACCCGTGGGATTTTTCGATTTGCCGCCAAAAATTCGTAAGCGGTTAACCCTTCGTCATATAGCGGTTCGTCGCTTCCCGCATATAATCCTGTTCGTTCTGCGATGGCCCGCAATCCATCAATAGACGGCTCAAAACTCCATTTCCCTTTGCGCTGGATTGCATAGATGTGTTTTGCAAAGGGATCGAGCTTTAGCCGGGAACAAACCATGCCGTACAAACTAAGCTCCGAGTCTGTTGGTGGTGTGCCCTTGGTGCCATAGGACATCAAGTGGTTTTTGATTAGAGTGACTTGCTCTGGGGTGAATCCGTGTTTAACAATTGCGCTCATGGTGTTTAGCTCTTAATAGTTTGGGTTGATGGGCGGCGGTGGCAATTGTGAGCTTTCACAAATAGCCAGGCCAGTTGATTATTTTGGGGTGTCTCTTCCTCAAACAGATGGCCATATTTGAGGGCAATGGGCTTTTCTTTGTTCTGTTGGCGGCGTTGGTTGACTAACGCCAAAGCCGAGTAGCGGTTGCGCCCATCCAAAATCCTCCCGGCATAGAGAGTAATTGGCACCAGTTGACCAATGGCTTCTATGTTGTCCGCTAACGCCTGAAGCTTCTTGTCGCTCAGGAGGGGGAATTTCTCGGCAAAAGGATGGGCGGGAAAAGGTTCATCAATCCCTGGGTAATGGGGCGGGTTGGCTCTGGTATTGCTGGAGGAGGGACTGGTAAACATTGTTTTTAATCATCAGTAATCGGGTGGACTGAACCAGTAATTCCAGCGCTTGGGCATGGGATAGTTTGGTGGCGGCCCGCTTCATCTGTTCAAGTTCAAACTGTTGGGCAGTGGTGAGGGACATAAACCTCCTCCAGTAATTGATTAAAACCTGTAAATTCTTTGCCAGTTTCCACTTGCATCAATAGGGGCGGATCGGTGTGGAAATGGTATTCACACTCTTGCCCATAAAGCCAAAAACTGACAAATTCCAATTCCCCGCAATAGATAACCTTTGGGTTGCCGTTGGTGATGTGAACCAATGCTTTTTGCCCTAATCGGCTGATGATGTCAAATCGTTGCTGTTCAGTCATAGTGTTAGTTGAGAATTAGGATTTCGGGGCATTTCTTTTTGCCGTTGGACATGGAGCGACTGGCAGGAAGCTCGACAAAATTGCAACCGTCATAAAGGCGGCGGATTTCTGGGCAATCGTTGTAACTAACAGCCCATTGCTTGAATGGTTTTAAGCTTTTAAACAGCCGGTGATGATCTTCTGGTTCAAAGCTCATGTCCCCGGATTTGCCATACAATCCCCCAACTGCGTAATAGGGCGGGTCGGCGTAGACAAACCTGTTTGGGTTGATGTTGTCCAAGAAAAATTCAAAATCTTGGTCGTAAATATGCAACAAATTGGATAAATCCAACGCCTCTAATTTTTCTATTGAGGAAATTGTGAACCTACTCTTTGCGGCACAAGAGCTAAAACCACCACTCAGAGTGGCACCGGAGAAAGAACATCGATTGACGTAAAAATAAGCCGCCGCACCGAGGCTGTCGTCATAAAACAAGGTACTGCGATCCTTGTAAAAAAGATCCCTAGGATCGCTATGCTCCACCTTTTCCCAAACCCAATCGATCACTTCCTGGGGCCTTTTCTTCATCCACCACCAGAAATTTTGCAGGGGCAAAAAAGCATCGTTTCCGATTACTTCCTGTCCCCGATCCATGCAAGCTAGTTCAACATGACCACCGCCAAAAAACGGGCTGACCACCACGGTGTCTTGGGGGATGTGGGGCAGGATTTGTTTGATATACCGGCTCTTGCCGCCGGGATAACGCAATGGGGATTTGTTCATCGCTTAAACTCCTAGGCGGTTTTTGAGGGTGACTTTTTTGCCGTCGGCAATATGCTCAACGGAAACGTACTTTTCCATCACTTCCACCACCTGGGATGGGAGGGGTATTTCGCTGGGTTCAAAAATGTGGCCAATGCTGTTGGCGTGGATACGGTTATCCCCTAGCCATGAGTTGTGATAAATGCGCCCAACGTTGACTCCTTTTTTGAGGGCGTAGCTGTTGATGTTGGTGACATAAATCTCGGCTAGAAATTCCGGCGGGGAAATGTAGCAATCGGCTATTTGGTCGCTCCAAATCTGAATCAGTTGTCGGTCTTTTTTGGAGTTCACAGGCGCAATGGCAAGGTGATGAATTTCGATTAGGTCAATCACCTCGGAATTGTGGAGGTCAGGGAAACCGTTGCCGGAATCCCACTCTTCAAGATTCAATTCGACGGCCACATATCGCCATCCTTGGCGGGCTTGGGTTTGGGCAGAGTGGCCAAAGCCTTTAACTTTTTTAACGTTGCGCTTTTTGGGCTTGATGATGGGGCGAGGTTTCATAGTGCGTAGGAGGTGAGATTTTTGAGGGTGCCCATGGATGGGTCAAAGAGGACTTTGGCAGTCACTCCGCTTTTGCCGTCTCTGTTTTTGGCAATGATTAGCTCTAAAATCCCTGAATCAGGGGTGTCGGGATTGTAGTACTCGTCTCGATACAGCATGATAATCACGTCCGCATCCTGCTCAATGGCTCCCGAGTTTCTGATGTCGGACATAAGGGGGCGCTTGTTATTCCTGGCTTCCACCCCACGATTCAGTTGAGAAAGGGCAATGACTGGACAACCAAAAATCTTGGACAAGCTTTTCAAGGCGGAGGAGTAGCGGCCCAATTCCCCAGACCTGTTGTCACTCCCCTGATCGCCGATTAGTTGCAGGTAATCGACCACAATCAGCCCCAGGGAACCGTGCTGGCGACACAGGCTATGGCATTGGGATTCGATGTGTTGAACAGTGACGCAACTACCCGGGGTGTCATCGATGTAGATGGGTAGAGTTGAGAGGCGTTCGGCAGAAGCAACGAGGTCGTCAGATTTGTCAATGGGAACAGCGTTAGCGGTTAGTTGGGCTTGGGGAATGCGGGCCTCTGCTGCCCAAAATCGGCGGACGATGGAAAGGGCATCCATTTCCATGGAAAACATAGCAACGGCGGACTTCTGGGCCATCAACCTGGAGAAGAATTGCCCCACAAAGGTCTTGCCCATGGATGGCCGACCAGCAATCACGATTAATTTGCCCGGCCTTATTCCACCACCAAGGCATTGGTCGAGGTAGCCCAAGCCAGTGGGAACGCCTGGACTTGAGCCCCCCTCTAGCTCCTGGAATGCAACTGGGAGAAATTCGCTAATCGGTTTCAGCCCTTTGGCGGTGGACGTATCGGCGATCGCCGCTGTGAGCTTAGAGTCTGCCACTTTTTTCACTTCATCCCAGGGAATAGATGGATCCAGGGACATGGATTCCAGTTCCCGAAGGTCAGCAACAAACTGTCGTCGCTTGTATTTCTCGATGACCAGAGCTGCAAAGCGGTCAATATTTACGGCTGAGATGGTGCGGTCCAACAACTGAGTTAACTTCGCCATGCCCCCGATCGCCTCTAGGTGATGGTGGTCTTGGAGGTAAGTAGCCACAAACATCAAGTCGGTGGGCTGACTTTGGCTATGGAGGGTCACCATGGCCCGATAAATCACCCGATGGGCATGGACATAGAAAGCATCCGCTTCCAAAACATCCACAATTCTGGCGATCGCTGCTGGGTCTAGTAATATCCCGCCGAGAATGGCTTCCTCAGCCTCGATATTTTGCGGAGGTAGTTTATTGTCCACGGCTAGCCTCCCTTGCTTCCCGTGCTGCTTTTATTGCCTTTGCTGAAGCTTCCCGGTCGGGGATTGGCTCTATCTCCACAATGCGGGGCTGTTTTTTTTGCGGCGGCGGCGGGGCAGATTTGTTTTTTCTGAAATAATCTGCAAATTCTGTCCAAGGCTTGCAAGCAAGTTCGCTGCCAGGGTTTTGATACAAGTTGTTAGCAATTTTATTGGCGTATGCCTGGGGGTCATTTTTGTCTGAATTGGCTTGGGACAAGTATTTGTGAAATTCTTCCCAGACAAACACAGCGTCTTTGCCAAGTTCTTCTGCCAAGCTTCCCCATGGACCCTCTGTAATGAAATTTCTAACGCCGCTCATCTGCCTGGAAACTTTGACCACTTCTCTGGCCAGTTGCCTTGCCTGACCGTTGTAGAACGGATCATCAACAGCATCATCATCAGGTGAAATTTCCCATCTTCCTGATGTTCCTTTACTTGGATTCCCTTTATTGATTCCTTTGTGTCCCTGATTTGGGATAGGTGGTGTCCCTGATTTGGGATAGGTGGTGTCCCTGATTTGGGATAGGTGGTGTCCCTGATTTGGGATAGGTTCGGTATCCCTGATTTGGGATAGGTCAGGTAGCGGAATCCATTGCTCCCGTGGCGTTAACCAGTAATTTGAGGTCTTGCCCTTGTGGGTTTCCTTAACAATTAGTTGGTGTTTGAGTAGGGTTTTGATCGCCTTGTATGCGGTGTCACGATTCATGTGACAAGCTTTGGCCATGTTGTCTATCGACTCAAAACATCCATGTCGTCCACCGGCTCGGCGGGCAATGCGCCCATAAATGCGGAAGGCATAAGGGTCAAGCCCAAAATCATCTAGGTCTGATGTAATGAACGCCCCTGCGTCCCGGCCATCGTTAATTCGGTTCATGGATGATTTCCTCCGTAAAGCAATTGCAGCCACCTAAAGCCTCGGTAAATAGATCCCCTTGGACGGGCTGGGATTGAATATGCTTGCGCCAGTCTTCTAGGGTGATTCCCTGGGTTTTTCCGTTCACCGTTTGACGGAGGATGGCAACATCATCCCGGCCTAGGCATTGTCGGAATTGACGCTCCTTTTCTTCGTGTTCTAGATAAACCTCTGGCAGCTTCTCTAGCAGGTTGCGGTAATGGGCCAAGCCGGCCTTGACACAGAACCCTCCGCAGTTCGCATGGGCAAAACCGAGGTCATATAGGCGGGGTCTTTTGAGTCCATGCCGGGACAATTCCTGCATGATCGCTGTCCTGTCCGCCCAGCCAAACTCATCCCAACACAACGGGGCTTCAACCTTGAACGGCTCCCAATTCTGGGCGATCGCCGTTAATCGGTGGATTTCCTCAAAGCCAATGCCGAAGTAGAGTGTAGTGGTGGACGGGTCAAATTGCATTGATTTAATCCATTCCTGGCAGGGCTTTATTTTCAACAGGAAAGAGCAACCCTTTTCACCTTGGCGGTGGGATAGCCATTTGTTTTCAAAGTAAACATCCCATGGGGTTCTGCCATCTTTTAGGCGAATTAGCTTGCCTCCCACCACCAGGGCCGACTCTTCAAGAAAGCGGTAATTGTCTTGGTCCTCGACACCTGTATCAGCAAAGACTAAATAAAGGTTTTCGGTGCCGTATTTCTGGGCGACTCGCATGGCCGCCAACCATGAAGCAGCACCAGACGAATAAAAAGCAATATGGTTCATAAATCCTCCTAATTGCGGGTACTTGGTTTACGTTTTTTGCGGTTCTCCCAACGGCGATGATTGTTTTTGGATGCCCGATCATGGCTTGCCCGCTGAAATTCATCCTCTGCTTCCTCCCATGCTTTGAGATTCACAAAGCGGAGGCGCATTGATGGATGCCAAGCCCATACCGTGCCAAATTTGTAAATCTGCGGATATTGCCTGATGCGATAGGACATGGACTGGGGAGTGGTGTAAAGAATCTTGGCGGCGGCGGACATTTTCACCCAACCTTTTTTGATTTTCATGGGCTACACTTCCGCAATAAATACTTGGCCGCCTTGCTCTACCAGCACTTCAGCGGCGATTAAATCCCGCACCACCTTTTTGGCCCAGCCATAACTAATTCCAGTCTTTTCGGCAATTAGGTGTCGGTCACGAACGCCGCTGGCGACAAGTTCGATAACAATCATTTCGGTGCGGGCTTCCCGCAGGAGGGAGTGGGGGATAGTGGGCTGACGGCGAGGGCTTACCATTCTTAAGCGGCGGCTTTTAACGTAGTGGTGTTTCCAGGTCATAATGTGAATCTCTTGTTTTTGGGGAGGGCTACAAAGCCCCCCTTTTTTTTGTTGGTTAGCGTTTGAACGGGACAATTACTTCCTGTGGTCTTTCTTCCTCTATTCGTTTGGCGATTTCGTTAATTGCCTTACGCACTAGGCAGGAATGCCAAATTAAATCAGCGGCACAAAGAACTTTAGAGCGTTGCATTTTCGGGGAAGCCTCCTTGCTCCAGAATCTTGGCGGATTGGACAGTGAAGCGGCGGACAAATTCGGTGGGATTCATCCCCAGGGCGGAGGCTTGGCGGGCAATCAATAGGTAGTCATCCTGGGCGAGTTTGATTGAAATGGTGCGGGGTTTGAAATGGGCGTACACTAAGCTTTCTCCTTGGCTAGTTGTTGACGAAATGTTTCAATGTGGATTCGATAATTGCGGCCCATTTTTTGGTGGGCTTTTTTGTAGCTCCGAAGCTTTAATCTGTCCCGGATAAAGGTGGCAGAAACTCCCAAAATTTGGGCGGCTTCGGGCACGGTTTTCCAGCCATTTGCTTGTTCCTCCAATGCCTGGAGGCGGGCCCGCAATTCATCAATTTGTTGTTGTTGCGATAGAACTTTGCTCATGGCTACACCCAACTAACGGACTTATACCCCCGGCTTTGGCAGTATTTTTGCCAGGGTTCAACGGGTTGGCAGGTGAAGTTTTTCTCCCAAATTTTTAGGGCTTCCTCTGCTTCGGCAAGATTTGTCCACCGGCCAAATTTCAAGTTGTCCGGCAAAAAATAAACGGTGAACCCCCCATAGCGGCTGGCAATATGGGTTTTCACTAGCTCCGGTCGGCGATCTGGATATTTCGGGCGATCGGTAAGCATTGGTTAGCCCTCCTTCGTGCGACAGTTGCGACATTCTTTATGGACAAGCTGGAAATAAGCCAGCGCCTTGAGGGCTTTTGTGCCCCGGACTGGCAGATGCACAGTGATTTTTTCGTTACAAAACTGGCATTTGTATTCGAGAATTGCGCTTTGGGGATTTGTTAATATGCAACTCATTTTTTAGCCCTCAATAGTTTGTAGATAGATGCGGAATAGGTAAGGGCAGTTGGTCAGGCTGTAGTCAACTAAGCCAGTGACAAAGGATTTACTCAATTCGCTTTGTCCATTCCCGGCCCAATATTGATAAGCAGCAAAGGCTGACTGGATTTCGTGGGGGGCATATAGTAATTGCTGGGCCATTTCTTTGGCGGTGATTGCTCCATGGGAAAGGGAGTGACAGGTGAACACGCCATAGAGTTTTCCTTGTTGTTCCGCCTGTCTGATTTCAGCGGCCATGGGTGGTAAGTCGGCAGTGATAAACATTGATTTTTCCTCTTGTTTTTGGATGGGCTAGTTGGAGGGTAGTTATCCCTCAAAACTGTTGTTAATTTCGAGAATTCTTTGGTAGGCAACGGCGGCGCATTGGGGCACGACGGTATTGCCCAAAACTTTTAATTGCTGTCTAGCCAATCGGCTGGAAAACCTTGCATCCAAAGCACGAATGGTGGATGGAGGCGACGGGTTTTGTCGCCACCAAGAATCACCGCCGATAAGTGTTTGGTTTGTCCTGGTTTGTGGGCCACCAGTCCGGCTCGTTCCTGTGCCAATGGGGTAGGCAATAACGAACAGTCGCTTTCTGGCATGCGGCGCACCCATTTCTGATGCACGAAGACAACACCATTCCGCATCAAACCCATTTCGGGCCAGACTGCCGAGAATGCGTCCGAAGCCTCGCCCAAGCAAAGCTGGAACGTTTTCCAGGAGAAGGAATCTGGGTCGAACTTCGCAAGCAACCCGCAAGGCTTGATAGAACAGTCCTGTTCGTTCACCTTCCAGCCCTCTCCCGTGGGGATTACATTCGGAAGCGTCCTGGCAAGGGAAGCCTGCGGTGATGATGTCGAACTCTCCAAGCCGGGGATTGTAAGTTGTGATGTCATCGTGAATTGGTACTTCAGGAAAATTACGCTTTAGTATTTGCTGGCAAAACGGGTCAATCTCAATCATTTGAGTTGTCTTGATTCCGTACCAGGAGGCTGCTAGGCTGAAGCCTCCAATGCCAGCGAACAAATCGCACTGATTCATCGAACATCCAGCAATCTGCTGGGGGAGAATTCGTGTAGAAAGATTCGTCCGCTATCCAGAGACACAGCCTCCACTCGAAAATGTTTGGCAGTATGGGATATGCCCGTAACTTGCCAGGTAGAACCACGGCGATGAAGTGCAAACTTATCCCCGGGACGTAACTGGCAAGCGGGAATTTTAGGGGTTTCCATCGCCCTGTGATAAGCCTTGGCTGTTCCAAAAACCGCCATCGCCACCCTTAATCCGGCGATCCACTGTTGGGCTCGATTTCGGGTATAGGTGGGAATTTCACCCGGGGAAAATTTGCTGTCCATTTTTGATTTTTTGATTTTGCTTGTACTGGAAGTTGCTTAAATTCCTGGCGATCGCCTTTCGTTCCTGTTGGGCTTCTTGGCGATATTTGGCTAGGATTTCGTGGTAATCAGGGTCGCTGGGGGAGATTGGCATGGGTTTCCTCCTTTTGAAATTCCATGGCCCCGCAGTGGAGGCAGGTCCACACTGGTTTGGTGGAGCCGGGGAAGTCGAGAAAAAGGCAGTCTCCCCCACAGATTGGGCATGGTTCAGAGTTAATTGGGTTAGTCATTGGCAAACCCCACTACAGGAATAGGAATGCCATGGTCGGCATAAACTAACCCGCCTTTTGAATCCACAAGATCCGAGCTACCGTCAAAAACCAAAATTTGCTCAACTGTGAAAACTTCCTTGGCTCTGGGCAGATAAATAATCATTCCGGGCTTGATATTTTGGCTTTGAATAATCATGCGTAAAACCTCCAGAGGACAAGGGCTACGGCCATGGGTAGATTCAGCACCAGGGTGATTCCGAAGATGGAAAAGAAGTCAGTCATGGGTGTTTTCCTCCAATTACCCGATCGCCGTAGACGACATGGCCAAAGGGCTTAAAAACTTTGCGGAATCTGCGGTAATTCAGTCCGAAGTAAACCAGGACACAATCAAAATCAGCGGCTAGCTTTTGCTCTCCGTGCTGGTTGATAAAGCCAATGCGCCGATTCTTTCCAGCCCCCCAGAAGCAAATGGCCGTGGCGTATTGCTCAATCAATGCCCCCGTTCCTTTGTTGTGGACAGTGCCACTTTTCAGAAGGGCGATCGCCTCTGGGACAAGCTCCAGGTCAAGCCCAATACAAAGCTTTTTAAGGAATGGCAGTGGTTTGGAGTAGGGGGGGTTCAAAAACGTTTTCCCTTGCCACGGACAACTAAGGCTGTCGTCATCACGGGTGAAATGATTCTTGGCAGGAACGGTTTTTGCTTCATTGGCGCAGGGGTCGAGGTCTATTACCCCTAGCACTTCCACCACTAGGTCAAGGATGGGTTGGTCTTTGGTGTTGGGAGTGTAATTTTCGTCGGTGGGCTTAGTCATTAGTCCACCTCCTTATGTAGCTTGATCGGCAATTCCTTGGGGCGACTAAGCAGGTTTTCTTTGAAGTAAACGGCTGTGCCAGACTGCCGAGCTTGCCAGAGAATGTTTTCCACCCATGCCCATTCGGGAGTGAATGTCACTGTTGGGCCGTTGGTTTCTCCACCGATCGCCACCATGTCAAACATTCCGAGGTCGGTAAATTCGAGATTGGTTAGCAGTGGTTCAAGAGACAGCCATTTGACTGTGGCGTTAATGTTGGCAAAAGCATCCTGGGCAACTTTTACCCGTTTCTGTTCATCAACTGTGGTCCCAACCCAGCAGTTATCAGGAAAAGCACCGCCCAACTTGTCGCCAATTTCCTGGAGACGTTGAGGATATTTGGTCAAGAATAAATAGTTCCATTCCGGGTATTTGATAACCGAATCAAAGACATTCAAAATCCAGTCATCGGGAACCCATTTGCCAAATAAATCAGCCATGGAACAGACAAAAACATTCTTCGCCCAGAGCTTCGCCTGCTCTAAGTCCAGTCGGCGATCTTTGGCTTTTTGAACGATTTCTTGTTCAGTAAATTGGTGAGCGTGTTTAGGCGCATCCAATCGGTAAGGGTGAAAGACTGGCTCAAATCCTTTGGGGTAAACCGCCGCCATTCGGTCATTGGTGGCAATGCGTTCGGCATAGCAATAGTTACAACCATGGAGGCAACCAGTAACCGGATTCCATGTTGACCAGGCCCAATCAATGGATTCGTTGGCAGTATTGAATGAAGGCGGATTCTTGGGTTTGTTATGCCAAACATGGATGGTGTAGCCATTTTGATTGATGGTTTCAATCGGGTTCGGCTCAGGCTCAGGAGGCAAGGCTGATACGCTTGATTGGTCGGCCGTTGCCTCCGATGCAGGCTTTGGGATAATCGTCACCTTCCCATCAACTTTTCCGGCGGTGAAGTTGTTAGGATCTGGCTTGAATTTGGTGGTGGAAATTTTCTCCCCAACCTCTTTTAGTTGCCCTTGGGTTTCCTTTTTTCGGCGATCGGCTTCCTTGGCGGCTTGGTTGATGTCAAGCTCTTTATTCTTGACCTTTTCCGCTAGCTCCGGGGCGTGTTCCTGAATCTTTTTGGCTTTCCGCACATAGTCCCGGTTTGTGCCAATGGTCTTGGCTACTTTATGAGCCGTTTCCCGTTCTTGCCTTGGCTTAACCTGATCGCCCATTTCCACTGCAATTGTGGCCGCCGTTTCGGGGTTTAAACTACTAAGAGGTTCCACAAAATTTTGTGTAAGCTCTTGTTTTGGGTGATTCTCCCCGTAAAGTTTTCCAGCCTCAATCCTGGACTGTTTAGCCTCCTCCTCAAAAATGGCGTAGAGTTCCGTGGCTTCAGCCGCAACCATGGCTTTTTGTTGTGAACTTAGATGGCGACGTTCAGCGTTTTCCGACAGGACATACTGAATGGGATCGGAAGGATTAAACTCCTCAATATGAACGTCTTTTTCCAGAACGATAGAAGCACAGATACGGTTACGCCCATCAATCAAAAGCCGGTCTTTTGTGACCTTAATGGCGTTCTGAAATCCGTTTTTGTCGGCATCTTCCACTAGGCTGGCAAATTCATCCTCTGCCATAAAGGGAAGTAAGTTAGCCGCCCGATGAACACCATTGAGAGAGTAGAGAGAAATTGCCTTTTCTAAAAGGTCTTGCATTCGTTGACTATGCGACATCTTGATTGTCCTCCCATTCTTTTTTTGTCAAAAACAACTTGCGAATCAGGGACTTAAAACGCAAGGAGTCCGACAGCCAAGCTCCTTCAACACCGTGGGTCCAATCCTTAAACGCCTTTTCTATGTCGTTTGCTACGTCCTTTTCCCACTTGGCGGGACAGGTCACTAGGTAGGCCCATTGGCTTTTGTCGTTTCGCAATGAAGCCAAGTAAGCGTTATGGCATTTAACCGATTTGACCGCCTTGGCTAATACCTGCACATAGTCGAACCAGCTTTCCCTGTTCTCAAAATCAAGCCGTTTTAACCCACCAACGTTGCATCCCATAGTCGTTAGGCTGGTGGTGTAACGGGGCAAAACCTTTAATAGTTCAGGGGTGATAGCCCAATCTGTGACTTTATTAGGATCGTTGTGAACAAAGCACGGTGAACTGGGCTTGCCCTTCGACTTGATGATTTCTGCAATCTCGGCGATCACAGAGGGGTCTTTGCTGTCACCATGAATCAAATAAGTATTGTTTGTAGCCGGGAATGCCTTTTGCAGTTTGTCGAAGGTTGCCCGGTCTTTTTCTACCAGGATTACTATTGCCGATCCTTCCCCCCGCCTTGCCCGAATTGTATTGGCGTGTTTTTGGAGAATCTCTGGACTGGAATAGCCACTGAAATAACTTGGTGTTCCATCCCCTGCACATAGGTCGATGAAAAAGTAGGGAGAGCTTAGGAATCGAGTCTTGGGTGAGTTGACCGAGAACACTCCTGCCAATCGCCCTACAACCCTATTCAGCAAAATATGTTTGCCAAGAGTTCTATCTTGGCTTTGTCCAACAGCCATTAGGCGATCCCTCCATAGTTGGTTTTGAAGTTGTTCCAGCGGCGTAGTGCCGTATGGAGTTGGTTTTCTGTTTTCTCCCACTCAGTTCGATTTGGAACGGGTGGAAGGGTTGGGAGTAGTCGAGCGTTGTTAGTCATCAGATTTCCTCGCAAATTTTCTAATGGTTGCCAGCCCATGCTTTTGAATTGCCTCCCGGATAAACTCAGAGCGATTAAGAGAAAGCAAGTCTGCCGCCTCCTGCGCTAGCTGTATATCCTGGTCAGACAGCCTGAGCGTTGTGTATCGCCGCTTTATGCGACTTCCTTTGTGACTCATGTATGGTTCATCGTACAAGACTGTCGTATCGTACATAAAACACCTGCCAACCGTCAAGGGTTTGTGCTAAAACTTTTACAGGAGGTGTCTTATGTACAACACACTAGAAAAACCCCAGCCATCCGTGCGTCCCTTGCAAACAACGGATAAAGGAAAGAAAGATCTTGGAGAAAAGCTCCGAGTTTTTCGAGAAGAAAAAATGAAAATGTCTTTAAGGACTGCCGCCGATTACATCAGCGAGAAAACCGGCTACCCTTTCTCGTTCACAACATTGGGTGGTATTGAAAGAGGTGCTTGCAAAGCTGACGCTGACACCCTTCTCTTGTTTGTTCAGTCCGAGTGGGGTGGTATGTCGTTGAGCGAAATGTATTCTGTTTTAACTGATCGCCGTTTGGCCATGTGCGAAAAATCTGCATCGTACAAAGTCAACAAAAACAAAGAGGCGATCGCCGTTTGAGGATTATCAAATGGATGAAGATGGGACGCTAGGCAGTATCGAACTTGTAAAGCTAGCCAAACAAGAAACCAAGCAATTGATCAAGGCGATAGAAATTCAAGACATCGCCATGGGGAACAGTGCGCTTAAATCCCTGAAAAAAATACTGGATGCTTCCGTTAACGCTGTTGACTTTGATGAAATTTGGCACGACGGAGAGATCGAGTATGCCAATAAGGGATTCTGTTTCACCGGGAAATTTCTCTATGGAGACAGAGAAAAATGTCAGCAAGCAGTCATAGATAGAGGCGGAATAGTTCTCAAAAATCCAACATCCAGATTGGACTACTTGATTGTTGGTGGTGAAAAGAATCCTGATTGGGCCCACGAAAATTATGGGCGGAAAATTGAGCGGGTATTGGAGCTAAGGAAAGATGGCGGCACCCAGTACCCGCTAATTGTTTTTGAGCCTGATTGGGTGGCAAGTTTATGAAAAAAATAATTGGACTAGCCACAGGTGTGGCGATCGCCGTTGGGCTGTTAGAAGGGAAAGTGGCAACGGCCCAAGCCAACGATGGGAGCATAATGCCGACAGAATCTACCCGCATTCGGATAAGACAGCGGGCGTGTGATATGTATCGGCAAGGTTATAGCCAAGGAGAAATAAATGAGGAAGCAAAATATATTGCCAGAGTTAACGCCCCACCGCCACTGGAAAGCCAGTTTGTTCAAGAAATATCCCAGAGCATTGCAGATTTATTTGTTGAAGGGGAGGTGGTTATCGCCCTAACCAAAGAGTGTACCAATCGCCAATGACAGACCCGATCGCCAGCTTCGCCGTCTTAGCCATTCAACCAAGAATAACGCCGATGGAATAACAGGCGATGGCGGCACAGAAGAGACCAATAATCCAGAGGAGATTGCGTTGCTTGCGAGAAATAACAGAATCGTAATCGTCCAAAGCATCAACCCAGGAACTGACAATGTAACCCTTATGAACTTCTTCCCCTTGCTTGAACCACTTATCTTCCAACAACACCGAAGGATGGGCCATGGGTCCAACGTTGGAACCCTTGAGAGAGACAGCACAGAAAACAATAACCGTAAAAGCCAGGGAGCAAGTAGAAAGGCGAAACCAAGGACTGAGATCCGCTGCCAATCGAATCAAGACAGCAGAAAACCCAATAAAAATCTGCATCTTGGCATCCAGACCTTTTAGGTTAGCCGATGTTTTTTGAACACAAAACTCTGTGTATTTGTAAATCGTATCGAGTGAATTACCCATGAACCAAGAAACCCCAAACTCCGATAAATCCAATAATACTCCCCCACCCAAACCGGAAGTTAACAAAATTCAACCAGAAGCCGGGGACAAAAAACTTTATGGCGACAGAGATACTGCCAACTTCAACGAACGGAAAGCAAACTAGTCACCAATGACAGACCCGATCGCCAAAGCCAATGCCAGATTAGACCGAGTAAAAATCAGACAGAAGAATAATCGGCTATATTTGCGGGCCACACTGCCAGCGAAGGATGGCGGCGAACGATGGAAACAAACGGATGTGGCGACGGGGTGCCCTGCCAGCGAGAAAGGATATAAAGCGGCATTGGCCAAAGCCCAGAAGATGGAGAGCGACCTAATATTTGAACGATTCAACTGGGACGATTGGCTAGGGGAAAAGGAACAACGGTTAGTGGTTCCCTTGCGGAAAAATATCGAAACAATAATAAAAGGATTTGCCGATCGCCATTGGGAGATAAACCCCAGGACAGCAGCAAAGGAGAAGTATTTTTATAACGATTACGGGATTGCGTTTAACCAGTTGCCCTTGGATGAACCACTGACAGTGGCAGTGCTGAGGACGGCCTTGGTGCAGAGTGAGCCAGGCACCAGGGCCAGACAACGGAATCACCACGCTTATACCTGCTTGGCTAAATTTGCGGGTTTGGAGTTGCCAGAGGACTGGCCCAAACTGAAAGGAAATTACAAGCCAGGGGAAAGGCGTATCCCATCAGACCAAGAAATCCTAGAAGTGTGGGACAGGTTGCCACCAGGGAAATGGCGGTGGGCCTATGGCATGATGGCTGCCTATGGCATCAGGAACCACGAATTAGCCCGCTTAGACCTGGATCAATTCCCGATAATTTCCGTTAGGGAAGACAGCAAAACTGGGCGGCGACTAGTGTACCCATTGCACAAGGATTGGCCCGATCGCCTGGGGTTGGAAGTATTCAATCCGCCCAAACTGGATAGCGATGTTAATCCCGTTAATGGACACCGGGTAAATCAAGCCTTTACCAGAAACAAAATCCCTTTCACTCCCTACGGACTCAGACACGCCTACGCCATCAGGGCCGCCCGTTTGGGCATCAGTCCGGCAATAGTAGCCAAATGGATGGGCCACAGCCTCAGTGTTCATTACAAGACCTATCAGCGCTGGCTAGACCAGTGTGATTTTGACAAGGTTTGGGAGGGACTAGAATAAAAGTGATCGCCTCAATTACATAACAATCATATGAAATATTCAGAATATGAATGCAAAATCTCGGATCTATAAGCCAATCTCAACGGATTTCTGAACCAGTCGGAGGGAGAGATAATTGTCCAGCAAATACGGCAACTCGAAATCATGGCGGAACAGTATGGACTGTATAACCACTAGGGATAAATTAGGGAAGCCTAAAACCCAAATTCTGAAACCCAAGCCGAAGATGGGATTTGAACCCACGACCAACTGATTACGAATCAGCTACTCTACCACTGAGCTACTTCGGCACGACCTAATTCCTCTGCAAAATGATAACATTTTCTGTACCAGCTTTCCTGGGGAGAATTTATGCCGCCATTGGTCGTTGCACATTTGGGGCCAAGGGGAACCAACACGGAAACCGTCGCCCTGGTTTATGGGGAAGAGCATCAGGGGCGCACTGGGCAGGCGGTGAAATTTTTGCCCTGTCCTAGCATTGGTAAAACCCTGGAGGCGGCGGCCCAAGGCTTAGTAGATGTGGCGATCGTGCCGGTGGAAAATTCGACGGAAGGGGGCATTGCCATTACCTTGGATGGCCTTTGGGCGGCGGAAAATTTGAAGATACAACAGGAATTGGTGCTGCCCATCACCCATGTTTTGCTCAGCCGGGGAAAACTTTTAGCAGATTTAACTAGGGTTGTGTCCCATCCCCAGGCCCTGGGGCAATGCCAGAAATGGTTGAGCACCCATCTTCCCCAGGTGAGTTTAGTGCCGGCCAACTCCACCACCGAAGCGATTCAGATTATTGGCGATGATCCCACAGCAGCGGCGATCGCCTCTCCCAGGGCCGCCACCCTCTTTGATCTCCCTGTACTACACACAGACATTCAAGATTACCCCGACAATTGCACCCGCTTTTGGGCGATCGGGGCGGAGGGCCATTTAACAGGGAGCCATACCACCCTGGCGTTTAGTGTGCCCCGCAATGTGCCAGGGGCCTTGGTTACCCCTTTGGAACTCCTAGCCCAGAGAAAAATTAACCTCAGCCGCATCGAGTCCCGCCCCACGAAACGATCCCTGGGGGAATATGTTTTCTTTATGGACTTGGAAGCCAGCCAAACGGAACCCAGACTCCAAGAAGCTTTAGAAAAACTAAAACAATACACGGAAGTGCTAAAAATTTTTGGCAGCTACCCCACAAAAGTCCTACAATTGGCCGACCTCCAGCATTTCCACCCACCGGGTTGGCCTAGTCCCTTGCAACCATAGCCCTTTGTTGATTTTTCCAATCCTTGTTGTTTATGAGTGATCCCGTCGCCTCCATCAAAGCACTACTTGATTCAGAAAGTTTCAGTGATAAAGTTCGGGGTTTGAATCAACTGCGGGCCCTGGAGCCAGCCCAAGCATTTCCCCTGCTGAAACCTTTGGTCAACGATGCCAATCCCCGCATCCGCTATGCCGCTGTTAGCCAAATGGATCCGGTGGGTAATGCTGATTTGGAACAATCATTGCAAATGCTGCGCGATCGCCTGTTTAACGATCCAGAAATTGACGTGCAATCGGTGGCGGCGGATGTAATCGGAGGGCTGAAATTAACCGCAGCCTATCCCGACCTGAAAAAAGCCTATGAAGAAACCCCGGAATGGCTCCTACAGATGAGTATTGTGGCCACCCTGGGGGAAATGGGGGATAGCCGGGGCTTCGACCTGCTCAAAATTGCCCTCAGCTCGGAAAATAGCTTAATTCGCACTGCGGCCATTAGCGCCTTGGGGGAACTGGGTAACCCCGATGCCTTTCCCCTGTTGGTGCCCCTAGCCCAGGACGAAGACTGGCAAGTGCGTTACCGGTTGGCCTTGGCGGTAGGTCATCTGGAGCATCCCGATCGCCAAAGCTTACTGCAACAGTTAGCCCAGGATAAGGCAGAACAGGTGGCCAGCACAGCCCGGGAATTATTGGCCGCCTAGGCTGGGTTAAGCTGGAAAGTCCCTTGAACATGCCTGGGTTTATTTATGTTTTTCAGTGTTGTCATTCCCACCTATAATCGTTTGCCGATCCTGGAAAAATGCCTGCGGGCCCTGGAAAAACAGACCTTTAATCAAGACTTAATCGCAGGCTATGAAATCGTGGTGGTGGATGACGGCTCCACCGATGGCACCCTAGCTTGGCTGGCAGAACGTCGCCAGGAATTGCCCCATGTACGGTCATGGGAGCAGGATCACCAGGGTCCCGCCGCCGCCCGTAATCTGGGAGTGAAGCATGCCCAGGGGGACACCATCATTTTTATTGACAGTGATTTGGTGGTGACGGAGGTCTTTCTCCAAGCCCACGCTGAAGGTTTACAACGGGGCAAAGCACAATACAACTCGGATCGGGTTTTTACCTATGGGGCTGTGGTCAATACCTGTAACTTTGACTCTCCCGAATCAGAGCCCTATAAACTAACCGATTATTCTGCCGCTTTCTTTGCCACCGGCAACGTGGCGATCGCCAAGCAATGGTTACTAGAAGCAGGTTTATTCGACACCGGCTTTCAACTGTACGGCTGGGAAGATTTGGAATTGGGAGTCAGACTGAAAAATTTAGGACTCAAACTCGTTAAATGCCCCCGGGCAGTGGGTTACCATTGGCATCCTCCCTTTAGCCTGCAACAAATCCCCAAATTGATTGACCAGGAAGTACAAAGGGGACGCATGGGGGTTTTGTTCTACCAAAAACATCCCACCTGGGAAGTGCGGCTGATGATCCAAATGACTAGGCTCCATTGGTTGCTGTGGGGATTACTTTCCTTGGGAGGACGCTTGAATGAAAAAACAATGGCTCCTCTCCTCCAATGGCTCATTGACCATGGTCGACCCCAACTAGCCCTAGAGATCGCCCGAATTTTCCTCAATTGGTATAACGTCCAAGGGGTATATGCCGCCTTTGCAGAAAGCCAAAGCTCCCATTAAAACAGGTTGAAGCCCTGCAAATCTGATGGGTTTAGTTGGGTTTATGGGCAAAATATCAACAATTTTTCCCCGACTTACAAGGTTAATTCTTAAGAAATTTTGACTTAGGGGCACCGCTTTCCCAAAATTCCCTATCATTTAAGCTAATCCTGCTCATTCAATTTAGTTACACACTGTTACAGTGAATTGAGTCTTTTAGCTCAATAAAGGCTGCTTTTCCCCGTTGGTCAACCGGACTAACAACCCGTTACTGCTGAGCTCCTTGGTCAGAATGGGTATTTTCTAACTTAACTGTCACTTTGGAGACATTACATGGAAACTTTATCTTTGGTGTTGGGGGTAATCATCGGGCTAGTCGTTGGTTTTGCCGGTACCTATTTCACCCTGGTTACCAAACTTCAGAAAAAGTTGGATAGCACTAAAAGCAAATTGGGCCGTGCCAAAAGTGCCAGCGAAGATACCGAAACGCTCCAATTTCAGTTGGAGGCTCAAAAGGGAGAAACCCAAGCCCTCCAAGCTAGACTGGAGTCCCTGGAGTCCAACCATCGTAACCAGCTAGATGAGCTCCAAGCAACCCAAGCAGCAGCCCTAGCCCAGTTGACGGCGGAAAAAACAGCCCTAGAAGATGAGCTTAATTCCCTCAGGGAAAGCGGGCCCGCAGAGGGACAGTGGCCCCCCGACCAAAGCGATGAAGTTGTCGCTCTCCAAGCTCAGTTACTGGCCATGGAGCAGGAACACCAAGCCACAGTCCAGGCCCTCCAGAATCAATACCAAGCTGAAATTGAGGCCCTCCAGCAGTCTTCTCCCCCAGTACCAGAGCCTTTGACGGAGGATTTTGCTCCCCCGGCGATCGCCGAATTTACGGAAACCCCAGAGGCCGAATTTGTGCCGGCGGCTGAACCCGTCGCAGAATTCATGGAGGCCACCGTTGCCGAAGAAACAGCCCCGGATCAGGAAGAAAACTGGGTTGATGACTACGCCACTGCGGAACTAGAAGTAGAGCCCCTAGACCAACAGGAGCAACCAGGGGAACCGATGGCGGAGGAGGAAGGTTTTTCTACTTTTGATGCCCCTCCCACTGAAACCACCGACACAGAAGCGGAAGCTGACTTAGAAAATTGGGTTGATGCTCCCGCTGAAGCCGAGTCCTTCGAATCCTTTGATGGCGACCAAGTAGAAGCTTCCCTGCCGGATATGGATTTTGGCGAGGGGGAACAAAATCTTGGCCCAATGGATTTAGAAACCGAATTACCAGACATCAGCGAGGAGGGCATCACCGACCCCGGACAGCAATCGGCAGAGCTATTTGGCGGGGAAACGCTAGAAGCGGCGGCAACGGAACAAAGTGATGACCAATTTCTAGCCGAATTGAGTGGCGAAGAATCAACGCCAGAACTCCCTTTATTCACCGAGACGCCGGCGGAAACCCTGGGGGAATTGGAAGACTTCGGTGAAGATCTTTCCTTTACACCCGACTCCGGTGATGACTTGAATTTGTCTGAAGATTTACTGGCCAGTCTGGATACAGGCAGCCCAACCCCCGAGCTAAACACTGAAGAAATTCTGCCGGGGGAAGGAGGTGCTGAGGCCGATGACCTTGACTTTCTCTTGGAATTACAAACAGAGGATGCAGAGCTTTTCCCTGGGCAGAATGAAGATGAGTTCCTACCGGAATTTTCCAACGAAGAGCCCATCAGCGCCGGTTTTGCCAGCATGGAAATATTAGCTGAAGGGAGTGGCGATTTTCCAGACCTGTTGGAGGCCAACCCGGAAACCCATGGGGGAGATCCTTTCGTTAATATTTTGGATGAAGACCCTAATTCCTCTGACAACGATCTACTAGCCCTACTGCAAATCGATGAAAGCAGTGCAGACCAAGCTAAGTTACACCAGGGCGACGATGACGATCTTTTTCCCGGTTTAGCGGATATGCTCGGCGAAGACCCCTCCAGTGGCAGCGGCGAATTGGATGATCTGGATGCCCTGTTGGGTGATACTAGTTCTTCCGGCGGCGATGCTGGAACTTCAGTTTCCCTGGACGATTTTGACTTCGGCTCTAGCGATCACGATCCCTAAAATTTTTCCCCAACTTTACTCGTAAAAAATTGACCATAAAGCGGATAAACCCAGTGGGCCTATCCGTTTTTTTTGGCCGGGATAATTGGTTAATCAACTAATTCGCTATTAAATTCGTTGTAGGTGCGCTGTTTGAGCTCAACGGACTCCGACCGGGGCAACAGATCAAACAGATCCCGCAGCACATCATCCACCACTTCAAATTTCAGCACCCCTTGGGCATCAAATATTTTTTTGCCGTTTTTATCTAGGATCACCGTTTGGGGAACCCCACCGCTGTAATAGTAACCAGGTTCATCTCGACGGAAACGTTTTTGATCGGGAATACCATCAACAGATACGGGGATAATGCTAGCGACCCGGCCGTAAAATTCCTGCATGCGGGAAACAATGAAGGCATATTGTTTGCAATCTTTACTGTCATCGAGGTAGTAAACCAAAATGACTGGTAACTCACGCTCAAAGGATTCTTTCAAATTTAAGCGGGGCGGCACCAGGGAACCATTGCCAGCATAAACGACAAAAATGTTGCCATCGTAACGGTCATCTTCCAAAGCGGCGATCGCCGTACCGTGATCGGCCAAGGACAAAGGCAGAGTGCCCCAAAGGCCCAACAGTAGAACAGTAAAAGTAAAGGTAACTACGAGAAAGCGGCGACAACGGGCCAACCAAGGCAAACACACAGACATAATCATCGTGGAAAAAACTCAGTCTAAAATAGGGCAAAGCCTTTTCCAATGTAAACTTTCCCGTGTCTTCTAATTCCTATTCCAGCCAATCTCGACCCAGGCCGGGAGGATTACCTTCCCCTTTTGCGGATAGCTATTACGGTGTGTTGGAACTGCACCCTGCCGCTTCCCCGGTGGCCATCCGTCGAGCCTATCGGGAGTTGAGCAAGCGTTACCATCCAGACACTACTCTGTTGGCCCCGGACATTGCCACAGTCAAATTCCAGCGCTTGAATGAGGCTTACGCCGTTTTAAGCAATCCCGATCGCCGTTCTGTGTATGATTTGCAAATCGGCTATTCCCGGTGGAATGTAATTCAAGTACCGCCGGATCAACCCCAGGGGCAAAATTCAGCAACATCGACAACCCTAGGGAAAAATTCAGCCTATCTGGATGCCAGCGATCGCCCTTTGTCGGCGGGGGAGTTTTTTGCTTTGGCTCTGTTGGGGCTCACCTTGGGGGGATGTTTGGCCTTGGCCCTGTTGATTGCCTGGCTGAGGGGAGATCCTTTGATAATTCCCAGCTTGTTACCATGGTTTATCAACCTGGGATAAGGGAGTTTAATTACAACCCAAACCGATCCCGTTGTCCCTGACGGGTAGACTGTCCTGATCCAGGCCAACCGAAGGCTCCATCCCCCATTGATCTGAAGTTAATTTTAAAAAATCCTATGGCGTCCTCCCATCTTTTTTCCTGGTCCCAACGCTTGACTGTCATGGCTGTAACCTTTGCCTGGGGTCTGAGCTTGCCGGTGTTAGCCCAAACCAAGTCGGCGGTGCAATGGTACAACGATGGGGTCGATAAATTGGCGGCCCAAAATTTCTCCGGGGCGATCGCCGATTTTACTGAATCTCTCAAACTCAATGACCAGGATGCCGATGCTTATTACAACCGGGGCTATGCCAAACACGTTTTGGGACAGTACCAAGCGGCCATTACGGACTACAACCAGGCTATTAGTTTAAATCCCCAATTTGCCTATGCCCTAGGTAACCGCTGTTACGCCTATTTTTTATTGAGTCAGTACGACAAAGCCATTGAAGATTGCAGTAATGCCATCGAAATTAACGCCAATTACGCAGATTTCTACGTTTATCGGGGTAATTCCCAGTCCCAGTTAGGCAATGAAACCACGGCGATCGCCGACTATAACGACGCCATCCGTATTAATGCCCAACATGCCAACGCCTATTACAATCGGGCCCTGACCCATAACCGTCTCAAGCAAGACCAACAGGCCCTGGCGGACTATAACCAAACTATCCAGTTGGATCCCAATGCGGCTGAAGCCTATTTCAACCGGGGCCTAACCCAATACCGTTTGGGGGATGAATCGAAGGCGATCGCTGATCTGACCAAGGCGGCCTCGTTGTTCAGTGCCCAGGGGAAAGGGGACATGGCCCAAAAAGCGGAGGCTATCCTCACCCAAATCCGAGCCATTGAGGCTTAGCTTGTACTCTTGAAAATCTGTGACCAAAACTCGTCAACTCAACAGGCTTGCACTAACACATAGGGTTGAACAATTAGGGTTTGAAATTCCCGTTCTGGTTGATCATTCCAATCGGTTAATTCCTGCTCGGTTGGTTTATGGATCAGTAATTCACTAATCCAATGATTGACTTGGTTAACTTCATCCTTGGCGATCGCCAGGCCGACGGAGAGCAAATCTAAACTACCATCCACCACAATCACCGCATCCCTTTTGGCATGGGGAACGATGGTGCCCCAATCCATGGGGGCCAATTCTTCTTGTAACTGTTTTTGAATATCGGTCATTGATTTTGGATCAATAATGTCTGTCGGTATTTTGCCAATTGTTAGCATTTATTAAATTGGGCAAGGCTATCGTCCTAGGCTCTCTCTAAGCACAAGCAAGCATTAGTCTCAAGTTTACTAACCCCTAACTTTGGGGTTTTAACTTATCGCTGTACTGCTGGCGAAATTTACGCAGTTTGGGCAAATCGTGGACTAACACATAGGGATGGGCTGGGTTGCGTTGGACAAAATCTTGGTGGTAGTCCTCCGCCGGATAAAAAGCGTCAAAATCATTCACCTCCGTGGCGATCGCCTGGTCAAAGGCCTGACTTTCCTCTAGCTGATCGATGTAGGCTTGGGCCACCTGCTTTTGTTCGGGAGTGGTGGCAAAAATGGCCGAACGATATTGACGACCCTGGTCTACCCCCTGACGATTGACCTGGGTGGGGTCGTGGCCAACGGAAAAGAAAATTTTCAACAGTTCGCCGTAACTTACCTGGGCGGGGTCGTAGACGATTTCAATGGATTCCGCATGGTCAGTGCCGCCGCCGCTCACCCTGGCATAGTTGGCCGTCGCCTCAGTACCGCCGCTGTAGCCCGTTCTTACATCCGTAACCCCCCGTACTTCCTCGAACATGGCTTCCAGACCCCAAAAACAGCCCCCGGCAAAAATAGCCCTTTCGGTTCCATTGTTGGGACTAGATACCAGAGCCGTATCCACCACCGGATCCGGGATGACCTTAGAAAAAGGATTGATTAAGTAACTACCCACGGCGATCGCCACGCCCACCAGGGCCAGGGTGAACCAGAAACTACGCCGACGCAGAGATTGAGCCAGATTGACACTAAAAACTAACAATTAAATAACCTCCTTGGAATTTGGCCCCGGCCACTGCTTTGCCCCGTAAGTTACCGGGGAGGTCGATGTTGCGCCGTTGATCCCCTGCCTCGATGGTCAATTCCGGCCCCGACTGGGTTAACTTCACCTGACGCTTATCAAAGCCGGGCAAAAATATCTTTACTTGCCGAGCATTAACGTCAATTTCCAACGGTCGGGGGGCAGACCCCATGGCTTGGGGATTGGGTAACGCATCCATGAGAGGTTGCCAATTACCTTGGCTATAGGTAGGTAAAGCTGCAACGGTCAACGGATCGAACAGATTGGGATCTAAGCCACCATTGCCCAAGGGAGTTTGAATTACTCCCTTCACCGTTACCCCCACTTGCTGGGCCCCGCCCCAATAGCTCTGGGCTGTTTTTTGGGCCAGGGAGTCATTACTAGTTACTAGATAGGCTGCAAACCGACTCGGATCGGCGATCGCCGTTTTACCCTGCTGGAGCAAATTCTGGGGGCCATCGGGGTGGTTAAGCATTTGGTCTGGACTCCAGTTCACACTCAGCACCGCACTGGCCACTGGTTGCACAAAGGGGGAAAGGGTCTGCACCACTTCTGAATCTGCCAATACTTTCTGGAAGCGCCGCCAATACCAACTGGCAATTTCGGGAATGCCCAACATCCTCAGGGTAGAGAGGTTGCCGGGGCCGTCGTAAATCAGCACGTCATAGCGACCGCTGAGTTCGTATTCCCGCAGGGCATTGAGCACCAACACCTCGTCCATGCCCGGCAGCACCCCTAACTCTTCCCCATAGATATTTTTCAAAGCCGGCGATCGGAGATATTGGGCTTCCACTTCCTTGAGCTTTTCCCAACCCCTTTCCAACAGATGGGTAGAACTAAGCAGCAAACCATCAATGTTCGCCTCCACCCCCTGGGCGGTCTCCGACAGGGTCGCCCCCCATTGCCACGCCAAACTAGGATCTTGCCCCAGCACCAGCACCCTCTGACCCGCCTGGGCCAGCTTTTTAGCCGCGGCGATCGCCACCGTCGTCCGGCCAACGCCACCTTTTCCTAAAAAAGTTAGAACTAATGCCACAGCAATTTCCTAAAATCTAGCGAAAACAACCAATATTCCCGAATCAGACCGCAAAAAATACCTCAACGGCGATCGGAAAGGGTAGTCAAAACCAATGGGGGAGAGCGAAACCAATTATTAAATGGCTTTGAGTTCGTCCTCAAAAAACCAGGTGGCGGTGCGGTCATCAAAGGAAACCACTGCCCCGATGCCACTGCCATCCGTCATTTTAAAATCCTTAACGACACCGACTTTACCCAGTTTACCTACCACATCGGGGGAAACCCGGTCCCGCAGACGGTAAACCTTAACTTTTTGACCTATTTCAATCGTCATATTGCTTAAATAGTGGCTAAGTAAAGAAACATTGCAATCCCCCCCAGTTTAGCGGAATCTGCGCCCTCCCTTGCCCCTAGACTGGCGTCAAATCAGCAAAAAAATTGCGCCAGCATTTTGGCAGGAAAGCAGGGGAAAGCAACAGGGCCATAGATTTCCCCCCGATCATTGACGATGGCCCATCTCTGGCAATGATTTTGCTTGCCAATTATGCAGCTAACCTATTAACCCACAGAAGCCAAACGGAAAGCGGCCCCCAAACCAGCAGACATTTCAGCCGCGGTAATCTTGCCATCGTGGTCCCGGTCTAAAGCATCAAAAACCACATCGGTGCCGGCCCATTCTTCCCTGGTAATAAAACCATCCCCATCTAAATCGTAGGCATGGAAGATTTCCTCTGCCCCATGTTTGATGTGCTCTTGGCCGTCCAGAACCTTTAACCGTTCTTCCAATAAGTGCTCCAAAACTTCTAAAGCTTTGGTAAATCCGGCAATGCCTTCGGCCAGTTTTTCCGACGCCATGGGATCTTCGGCATGCATTTTGTCGAAGGTGGCCTTGTCCATGGCAATTTTTTCAATGTCCTGGGGCACTGTGGCTGGATCAAGTTTGCGGGGCAGATCCTCTTCGGTGTTGCGCAATTGGTCTAATAGCTGGGGGGAAATGGTCAACAGGTCACAGCCGGCCAATTCGGTAATTTCGCCGATGTTGCGGAAACTGGCCCCCATGACTTCAGTTTTGTAACCAAAGCGTTTGTAGTAGTTGTAAATGACGGTGACGGACTGCACCCCAGGATCTTCATGGCTGGCATATTCTTTGCCGGTCGATTTTTTATACCAGTCTAAAATGCGCCCCACAAAGGGGGAAATGAGGGTGACTTTAGCTTCGGCACAGGCGATCGCCTGGTGGAGTCCAAACAGTAAGGTGAGGTTGCAGTGAATGCCTTCTTGTTCCAACACTTCCGCCGCCTTAATACCTTCCCAGGTGGAAGCAATTTTGATCAGAATGCGCTTTTTATCAATGCCAGCTTTGGCATATTCCCCAATCAGGTAGCGGGCTTTGGCAATGGTGGCTTCCGTGTCGTAGGAAAGACGGGCATCGACTTCCGTGGAAACCCGACCGGGGATAATTTGTAGAATTTTGACCCCAAAAGCCACGGCCAAACGGTCAAAGGCTAGGCGGACAATGTCTTTGATGGAGGCATTTTCCCCCGCTTCGTCCTTAGCTTTGAGCAGGGTGCTGTCCACAATTTCCTGGTATCGGGGCATCTGGGCCGCCGCCGTAATCAAAGAAGGATTAGTGGTGGAATCCCTGGGGGTAAAGGTTTCAATGGCTTGGATGTCGCCGGTGTCGGCCACCACCACCGTAAATTGTCGCAGTTGTTCGAGGAGATTCTTACCCATAATGGCAATTAAAAAAGTTCAACGTCTTTCCCTCCAATGGTAATGGTGATTCCTGAAAGCGAGGCCTTGATTTAGGCTGATGAAAAATGTTTAACTGATTTTTCCATGCTGTCATTGTGAGCCAGCCCCGCTCCAGTCGCCCTAGGGCTGGGTAATTTCAGCAACAATGGTCAGTTTAAAGACCCACCCTGGGGAGTAATGATAAATTCTGCCAAAATTATCCAAATCTAGGCGTAAACATTTTTTGTACTGCTACCGCAACCTTTGCCATGGGCCAAAACTTAATCAAAGAACAATTACAAGGGGTTAACCTGTTTCTGATCGGCATGATGGGTAGTGGGAAATCCACCGTTGGCCCCCTATTAGCGGAACAGTTGGGGTATCGTTTTTTTGATGCGGATGTGTTGATTGAGCGGGTGGCCGGTAAGGCGATCGCCGACATTTTTGCCGAGGATGGGGAAGATACTTTTCGGGATTTGGAAACGGAGGTGTTGGGGCATCTGGCCGCCCAGACCAGAAGTGTGATTGCCACTGGCGGGGGAGTAGTGCTCAGACGGCAAAATTGGAGTTATCTGCACCACGGCCTGGTCATCTGGCTCGATGGTTCACTGGAGTTACTCTTAACCAGGCTCCAGGGAGATGAAGGCAGACCCTTGCTCCAAGTGGAAAATCTAGAAGAACGGTTAGGAGATTTAATTACCCAACGGCAACCTCTCTACGCCCAGGCTGACCTACGGTTTCCCCTACAGGCAGATCAGGACCCCCCGGCGATCGCCGCCGAACTGTTGGCCATTATTCCAGGGTTACTTAAACCCCAATGCAGTGCGGAACAGAATTGACCAAAAAATGTCGCCATGGCGGCCATGGTAAGATGATTTACTGACCTTTGACCTCCCGGAGAGGTGGCAGAGTGGTCGAATGCGCCCGACTTGAAATCGGGTTTGGGGAAACTCAACGTGGGTTCGAATCCCACCCTCTCCGCTTAATTGACTTGAATGAATCGGAATCTAATCCAGGGCGCTCTGGCAACGGCACAAGCAAATCCTGGGTAATTATTTTATAATCTAGTTTTTTTAAGAACTTTTTACGGAGTTTCAGCCTTAAAGCATCTTTATTCATCCTGACACCAACCGTTTTAACATCTAGTCTTTAGCCCGCAATTTAGGAAACAATGGTGAAGCCCCTCCGCTTAAACGATCGCCATCAGCAAATTCTCCGAGCCACCGTTCAGCACTACATTGCCACTGCCGAGCCTGTGGGGTCTCAAACCCTGGCCCAGGAGTATCAATTTGCCGTCAGTTCCGCCACCATTCGCAATGCCCTCGGACAACTGGAAAAAGCGGGTTTGCTTTATCAGCCCCATGTGTCCGCCGGCCGAGTTCCCTCCGATTCCGGTTACCGCATCTACGTAGATAATCTCCTGACCTGGAGCGATCGCCAGAGCCGCACCGTTAAGCAAAAGTTAGAAAATGAAATTAGCGGTGATAATTGGCACTTTGAAGCCCTAATCCAGAGAATGGGGCAAATTTTGGCTAGTTTAAGCGGCTACATCACCCTAATTACCTTTCCCCAAACGGAAACAGTGCAGTTGCGCCATCTACAATTGATGCTATTGCCTTCTGATCAAATACTAATCATTTTAGTTACGGATAGCTACCATACCCATTCCCTCACCCTGGATTTACCCGCCACCATGGAAGCAAAGGAGGAAGGGGAATTGGAACAGGAATTAGCAATTTTTTCCAACTTTCTCAACGCCCAATTGCGGGGTAAAAACCTTTCTGAGTTGAGCCATTTAAATTGGCAAGAACTAGACCAAAAATTTAGCATCTATGCCGATTTTCTCCAGGGTTTGCAACAACAAATCAAGCCCCTCCTGCAACGACGCATGGCTGGGCCCCTAGTAGTCCATGGAGTTTCCAAGGTAATTCAGCAACCGGAGTTTTCCCAGTTGGAACAGGTGCAAATGCTGTTGTCTTTGTTAGAACAGGAACAGGAGCAATTATTTTCCCTCCTATTTGACCCTGATGACTGTTGGGATAGTCTGGGCAATTTGGGCCAGGAAGCCAGTCTACTGATGGGGGAAATGGCCCCCCGGTCCCGTCCCGTGGTAACCCTCCGTATTGGGGCAGAAAATCCCTTGGAATCCATGCATCCCTGCACCTTGGTGTCGGCGATTTATCGTCAAAAAAAGGTACCAGTGGGAAGTGTGAGCATTCTGGGGCCTACCCGTATGGTGTATCAACAAACCATTCCCCTGGTAGAACAGGCCGCTGAATGTTTATCGGAAGCATTGAGCAAAAATTAGGCAGAGCCCCAGGCAACAGGTTAGTAACTTTTTCGAGTGCCATTAACCGTTCTACAAGGAACTGGAATCCAAACTTTGGCCAGCTTCTGGCGATAAGGGCAAATGTAAACCACATTCCTGTTTGAGACCGTGGAAACGGGTGTCCCTTTCATCTTCATCGTGGGCCGTCAGGGGCCGGCTAGAATGCCAATCCCCCACCGATACATAGCCTTGGTCAAAAAAGGGATGGTAGGGTAGATCGTGGGCTGTCAGGTATTCATAAATCATCTTAGAAGTCCAGTCCAAAATGGGTAATACCTTGTATTGATTGCCCTGGAGATCCACTGGTTTTAAGTTCTGACGGTGGCGGGTTTGGTCCCTCCTTAACCCCGTCAACCAGGCGATCGCCTCTAACTCTTTTAAAGCCCTCTGCATCGGTTCTACCTTGCGAATCTGGTCATAGCGATTGAGGGATTCCACATCCTTCTGTTGCCAGAGTTTACCGTAGAGCGCTTCCATGCGGGCCGGACTGAGGGGAGATTGGTAAACCTTTAAATTCAACTGCAATCGTTTGGTCAATTGATCGGCAAACTGATAGGTTTCCAACGGCAAATAGCCCGTGTCGATCCAGATAACAGGAATACTGGGCGCAATACTGGTCACCAAATGGAGCATCACCGCCGCCTGAATGCCGAAACTAGTGCTCATCACCAAGCCGGGGCCAAAGGTCTGGGCAGCCCAGGTAATGATCTGTTGGGCGGTGGCATTTTCCAGATCCGTTTGTAGGGTAGGTAGATCGAGCTTAGTCAGAGTATGGGACATCAGTGAGTGATGGAAAATATTTGGGTAAAGGTATTAGGTAACGGACAAAGCGCTGGCGGAGTTAGGGGGTGAGCATGGAGCTTAGATTAAACTCAACTCCCTTACTTATTGAGTAGTTACGGCCACTATTTCAGCCACGTCAGCCACTAATTCTGAGCCGAAGCCGCCTTTTGCTGTTCAGTTAGTAGTTCCTGGTCCCGGCGACGTTTTTTGGCATAGAGTTGAATTGAAGTGGCCATGGCAATGACCAAAGCCACAATTAACCAGGTGGTGGCATCCAGGGGCAAATTACCCTTAAACACTGCCAGTAGGACAATTACCACGAGCAAAATAGTCGGGGCCTCATTTAACGCCCGGAACTGTTGCCCACTCCATTGGGATTCTCCCTGGGCCAGCTTTTTCATCACCCGGCCACAGTAGAAATGGTAGAGCAAGAGTAAAGCTACAAAGGTGAGTTTGATGTGGAGCCAACCGGATTTGAGAATTTCTGGTTCCGTTGAAATGAGACCGATCGCCATGGCTACGGTAACCACCATGCCAGGGGTAGTGATGATGTTGTAAAGCCGCTTTTCCATCAACTCATACTGTTTTTTGAGGATAGTTTTGGCTGGTTCCGGCTCCTGGTCTGCTTCAGCGTGATAGACAAAAAGCCTTACTAAATAAAATAATCCAGCAAACCAAACAACAATGCCAATCAGGTGGAAGGCTTTAAACCAGTAGTAGGCCATGGTAAAAGTTGACGGTGGACAAAGAAGGGAGAAATACCAGCACTTGGGCATTCTCCAGGGACAGGGTAAGTAATCAGCCCATACCCAAGGGGGCCATTATATCGCCTTGCCCAGTCCCAAATCATTTTGCATTGCCCTATTCAAAGGCAAAGTCTTGTTCCCGACCCCGAGGAGACTTGGTTCAGCCATCAAATCTCTGCATTGACAATGGTGGAAACCAAGGGAGCGCATCAAAGCCGGTTGCATTGAAAGTGCCTTAACCATTTAAAGCCAACATGAAGTCTGAACCGCTGGCCATTGAATTCCCAATAAATTAGCAAAATTAGCTCACTTTTAGTGCAATTACTGCAAAATATTGACAACTTTTTGTCACCAAGTAACGCAAGTGAACAACATTCATCTACGCCCATATCACCCTTCAGATTTAAACAATATTATTCACATCTTCACTGAGGCTGTCCATCAGTTAGGAATTAAACATTATTCCCTAGCCCAACTGAGTGCTTGGGCCCCCTCCAAACCAGACCGGCAACGGTGGCACGATCGCCTGGAATCCATGGTGGTGGTGGTGGCTGAGCAGGGGGCAACAATTGTCGGCTTTATTGGCTACGATGGCGCTGGACTAGTTGACCTGCTTTTTGTCCATCCAGCCTTTACTCACCGGGGCATTGCCACTATGCTGATTCAAGCAGTGGAGCGGTTGGCCCTTGCTAACGGGGTAAGTCAACTTCAGACCAAAGCAAGTATGGTGGCTCGGCCATTTTTCGAGTCCAGAGGATTTGTGGTGATAGCGGAAGAAACCGTTACCATAAGGGGAGAAAATTTACGGCGATTTGCCATGGATAAAATCATCAAACCAACTCAATAGATTGTGGGACTAATGCTAGAACTCGTCCCTAAGCAAAAAGATAGGTAACCAGTTCCCCTGTCTTGTCAGACTGTGATCAAAAGAACATCTAGGTCTATCTAAGCTTGTCAGTATCTTTGGGAAAAATTAGGAAAATTTATCACATTTTAGATCATGATTTAAGTATTTTTCCACCAAACAATAGAAGATAAAATGCGAATTAATAATACTTTTTTCAACAGCTTGGTTGCTTTTCGATTAATGTTCTGGCAAAAGCAAGTCATAACGGCGATCGCCATCTATGGAGCCACCTACATTTCCCAATTATTTATTACCTATGCGGGCACTGCTTCATCGCCAATTTGGATTCCCACCGGTGTTGCTGTCGGCTTTTTATCCATTTGGGGCTATCCAGTCTGGCCGGGCATGTTGGGGGGATTGCTATTGGGGGAAGCCATGGCCCTGCATGCGTTGGAAAGCACCGCCAATTTGATGTTAACCGTGGCAGTTACCGGGGTAGTCGGTTTAGTCAATCTTTTTTCAGTCTACCTTAGTGATCGCCTCACAGCGGACAATTACCTATTTTCTAAAATCAAAAATATTATTAGATTTATTATTTTTGTTTGCTTTGGCAGTCGTTTACCCGCTGCCATTATTTGCTCACTTTTATTATATTCATTTGACAAAATTCCTTTCAATTTATATTCTGAAGTTGCCTACACCTGGTTATTGAGCGATGCCTTTGCGCTGTTGATTATCACTCCTTTTATTATTGCTTGTAATCATAACTTTAAATCGTTTATTAAGTTGCTACAAGAACAATGGCTAGAAGCAATCAGCATTGTTTTTTGCGTTTTATTAATTGTTAAAATTATTGCCAATGGTTATCCCATTGAATATCTACTCATTCCCTTCCTGCTTTGGTCAGCCTTTCGCTTCACCGAAGTTGGTTCTTCTTTATTAACAATTGTTGTTTCTGCTCTATTAGTATTAATCCTTGCCCTAGACCAAGAAAAAATCGCTATCAAAAATCAACTTTTATTGTTGCAGTCGATTTTGGCCTGCATTAGTATGACCACCCTGATTTTAAATGCGGTTCTCAGTGAAAATGAAAGATCAAAAAATCAACTGTTTACTACCAATCAAATATTAATAGAGCAAAATCAAAAACTCCAAGAACTCTATCAACAAAGGGAATTAGAAAGAGCCCAAAGGGAAAAAATTCTCATAGAATATAATGAATCGCTCCAAAAGCAAGTTGACCTAGTCAAAGCAAAAGAAATAGCTGAAAGTGAAGCTAAGGCCAAAAGCACTTTTGTGGCCAATATGAGCCATGAACTGCGTTCTCCCCTCAATGCCATTATTGGCTTCTCCCAGTTAATGTTGCGTACCCAAAACTTACCAATGGAGCAATATGAAAATGCAGGTATTATTCAACGTAGCGGAGAGTATTTATTAAATTTAATCAATAATATCCTTGATTTTTCTAAAATTGAAGCCGGCAAAACCCATTTAAACCGCTATCATTTTGATCTTTATCTCCTACTGGATGACCTGGAGGATATGCTCCATCTCAAAGCAGCTAATGAAGGCATAGAACTAATTTTTATTCGCGATCAAGATCTACCCCGATACGTTTATGGTGACGAAATTAAGCTAAGACAAATTTTGCTAAATCTCCTCAGCAACGCAATTAAATTTACAGTGGCAGGGGAAGTAGTGCTAACTAGTAACTTTAGGAATGTGGAACAAGGGGAATTGATCGATGAAGAGACAGAAACGGAACCCAAAAGTAAATATTGGTTAGACTTCACCATTAAAGATACGGGCAAAGGCATTAGCGAAGTGGAATTAAGTCATTTATTTGAAGCTTTTTCCCAAACAGAATCGGGGCGAAATGCCCAAGAAGGCACGGGATTAGGCTTAGCAATCACCCGTCAATTTATTAAGTTAATGGGAGGGGAGATTACCGTTAGTAGTGTGGTTGACCAGGGGACCACCTTTAGCTTTTCGATTTTAGTTGATTTGGGGGAAATAACTTTAAGTCGGGAACCCAACTCTGCGAAAAAAGTTCTCGCCCTCACCCCGGGACAACCTGTCTATAAAATTCTGGTGGTGGATGATAAGAGTGTGAATCGTCAATTACTAATTAAACTCCTCGCTCCCTTTGGTTTTGAGATCAAAGAAGCTAGTAACGGCCGGGAGGCGATCGCCCTCTGGGAAAGCTGGGAGCCCCATTTAATCTTTATGGACATGAGAATGCCGGTGATGGACGGCTATGAAGCAACCAAACACATCAAGGGTCAGGTCAAAGGCAATGCAACGGCGGTGGTGGCCCTAACAGCCAGTGTGCTAGAGGAAGAAAAGGCAATTGTGCTTTCGGCCGGATGCGATGATTTTCTCCGTAAGCCGTTCCGGGAAAATACCATTTTTGACGCCTTGACCAAACATTTAGGGGTAACATATGTTTATGAGTCAGCCCCAGACAAGAACGATGGCCAAGGAGACACAGCATTGAAACCAGAGAGTTTGCTAATTATGTCCCAGGATTGGTTGACTCAGTTATCTCATTATCTTTTGGAAGCTGACACTGAGCAAGTAATGAAATTGATAGCGGAAATTCCAGCCTCAGAGTCAGAATTAGAGCAAAATCTAACTAAATTGGTGCGTAAGTTTGAATTCGAAAAAATTCTCGATCTAATTGAGCCGTTATCGTAGTAATTGTCATGGAAAAAGCAGATGAAAACAAGGGAAATATTCTCTTGGTAGATGACTTACCCAACAACTTGCAATTGTTGAGTGATTTACTGATTAATTTGGGCTACACAGTGCGGAGCGTTACCAGTGGTAAAATGGCCCTGAGAACTTTGCAGGTTAAACGTCCAGATTTGATTTTACTGGATATTAAAATGCCAGACATGGACGGCTATGAAGTCTGTGCAATGATTAAAAAAGAAGAGGAGTTACAGGATATTCCCATTATTTTTATCAGCGCCCTGGGGGATACCTTTGATAAAGTTAAAGCTTTTGAATGTGGTGGCGTAGACTATATCACCAAGCCTTTTCAAATTGAAGAAGTGGTGGCTCGGATTGAGGGTCAGCTTACTATTCAAAGGCAACGGGTCGCCCTCAAAAGAGAGGTGAGAAAACGCCGGGAAGCAGAGGAAGTCCTCTACCAATCGAGGGCCTTACTTTCCAGTGTCTTAAATTCTGCTTTAGATGGTATTGCAGCCATGCAAGCGGTGCGTAACCCCCAAACGGGGGATATTGAAGATTTTCGCTGTTTGGTGATTAATCCCATTCTTTCCAAAGCTTTTAACCGCAGCCGGGAAGATTTAATTGGTCGGGTACTGCTGAAGCGTTTTTTACAGCGTTTAGATCCTCAACTTTTTGATCAATTTGTTAATTTGGTCGAGACAGGTACTTTCTTAACCCAAGATATTTATTTTCCCATTGCTGATTCTGATTGGTATCATTTTGTGGCGGTGAAGTTAGGGGATGGTTTTGCCGTAACGGTGCGAGATATTACTGATCGAAAAAGAATGGAATTGGAATTACAAGCAGCTAACCAACAGTTGCAATTATTAGCCAATATTGATGGTTTGACCCACATTGCTAACCGCCGTCGTTTTGATGAGTATTTAGCCCAGGAATGGCAAAGACATTGTCGTGAACAAAAACCATTGGCTTTAATTCTGGTAGATATTGATTATTTCAAAGCTTACAACGATTTATATGGTCATCAACAGGGGGATGATTGTTTGCAAAAAGTAGCCCATACTTTGGTGGATATTGCCAAACGCATTACTGATTTGGTGGCCCGTTACGGCGGCGAGGAATTTGTGGTGGTTTTACCTAATACGAATCAGCAAGATGCTTTGGCCATGGCAGAAAATATGATCGAGGCGATCGCTGCTTTGGCCATTCCCCACGAAGGTTCTTCAGTCAGTCAATATGTGACCATTAGCACTGGCATTAGTAGCATAATTCCCACCGCAAAAGACACCGTTGAAAGGATCATTAGTGAGGCAGATCAGGCTTTATACAGTGCTAAATCCCAAGGACGGAACCGGGCTTGCTTGGGGTGATTTTATGTCCTTAAAACTCTTTTTCTAGACATTTTAACCACTGATCAAGCATGAAAATGTTGAAATCCTTGTTGCAAAGATAGCTTTTCCTTTACCCCATTGCCAGAGGTTAAAAATACCTCCGTTCCTGCAACGATTTGGCCGATGACTCGAGGACAACGGTCAGGGGGTAAATCCAAAGGGGCGATCGCCGTTAGCCATTGTTCTGCTGCCATGGGAGGTAGAGCTAGGACCAATTCAAAATCTTCACCGCCATAGAGAGTCCATTCCCTGGCTGTTTTCAGGCCGACCCAGTCGGTTAATCCCTGGGGAATGGGGAGTTTTTCTACCCACAATTCTGCTCCCACTTGGCTGGCTCGACAGATTTGCAATACGGCATCAGCAAGGCCGTCACTACTGTCCATGGCACCAATGGTAGTTTCCAAACTTAGAAGAGAAGGCACTAGGTCTAAGCGGGGTTGGGGATGTTGGTGGGCCCTTTGCCATAAATTTCTCTGTTCCGTAGTTACCAACTCTTCCCGATGGCTATGGAGTAGGCAGGCTAAACCGGCCCGGGAAGCTCCGTGGTCTCCCGTGGCAATGAGCCAATCCCCTACCTTGGCTTGGTGACGATACAGGGCTTTACCCTGGGGTACTTGACCCAAAACCGTAATGCTAATGGTTTTTACTGGCGATCTGGAAACATCTCCCCCCAGGATAGGCGTCTGCCAAGGCTGTAAAGCAGCGGTTAAACCTTCATAAACTGCTAAAACCCAGCCCAAAGTAGTGGAGGGAGGTAATGCCAGGGCCACGGTGATACCAATTGGGGTAGCTCCCATAGCCGCTAAATCGGATAAATTGGCCGCCGCTCCCCGCCAACCAACATCAAAGGCCGAGGTGGTCTGCTCACTGAAATGGACATTCTCCACCAACATATCCGTGCTCACCACCAGGGCATCTTTACGAGGTAAATCCACAATGGCGGCATCGTCCCCGGTTAATTCTGCAGGGGAAAATTTTTGTAATTGGGTCAATAGGGCCTGTTCTCCCAACTCCCCTATGGTTTGCTCCGGCTGGGGCGGGATGGATCGGTCGGGTGGAAATGGTTGGGACAAAGACAGAGACGAAGTTTAGGTTTTCGATGAAAATTTGGCAGAAGCGCCCATCAACCATTAAAACAGGGACAGTGTTGATTTTTGAGCGTCTTCTCCTACCATGACTCTTTCCTCCGGTTTACCTCTGGGCAGTTTACGGCGTGTGCACCACATCGCTTTGAACGTTAAAGATATGGAAAAATCCTGCCATTTCTACGGCCATATTTTGGGACTAAAACCTTTGGTGGGGGAAGAGGTGCCCGTTACCCTTAAAACCATGGTGGAAGAAGGAAAAGTAAGCAATTTCATCACCCCCGACGGCACCGTAATTGACCTGTTTGCGGCACCGGATTTATCTCCCCCAGCGGTGGATCCCCGCCAATCCTTCACCCGCACCGATCACTTGGCCTTTGACATTGCCCCGGCCCAATTCGACCAGGCGATCGCCGTGTTGGAAGCCCATGGGATAACCATTGCGTCAGGGCCCGTGACCAGACCGACGGGTAGGGGAATTTATTTTTACGATCCAGATGGCTTCCAGGTGGAAATTCGCTGTGATCCCATGGGTTTATAAACGGATCTTGACAGTAGCGCCCTTAAAACTAGTAAAGCCATTTCTTGGCCCGTTCGATATGTTAAATCTGGAGAGAGATTTTCCTTCCTAGGCTCGCATGTTAGATAAACGCTGTAGCGGTATTTTGCTCCATCCCACCTCCTTGCCCAGTCGTTTTGGCATTGGGGATTTGGGGGACGGTGCTTTTCGGTTCATTGATTTTTTGGCGGACGCAGACCAGAGTGTGTGGCAAATATTGCCCCTGGGCCCTACCGGCTTTGGCAATTCCCCCTACCTTTGCTATTCTGCCTTGGCCATTAATCCTTGGTTGATTAGCCTCGATCGCCTAGCCGAAGAAGGATTTTTGCCTCCGGGTTTACTAGACCAAGCCCCCCCATTTACTAATCCCCGGGTGGATTATGACCAGGCGATCGCCTACAAATCCCAAGTTTTAAAACAGGCCTTTGCCCAGTTCCGTACCAACATAGACCCAGCCATTGAGCAGGAATTTGCTGAATTTTGCCAGGCCCAAAGTCATTGGCTAGAAGCCTACTCCCTGTTCATGGCCATCAAAGAAGCCCACAATGGAGCCGGTTGGCACCAATGGGATAAAGATATCGCCTGGCGGGAACCGGAAGCCCTGAAAGTCTGGGGCGATCGCCTGAAGGCAGAGGTTTTGTACCATCAATTTTTGCAATTTCTTGGTTTTCGCCAATGGCAAGAGGTCAAAGCCTACGCCAACCAACGGCACATAGCCATTTTTGGGGATCTACCCATCTACGTTGCCCACGACAGCGCTGACGTTTGGGCCAATCCGGAAAACTTTTGTCTCGACCCCGAAACCGGAGAAGCGGCCATGATGGCCGGGGTGCCACCGGACTATTTCAGTACCACAGGGCAACTTTGGGGGAATCCGGTGTATGATTGGGAAACCCTCAAAGCCACAGGATTCGCCTGGTGGATTAAGCGCTTCAAAGCCAACCTGCAATATTTGGACATTGTCCGCATTGACCATTTCCGGGGTTTTGAATCCTACTGGGGAGTGCCCCAGGGGGAAGCCACTGCAGAAAATGGCGAATGGTATCCAGCCCTCGGCCAAGAATTTTTCCAAGCTTTGGGCAAAGCCCTTGGCAATGATTTGCCCATTGTGGCCGAAGATTTGGGAGTCATTACCCCAGAAGTGGAAGCCCTGCGGGACGAATTTAACTTTCCCGGCATGAAAGTCTTACATTTCGCCTTTGACTCGGACCGGGGTAATTCCTTTTTACCTTTTAATTACAGCAATCGTAATGCAGTGGTCTACACCGGCACCCACGACAATGACACCACAGCGGGTTGGTTTTATGCCCGCTCCGAGGAAGATCAACAAAAGGTTCTAAATTACCTAGGTTGTATGTGCGAGGAAGGCATTCATTGGAGCTTGATTCGTCTGGCTTCTGGCTCCGTGGCCAATCTGGCTATTTTCCCTCTCCAGGATATTTTGGGTTTAGGCAATGACTGCCGCATGAACTTACCAGGTACTGTGGCGGGCAACTGGGGTTGGCGTTACCATCCTGACCAACTCAACGATTGGCTATCGGGGCATTTGAGTTTCATCACAGAACTTTATGGACGGCGCATTTACCATACGAACTAGGGTCAAACCGATTAGATTCAAAGGGAAAGAACCCTCTCTGAGCTAACCTCCATTGAAACAAGGCTCGGGCTTTCCCCGTCTGGGATAGGGGAAGTTTACCCCAGGGGTTATGCTCAACTACATTTGGTTTGCAATTATTTTGCTGTCGGTGGTGGCCGGGACAGTAACGGGCAAAATTGACGCAGTGACCGAGGCCGCCATTGACAGTGCCGGGACAGCAGTGGAACTTTCCATTGGCTTGATTGGCATTATGGCCCTGTGGTTGGGCATGATGAAAATTGCCGAAGCGGCGGGTTTAGTGGAACTAATTGCCAAGTTGGTCAGACCCATTACTCTCAAGCTATTTCCTGATGTGCCCCCCGATCATCCGGCAATCGGTTCCATTGTGCTGAATATGTCCGCCAATATTTTGGGACTAGGTAATGCGGCCACTCCTTTGGGCTTAAAAGCGATGCAGGAGTTGGAAGAAATTAACCCCCGCAAAGATACGGCCACTGATGCCATGTGTATGTTTTTGGCCATTAATACCTCTAGTGTGCAGTTAATTTTGCCTGCTACGGTGGTGGGCCTAATGGGCACTGCGGCCAACGACATTTTTTTCTCCACTATTTTAGCTACCACTTGTTCCACCGTCACAGCCATTATTGCAGCTAAACTTTTGGCTCGATTAAAAATCTTTGCTTTGCCACCCATATCGACCATCGAAGAAGGGGCAAATCTATAAATTTAAAAATTCTATAAACTTTTCTTGGACAACTTTATCTTGACATTCAGATCAGCTAAAAAATACTCTGATTAGTCGCTAAAATTTGGCAGCCAGTCTTCAGCCAAAATTTCTTCCATCGTAGCAATAGGTTCTGGGGGAAATAAATTCTCATTTAAGCCAGTCTTGAGACTGGTGATTTGCCGAGCATCTTCATAAATTTCTTGGGCAATTTCTCGAAAATAAGGCCTCAAACTAGGACTACGTTTGAGCAAACGTTTGAGTTGTTTCCGCTGTTCCAAAATTGTCACTTTCCATCCCCTTTGATTGTATTCCCGCTCCTGTGACCAATAGGCTAATTTTAGTAAGTGTTCATAAATGACCAACAAGCGACTCTCTAACTGATGCTTCTGTTCGTTGCCCAAATCCTGTAACTCCTCCACTAAGCTCTGCCAGTCTAGTCTGTCAATATCTCCTTGGTGGATCTGATTAATGGTATTTTCTATCCATTGATAGAAGTCAAGCTCGTAAATTTTAGTGGGCAATTTGGTAGCATTGGACATTGGACTTTCCCGATCTAGGAGTCTGTTTACAAAGTTTTAGCTTTTCCTCTAAGAACGTGTTTGAAAAGCCCCCCTGACCCGCCAAATTTGGGGGGAAACAGAGGCAAAGTCCCTGAGTATTGCCGGAGCTTTAGGGGGCAAAACAAGACTTTACAAACAGGCTCTAAATACTCCAGTGCTTAAAAAAAATGTCTGGTTTTACAAAAAAACAGGGGCTAGGGCGAACTTTTAAAGCATATCCTAAAGCTTCTTGACTATGATTCTAGCAAATGAAAAAAGGTTTGCGTCCAAAGCCTTGTTTAAAAACGGCTTATTTTCCGAGCTCTAGTGGATAGATCAGAATCAAGCAAGAGGAGTTTGAATCTAAATATCAACTAGTCGGTGCTCAAAATGCAAACTTCGGTTGTTCCATCTAATCTGCAACAATTGCCCGTCTTGATGCGTCAATGGAAGTCCTGTTGTTGGCCCAGATATTTGATGCTCGAATCCGTCGCCGATATTTTTAACACCGGAGCAAAATATGTTATTCCCTTTTTGCTCTGTGGCATTCCCTTTTATGGCCTAGTAGTCAAAAAAGTCAAAGTTTACGAAGTTTTTGTCGATGGAGCCCAGGAAGGTTTCACCATTGCCGTGCGCATTATTCCTTTCCTGGTGGCTATGCTAGTGGCGATCGCCATGTTTCGAGCTTCCGGCATGCTGGATCTGTTGCTGACGGTGCTTAGTCCAGTATTAAGCTTGATCAATTTTCCGCCCGATAACTTGCTTTTGGCCTTAATGCGTCCCCTTTCCGGCAGTGGTTCCTTTGGCTTGTTTGCGGATTTGGTGAAGGAACATGGCCCGGATTCTCTCACTGCTAAAACTGCGGCCACTATGTTTGGCTCTACGGAAACCACCTTTTACGTACTGGCGGTTTACTTTGGCTCAGTGGGCATTAAAAAAATTCGCTATGCCCTTCTGGCGGGGTTAATGGCCGACGTAGTGGGCATTTTTTCGGCGGTTTATATCTGCCAATTTTTGTTTGGTTAATGCTTATTGAATTAAACCAAACCCAGTTAATTTGCCATGGTATTTTGGCAAGCTTGGGCACAGAGATCCGCCACTTGCAAAGCATATAAACTTGCATCTAAATCCACGTAGAGGGGTTTACCCGTGGTTAAATAATCCAACACCCCTTCCGTATCCTGTTTGAACAGTCCCCGACGACTACCAACGGTAATTTCAGTTTCCGTTTGGGACTGAATTAGCTTCCCTGTTTCCCCGACGAAAATCAGAGTACCTCGATCGCCGTGGAGGGTAAAAGTCCGCTCGCTCTGATGAAACACTTCCCCTTTGCCGTAGATAACCTCCGCTTTTAAGCCACAGTCAAACTGAAGATAAGCTGTTGCTAAACAAGCGCGAAAATAATCTGGATCAGGTTGGGTCCAAAAACGACATTGGGCATCCACTTTCTGCACCGTACCGAATAAATCGGTGAATCGGCTGATGCGGGACAGGGCCGCCACCAGGGGAAAGCCGAATTGTTGATGGTGATAAGTCCAGCGCTGGGGAGCAGGATTTTGTCCCATGATGGTGCTGTAGCGGGCGTAGAAAACCTCGCCAATTTTGCCTAGGTTTTGGCGAATGGCTTGGTGTACTCCCCCCAACAGTTCAATATGTTCCACATGGAGTAATTTGTCCTTTTCCTGGGCTAATTGTTGTAATTTTTTGCCCATGGCATAGGTCAGAGCCAGGGGATATTCCAACACCACATGCTTGCCCGCCTGCAAGGCCGCTTCGGCGATCGCCCCGTGGAGCTGGTTAATGGTGGCAATGAGTACTAAATCTATCCCTGGGTCATTAACCAATTCCTGCCAAGATTGCCGGGGACTAACCCCAAAAGTATCCGCAAATTTAGCCGTATTGGCCTCACTGTTCCCCCAAAAGCTGACCAACCGACTACGGCGATCGCCTTGGAAAACTTCCGCTCGGCGTTGGGCCGCATAGCCAGTACCGACAATTCCTACCCGCACCGGCGTAGCAACAGCAAAATTTTCAGACATAGTACCTTGGGAAAAATCAAACAAGACCGGTTCAATCGATAGCTGCGAACTTGTCAGAGCTATTCCGTCAAGCCGTGTTGCAGGGCAAAACGAACCAACTCAGTGCGGCTATTGGTACCAGTTTTGGTAAATAAACGACTTACATACTTTTCGACGTTGCGGACACTGGTCTTTAACTGGGCCGCAATTTCCTTATTCATTAAGCCCTGGGAAACCAAATCCAAAACGCTCTGTTCCCTGGGGGTAAAATCCAGCTTGATCGGCGATGGGGTGGTGTGGATGCCACTGGGTTGGCCAATTTGCTCCTTCAAGGCGCGGATTTCTTGGTAAATTTCCTGCAGCTTAGCCGACTCACTGCCCGCATCGCTACTGGCCTGTTGGCGGGCTAGCAAATTGCGGACGATCGCCTCCAACTCATCGGGGTCAAAGGGCTTGGATAGAAAAGCGTCACAGCCAGTTTGATAACCCTGAATGCGATCGCCAGTCATACCGCGGGCCGTCAGGAACACCACCGGCAGGGATTGGAAGCGGGCATCTTCTCGGAGCTTTTGCAAAAACTGATAACCATCCACCTGGGGCATCATAATGTCGGAAATTACCAAGGCGGGCAAATGGTGCTGGAGGTAGTCCCAAGCTTCTGTGGCATTGGCTGCTAAGTCCACCTTAAAATCACCACTATCTTCTAGGAATGCCTGCACGGATTCCCGTACACCGGGTTCATCATCAACTAACAACAGGGAAATGGGTTCTGCCATGGCGGTAATGCAGTCATGCAAAGGGAAACAGGGCCGTTTGGTAGGAGGCGATCGTAGCAGGTTGCCAGACTGGCTGATTCCTCCCCCCATCAGCCTATCACGGGGGATAAACTCAGGAAAAACTAGCCTTTGGGGCATTAAACCCCAACCTATCCAGGGTTGGGTCGATCCATCCTAAGAAACCGTTGAAAAAACTCCATGCCAGTCCCTAAAGTTTGCTGGGGCTGGTCATCGCCCAAAAATTAAGGGTGTGGAAAAGCTTTTTGAACAGACTCTTAGGTAAAATCGCCCCTGTTAAAATGGCAAATAGTGAAAATTTCTGTAAATCCTTGCTAATGCGTATTTGGAGACGATGAAATATCCCACCTGGTTACGCCGCATCGGCGGTTACTTATTGGCTTTTGCAGTGGGCACTGCTTTTGGTATCGTCAATTTGCCCCATGGGGTGGCAGCGGCGGACGACTTGACCCCAACTTCCATGGTCACAGCCCAGGCATCGGTGCCCATTAGTACAGAAAGCTTTGTGTCGGCGGCCGTATCCCGTTCTGGACCAGCGGTGGTGCGCATTGACACGGAAACGGTGGTAACCCGTCGCACCGACCCCATTTTGGATGATCCATTTTTCCAGGAATTTTTTGGTAGATCTTTCCCTGTGCCTCCTCGAGAAAGACGCATTGCTGGCCAAGGTAGTGGCTTCATTATCGACAACAGCGGCATCATCCTCACCAATGCCCATGTAGTGAATAGCGCTAGTAAAGTGGTGGTGACTCTGCGGGATGGTCGTACCTTTGACGGCCAAGTGCGGGGCACCGATGAAGTGACAGATTTGGCCGTGGTGAAAATTGAGCCCCAGGGTTCCGCCCTACCAGTGGCCCCCCTTGGCACTTCCGGTAATCTCCAAGTGGGGGATTGGGCGATCGCCGTGGGTAATCCGGTGGGACTGGATAACACAGTTACCCTGGGAATTATTAGCACCCTTGGGCGATCGGCTGCCCAGGCGGGGATTCCTGATAAGCGGGTGGAATTTATCCAAACTGACGCCGCCATTAACCCTGGTAATTCCGGTGGCCCTTTGCTCAATGCCCGGGGAGAAGTGATTGGTATTAATACCGCCATCCGAGCTGATGCCACTGGGATTGGGTTTGCCATTCCCATTGATCAAGCTAAAGCGATCCAAAATACTCTCGCCGCTGGTGGTACGGTCCCCCATCCCTACATTGGGGTGCAAATGATGAATATCACGGTGGACCAAGCCCAGCAAAATAATCGTAATCCCAACTCCCCTTTCATTATTCCGGAAGTGAATGGCATTTTGGTAATGCAGGTACTCCCTGGAACCCCTGCTGAAAGGGCCGGTATCCGTCGGGGAGATGTAATTGTGGCGGTGGACGGTACCCCCATTAGCGATGGTGCCCGCCTCCAGCGCATAGTAGAACAAGCCGGTCTAAACAAAGCTCTCAAACTTGAACTGCTCCGAGGCGATCGCCGTTTAAGCCTAACCGTACAAACTGCCCAACTTCGTAATCCCACCAGTTAAGTTTCCCGTACCTCACCCATCCAACTTTCACCATGAAAAGACGTTACCTTTTAGAAGTAGGCACCGCCTCCCTAGGGGGCATCTGGCTCTCTCAGTATTTAGGATCCGCCCAGTCGAAACAACAGCAACCTCTACCCATGACTAAGACTCAAGAAACCTTCCCCATCACCAAAACCGATGCCGAGTGGCAAGCCCAGTTGAGCCCGGAAGCTTACAAAGTGTTGCGTAAACATGGCACCGAACGGGCCGGCAGTAGTCCCCTGGACAAAAACTACAAAGCCGGTATTTATGAGTGTGCGGGTTGCGGCACCCCCATGTTTACCTCGGAAACTAAATTTGACTCTGGTACGGGCTGGCCCAGTTTTTACCAACCCATTGAAGGGGCAGTGGGCTACACCACCGACCGCTCCTTTTTTATGACCCGCACCGAAGTCCATTGCAGTCAGTGCGGCGGCCATCTAGGTCACGTTTTTGACGATGGCCCCCAACCCACCGGCAAGCGCTATTGTATGAACGGTGTTTCCCTCAAATTTGTCGGAGCTTAAAACTAGTTTTTATGGCGATCAGTACCGTCTAAACTGCATAGAAGTTCCATTGCTAGGATTGGTGAACAGTGTAATTTTTTAACAATCTGTTGACCATTCCTATGCGACTTGCAAAACCCCCATAGACTATGAACAGTCATCCCCTCCTCAAATTCGAAGTTTCTCAACTCAGCATCGCTGAACGCATTCAACTTGCGGAAGACCTCTGGGACAGCATTTTGGATTGTGACGATAAGTTATTTTTGATGGATGCTCAAAAGCAAGAGCTTGATAGCAGATTGGCAAACTATCAACAGGACACGACCACTGGATCAAGTTGGGATGAAGTGAGACAAAGACTTGGTATTTCTCAATGACTTACAGAATTATCATAAAAAAACATAAAATCTATTCTTCTCTGAAATAAATATGTAACACTTATTTTTCCCTTTCTTTCAAAAATTTTACCCTTACCACTAGTTTTGTAATTCCGTGGCCTCTCACCGTTCCCAACCCCACTCCGTTCGCCGTTATCAGAAAGTTAAGCCCCGCCAATCTTCTAAGGGCGGTTTGGTGATGGGAATGATACTGCTGGGTTTGGTGGGGGGAGCCATGTGGTATTTCAGCCCCAGCGGTGGTTCCAAAAGTTTGCCGCCCGTTAACCTAGGGGCGATCGCCGATAAGTTGCCCCAGGGCATTAACCCCAAAACCCTTGTAGTAACCCAACGGGTGGACAATCCCATTGCCGGTAATACTGCATCTTTTTCTGGAGATGGAGGAGAAAGGTTAGATAATTTGGCTCGTACAATTGTTTACCAAGGTAATTCCGTTAAAGAATTGGCTGCCTTAATCAGTCCCTTGGCCAACAATGACTGGGAAAAAGCCCGCTTAGCCTATAGCTGGATTACCCAAAATATTGCCTACGACGTGCCCATGGCCGAAACCCGCAACATTGATGACCTCCGACCGGAGACGGTGCTTGCTCGGGGGGAAACCATCTGCTCTGGTTACTCCAATTTGTATCAGGCCCTGGCTAAGGAATTGGGGCTAGACGTGGTAATTATTGAAGGCTTTGCCAAAGGGGGAGATGTAATTGTGGGGGATGACCCCGACGTTAACCATGCTTGGAATGGGGTCAGCATTGACGGCCAATGGTATTTACTTGATACCACCTGGGGAGCGGGCATTGTTAATGACGGTAAATTTGAGGCTAAATTTAACCCGACCTATTTCGCCACGCCGCCGGAACAGTTAATTGTTAGCCACTTTCCCCGGGAAAGCCAATGGCAGTTACTGTCCCAAACCTACGATCGCCAAACGTTTGATACCATGCCAGCCCTCACCCCCAGATTTTTCCGAGATGGCATTGCGTTGGTCAGTCACAAGAAAAATAACATTGTGGCCGGCGGGGATTTGGAAGTGACCCTCCGCACAGGTAGCGATGTGCAAGTGCTGGCCCAATTGATGGATAACAACGGCCAGCCCCTGGATAAGCAATATACCCTCAGCCAAAATCACCGGGGGCAGGTGACAGTCAATGCCGCCTTTCCCCAACCAGGAGATTATCAGTTATTAATTCTGAGCAAAAATTCCCAGGAAGAAACCTATTACCAGGCGATCGCCTACGATGTGACCGCCCAGGGAGTAGGACAACAATTTCCCCGCACCTATGGGACGTTTAGCGAAAAGCAAGTGCGATTAATTTCTCCCCTGGGGCGGACTTTACCCCAAAACCAGGCCAGCTATTTCCAGATTCAAGTGCCGGGGGCAGAAACAGTGGTATTGGTGGACGAAAATCGAAGGGAACTAATTCCCCTTAATCGCACAGGAGATATTTTCACCGGCTCGGAGATCATTAGCTTTGATAACGTAACCGTAGCGGCCCACTTTCCCGGCAGTAACCAGTTTTGGAGCTTACTGGAATACGATTAGTTAGCTCGTGTTGTAGTTGTAAAAGCTGCCCTAACCCAGGGAGGCCAGGGGGTCAGGAATGGTATCGGAGGGCGCTTCAAATTCCCCGATTAAAACGTATTCCAACCGCAGTTTTACCCAAACAATAAAAGACTTATTAGTGGAAATAATCGCTACATTTTTTTCGGGAGCTTTTGTCTTCGCTTCTGTCAGTTCCGGTGCATTGATAAAGGCTGGTTGAATTACTTGCCAAAAGTCAATTTCCTTATTTTTTTCAGCATAATCCCGCCGCCGTTCTTTGAGTACTTCTTCAAAGGGTTCCTCTTCCAGGAGAAACTTCTGACTTGCCAAAGCGTAATAATAGGTAGCCATATAACTTGTTTTATAACTAATAAATACTAACTGACTATGCCAATGGAGAGGGCTGTTAATGCCCAACTTTCCACCCTACCATGGGCTTGACGCTAAAATGGCAGGCCCAACATGGCCAATTTCATTTCCCGCACCGCCCTTTCTATACCTACCAGAATGGCTCGGCTCATGATGCTGTGGCCAATGTTCAATTCTTCCATGCCCGGTAATTCCGCCACAGGGCGCACATTCCAATAGGTCAGTCCATGGCCGGCATTGATGCGTAGCCCCAGTTCCAGCGCAATATCACAGGCGATCGCCAGGGTGCCCAATTCATGGGCTTGGTCGTCGGCAGTGGGGGCATTGGCATATTTACCCGTATGCAGTTCGATAAATTTGGCTCCAGTTTGGGCGGCGGCTTTTAGTTGGGGAGGATCACCATCAATGAAGAGGCTGACGGGGATATTTTGCCCTTGCAGTTGGTCTACTACTCCAGCTAGATAACTCAAATTACCGGCCACATCTAGGCCCCCTTCCGTGGTGACCTCTTCCCGCCGTTCCGGTACGAGGGTGACGTAGTCTGGCTTTAATTGGAGGGCAATTTCCACCATTTCCTTGGTGGCAGCCATCTCTAGGTTTAAATGGGTACGCACCGTTTGGCGCAATATTTCCACGTCTCGTTCTTGGATGTGGCGACGATCCTCCCGTAAATGGGCGGTAATGCCATCGGCTCCAGCTAGTTCGGCCAACACAGCGGCGGCGATCGGGTCTGGCTCCACCGTTTGACGGGCTTGGCGAATAGTGGCTACGTGATCGATGTTGACCCCCAATGTTAGCAAGGCAAACCTCTCAATGATTTTGTTGATCTAAGCAGACTTACTATTTTAAGGGAATTTACGGCCAATCCCTAGTTGCAGTCATAGTCCATGGCATCGGTGGAAATGTCTGATTTAATAGGGGGGTTGGCATAGTATCCCCCTTGCAGAGATCGGTATGGAAATTGGTGTTCCCAAGGAAATTAAAGACCAGGAATTTCGGGTGGGGCTGACCCCCAGTAGTGTGCGAGCATTGGTGGCCCAGGGCCATGAGGTCTTTGTGGAACAAGGGGCCGGAGTAGGTTCTGGTTTCCCCGATGGGGCCTATGCAAAGGTGGGAGCCCATTTGGTGGCAACGGCCAAAGAAGCTTGGCAGAGGGAATTGGTGGTGAAGGTGAAAGAGCCTCTACCCAGGGAATATGAATATTTAACCCTGCCGAAGTTGTTGTTCACCTATCTCCATTTAGCAGCGGAACGTGCCCTGACCGAAGCTCTAATTAAATCCGGCATTACGGCGATCGCCTACGAAACGGTGGAACTAGCCAATGGTCAATTGCCGTTGTTGGCTCCCATGAGTCGCATTGCCGGGCGGTTGGCGGTGCAAATGGGGGCCCATTACCTGGAAAAGCAACAGGGTGGCCGGGGAGTTTTATTGGGGGGCGTGCCCGGAGTCAAAGCAGGACAAGTGACTATCCTCGGGGGCGGCGTTGTCGGTACGGAGGCGGCCAAAATGGCGATCGGGCTGGGGGCCATGGTAACTATTTTGGACGTTAATGTGGATCGTTTAAACCAATTAGGAGAATTGTTCGGCTCCAGGGTGGATCTGCGCTATAGCAATGCCAGCGAGATTGATAATTTACTACCCCACACCGATTTGTTAATTGGAGCGGTGTTGGTAACTGGAAAAAAAGCCCCTGTGCTGGTCTCCCGATCCCAAGTGGAGCAAATGTTACCAGGGGCAGTAATTATGGATGTGGCGATCGACCAAGGGGGCTGTGTAGAAACCTTACGGGTAACATCCCACAGTGAGCCCAGTTATGTGGAGGTGGGGATAGTCCATGTGGGTATTCCCAATATGCCTGGAGCCGCTCCCTGGACAGCTACCCAAGCTTTAAATAACAGTACTTTGCCCTATGTGTTGAAACTGGCCAATCTAGGGGAAAAAGCTTGGGAAAATGATTTACCCTTAGCCAAGGGAGTTAATGTCCAAGCAGGAAAATTAGTGCAATCGGCGGTGCAAACTGTCTTCCCTGATCTGTAATGGCTAGTTTAGATCAACAGGATTTGCCCCTAGCGAATACGCTGAAAAACCTTGCCCAACAGCGGGACACGCCTTTTTACGCACCGGGCCATAAACGGGGTCAGGGTATTGCCCCTGGATTCAAACAATGGCTAGGGCCAGCCCTGTTTCAAGCTGACTTGCCGGAATTACCAGAGTTGGACAATCTCTTTGCTCCCAGTGGGGCGATCGCCAAGGCCCAAGAGTTAGCGGCGGACTTATGGGGAGCAGAACGAACCTGGTTTTCCGTTAACGGTTCTACGGCAGGCATTGTGGCGGCAATTTTGGCCACCTGTGGGGATGGGGATAAAATTCTTCTGCCTCGGAATGTGCACCAAGCGGCGATCGCCGGAGTCATCCATGCCGGAGCCGTACCAATATTTTTAGAACCGGAAGTTAACCCCGATTGGGATTTGGCCCTGGGAATTAGGTCAGAAACCCTGAGCAAAGCATTACAAGAACATGGGGATGCGAAAGCGGTATTTTTGCTCCATCCTACCTACCATGGCGTTGTAGGAGACCTACAAAAATTAATTGAGTTAAGTCATGGAGTTAACCTGCCAGTCATTGTTGATGAAGCCCACGGTGCCCATTTTGCTTTCCATCCATCCTTACCTAGACCCGCTCTAGAATTAGGGGCAGATATTGTCATTCAATCCACCCATAAGATGTTGGGCGCTTTAAGCCAGTGCGCCATGGTCCACGTCCAAGGTAATTTGATTAACACCCAAAGAATTGGCCAATGTTTACAATTAATTCAATCCACCAGCCCCAGTTATATTTTACTCGCCTCCCTCGATAGTGCCCGGCACCAAATGGCCAATGTTGGTCGGGAAATGATGGCAGAAGTGTGGGAATTTACCCTCCATTACCGACAACAATTAAAGCAAATTACTGGACTAAATTTATTAGAAATTGCTCAACCTAGCCCCGGAGCTTTGACTCTCGATCCCACCCGCATCACTGTGGATGTTACCCCCTGGGGAATGTCAGGATTTGAGTTAGATGATCTGTTGCGGGAAAAGTTTCAAATTACGGCGGAACTGCCCACCCTAAGACAACTAAGTTTCATTGTCAGCATTGGCAATCAAGCCCAGGATTTAGCTCGTTTATTGCAAGCCTTAACTCGATTGGCTCCCACAAATTTTCAACAACCTTTTCACTTAACTTTACCTGCGTTACCTAGTACAAACCTGGCTATGATTCCCCGTCGGGCGGCCTACAATGCCCAAAAATTGGTACCAGTTAATGAAGCCATTGGGCAAATTAGTGCCGGTCTGCTTTGTCCCTATCCCCCCGGTATTCCCGTCCTTGTTCCTGGAGAAATTATCACCCCAGAGGCGATCGCCTTTTTGACAGAAGTTTTAAGTTTAGGCGGTACAATCAGCGGACTGGCTAGTGAGGAATTAACCCATTTAGCTGTGGTAAATTAAACCAAGATTGATAAATTAAAAATCAGAAGTCTTGAACGGCAATGGCAGGTTTACCACTACAAATATCTGGATGGTTATTCGGCTTTGCATATTACTCTTATCCTTCAGAAAGTTACTTTTATTCCATGTTGGCGATCGCCTGTGAAATCAGACTGTCTTATTCTTCGGTTAAATCACTGATGCCAGTAATTGCGTCCAGAATAATCGTTAACTTTGCCTGCAGTTGATTGAATTGATGATCCATTCGATCTAATCGTGATTCTAGATGATCAAATGATCAAACTGATCAAACCGAGCGTCCATATGCTTTTCCATAACCGAAAAGACTTCACTTATACGCCCGTCTGGTTTCACATCTAACTCAAGGGTTTTTATTCTCTCTACAGCATTGATCAATTAACTTCTCAATTGATTGATGTATTTATTTTGTTCCTGTTCGCTCATAGGGCAAACTCCCCTGTTCAGCAGTTGATAAGTTTTATTGATACCCGATCGTAGATGAGATTTTATTGCATATCGGCGATCGCCTGGCGGGCCATAGAAGCAATACCTTGGTCAGTGGCTTTAGGTAATTGATAATATTTACCCCCAGCTTTCTGGGCTAATTCCTTACCGAAGCCGGTGGAAACAAACTTTTTCTCCGTATTGATAACCAACAATTGCATACCTAAACCCCGAATGCGGGCAGCAATTTCCAACAATTCTGCTTTAATATCTGGCTTTTCCCCCTCAGGAATTTCGTCTCCTAGGGAACGGGCTAGAGGTATGTTGCCCCGACCGTCGGTAATGGCCACGATTACCACTTGGCCAATATCCCCGGAGCGTTTGGCATTCATGCCCACATTGACCGCCTGCATTAAGCCGTGGGAAAGGGGAGAACCACCGCCACAGGGCAACGTTTCCAGCCGTTTTTTGGCCATGGCAATGGAGCGGGTGGGGGGCAGGAGAACTTCGGCATTTTCTCCCTGGAAGGGAATGAGGGAAACTTGATCTCGATTTTCGTAGGCTTCCGTGAGCAATTGCATCACTGCCCCTTTAGCAGCCTGCATTCTGTTCAACGCCATGGAGCCGGACGCATCCACCAAAAAGACAATCAATGCCCCCGCTTTCCGTACCAGTTTTTTACCCCGAATATCCCCTTGTTCGACAATTACTTGGCGATCGGGATGGCGTAGGCGGCGGGATTTTTGATAGGGGGAAGCGGCTCGCAATGTAGCATCCACGGCAATGCGGCGTACTTTTCCCTTGGGCAAAATTGGTTTGAGGTAACGACCCCGGTCATCGGAGAAAATTACCGAACGGCTACCGGATTTACCCTGTTTTTGGGCCATCTGGGCAAAGTACAGCACCGACGGATCTAGACTGACCCCTTCCGGATCAAAAATAAATTCTTCCGGGATGCTGGGGGGCTCTTGCTCTGCTTCCGGTTCATTGTCCTTGTCGTCTTCCTTGTCGTCCTGTTGGTCTTCTTGCTCGTCTTCCCCTTCGTCCTGATTTTGGGGCGGTGGGGGGGGCGGTGGCGCCTGGTCTGGGGGAGGGGGATTATCCATCAACACACTGCGGGGCACTATCACTAATTCCACTGCTTGCCGTAGATCATCAGCCTGCACATCACTGCGTCCATCCAAAGCGGCGATCGCCTTAGCTACCCGCATGGCAAACAATTCTCCCCGATGGCCCTGGAGTCCCCCCCGGATCGATTCCTCCACTAAGTAACCCACTTGCTCCGAGGTTAGACTTACTTCCTTGAGCCATTCCCGGGCCAAAATGATGGTGGTTTTGAGGTCGTCCAATTCAGCGTCGTATTGGTCAATAAAACTAATGGGAGAATCGGCATAGGCTAGCACCTGGTCCACCGCTGCTACCCGTTGATCCAATCCCAAAATACCGTCTGCACTCAAGGCGATCGCAATGCGGTCCAGTAAATGTCGCCGCAACGGCCCCTCTTCGGGGTTATAGGTGGCAATCAATAAAGGTTGGCAGGGATGCTGAAAACTAATGCCCTCCCGTTCAATCTGGTTTTTGCCTTCCGTTAGCACCGTTAGTAATTGGTTGGCAATTTGGTCGTCCAACAAATTCAACTCGTCGATATATAAAACTCCCCGGTGGGCCTGGGCCAATAACCCCGGTTGAAATACCGCTTCCCCCTGTTTAACGGATTTTTCCACATCCACCGACCCCAGTAATCGATCTTCCGTTACCCCCAACGGAATTTGGATAAAGGGAGCGGGAATAACTTGGGTTTCCAAGTGATCCAGGGGAACATCGGCAAATTTTTCCAGGGTTTCATCATCCCAAGTGCCAGGATTTTTCGGATCGCACTGGTAACGATTGCCCTTAATAATTTCAATGGGGGGTAACAGGGTGTGAATTGCCCTGGCCATGACCGATTTCGCCGTGCCCCGTCGTCCTGCAATTACAATGCCCCCGAGCCCCGGATCGATCGCCCCTAGTAGTAGGGCTAGTTTGATCGCTTCTTGGCCAACGATCGCCGTAATCGGGAAATTTAAGGGGATAAAAGGGGTCAGGGTGGTCATGGAGAATAAACTTTACCGACGGGAGACATAGTTGAGCAACAAGTTAACATCATCCCTGGTGGGGCAGGACTTCTGCAACTTTTTTCGGATTCATAGAATAATGGGGGTTAACTTGGGCAAAATCTCTAGACTTGTGAACTTTGTGGATGATCTCAGTGAATTTCCCCGCCAGCATCAAAACCATTGGGGAATAACCACCCTAAATAATTGCCGTCCGCCAGGAACTGGGCCCCTATGCTAGTTACCGATACCCTCCTGCTGGACTATAAACGTTGTCAACGCCGGGCCTATCTCAACACCCACGGCTCCAGTGAGGAACGCCGCCCGGAGCGGGATTTTTTGCTCAAACTACGCCAAGAAAGCCAGAGACATATCCAAGAAGTTCTGGAAGAACAGTTTCCCCATTACCGGGAACCGGAAACCCCCACCCACCTAGGCCAGGAGCGGGCCCAGGAAACTAAAACCTTAATGGCCCAGGGAGTGGATTGCATTTTTCGGGGTTATCTTTACCACAGTCTGCCGGTCAATTTAAACACCGACAATAACGGCCATTTGCCAGTACTGGAATTGTTGGGCCATCCCCATCTGTTGGTTAAAATTGCCGGTGAATCCCGTTGGGGCCCCTGGCAATATCGGCCAGTGAGTATCCAGTTAGGCCGTCGGCCAAAACCAGAATACAAGATTTTAGCCGCTTTCTATGCCCAGTTGTTAGCAGTGCATCAGGGATCGTTGCCCCGTTGGGTGGAAATTATTCTGCGGCGGGGTAATTCTTACTCGGTGGATTTGTGGGAATGGTTGCCCCGCTTTCACCAAACCCTAGCCGACTGTGTGCAAACCCTAATTCATCAACGGGAGCCGGAGGTATTTATTTCCCGCCAACGGTGTAATCTCTGCCACTGGTATGACCATTGCTACGCCATTGCCCAGGAGCAGCAACACCTTTCCCTCGTCCCCGGAGTCACCCCCAGCCGCTATGAATCCTTGCAAATGGTGGGAGTCTTGACCATTGACTCCCTAGCCCGACTCCAGGCGGCCCAGGTGGGGGAATTAATGGGCTCGACGATCGCCAGGCAGTTACAGCAACAGGCCTTGGCCTTGGTGGAAAAACGCCCTCTCTTAAAAACCACAGAGGCCGCCCCCCTGCCCCAGGCGACGGTGGAATTATACTTCGACATCGAAGCGGAACCAGAACGAAATTTGGATTATTTGCTGGGGGTAGTGGTGGTGAATCGAGAGGAAAAAACGGAAAAATTCTATGGTTTTTTGGCCCATAATCCAGAAGAAGAAGGCATTATTTGGCAAGAGTTTATTGATTTAATTCAAAGTTATCCCGATGCTCCTATTTATCATTTCTCCGAATATGAACGGGAAACCATCAAGCGCTTGGGTAAACTCTACGGCACACCGCCTAAATTGCGGGAACAAATGTTAGATCAATGCGTAGATTTGCATCACTACGTCACCAACCATGTGATTTGTCCAGTGGAAAGTTATTCCCTCAAATCCTTAGCTAGTTGGTTGGGTTTTCAGTGGCGGGATGCCCAGGCCAGCGGCGACCAATCAGTCTGTTGGTATGATAATTGGTTGACCAGTGGCGATCGCCAATTTTTAGAATTGATTTTGCGTTACAACGAAGATGATTGCCGGGCTACTTGGATATTAAAGGATTGGCTCAGTCAATTTTTAGCAGCGTAGTTTGTTGAACATTCACAGATTTGATCAACGGCTTGGGCAAAATTATTTCAACATCTTCATGGTCAAGGTTAGAATGCCAACCAGTGGACTTATTTTAACTAAGAATGAGGCAGTTATGCTACCATGGGACAAAATAATTCGTCAATTTATCTGTCATCAAAACAATTATGTCCTATAGTCTTGATTTGCGATTGAAGGTTATACAGTTCATAGAAGAAGGCGGTGGTGTAACCAAAGCAGCTAAAACATTCAAAGTCAGCAAGGCAACCATTTATCGTTGGTTGGGCAGGGAAGATTTAGCCCCCACCAAGGTGGAAAATCGCCGCCGAAAAATAGATGTGAAGGAATTAGAAGAAGACGTCGAAAAAAATCCCCACACCCCATTGATCGAAAGGGCTCAAAAGTTTGGTGTGACCCCTGCCACTCTATGCTATAGATTCAAGAAAATGAAAATTACTAGGAGAAAAAATGGCTACTTTATCAAGAAAGAGAGAAAGAAAAACAATGATAATGTCAGGGATAACTAAACAATTGACAGCAAATTTCCAATTAACTTGATACAGATGAAACAGTCACAATACTTACGTAAAAATTTTGCTGTGCTACTCAGATACCTTAGCCGCTCTGTTAAGCATAAATATCCCTCTTCCATCAATCTAGGCAGATGAATGGCAGAATATGTCCCATGAATTGACCAAATATCTTAATCGATCTAGCTCATTAACTTTATTAAAAAGCTTGGTCAACTCAT